>JANNQW010000158.1:0-27859 GCA_031400955.1 Verrucomicrobiota bacterium
ACGGCGAACTTCTTCCAGGATGCCCTCCGATTCCAGTTTGGTTTTGAGACGCTTGAGCGCGCGATCGACGGGCTCGCCTTTTTTGACTTGGACTTCGGGCATGGGTGGTTCTGGGTTGAGTGGGAAAGAGGGCCGGAAGTCTAGTGGGACTCTGCCATCGGTCAATCGAAAACATTTCTCGCGTATTCGACACGTTTCAGCTAGGATTCATCCCACCCGAAATCATCATGAAATCAATATCCATCTTCACCACCACCGTCATCCTCGCGCTCACTGCGAGTCTCACCTTTGCCGCCAGTCCTGCTGTGAAGGATATCAACGCCGCTCTCGTGAAGGCTAAAACGGAAAAGAAAATGATCTTCCTCCAATACGGCCGCGAGGCCTGCGGCAACTGTCAGGCTCTCAAGGGCATGATCAAAGCCGGCAAGGTTCGCGTCTCTTCAACAAAATTTGTCTATGCCGATGTAAACTGTGATGATCCGGCCACCAGCGCGTTGTTTGCATCAAAATTCAAAGTGAGCGGCAGCACCCTGCCTTTTGTTGTCATTGCTGCTGCTGACGGCACCCAGCTCGCTGGACACTCGGGCTATGGCTCCGATGTGGAATTCAACAAGCTGATCCAGCAGGCGGAGAAGGCGGCGAAAACAGCCGGCGCCAAGCCCTGAAGCTGTCACACGACGCAATGGATGTTCAGCGCGTCGATCTCGGAAGAAAAATCAGCAGCACCTCATATCGACCGCTACGAATGCCGGGATGGCATTGACCAGCGACCTCGCTACGAATTCGCTTCTTCAGCAAATCTTTTTTCGATCAGCTTTGGCGTGATGTAGCCGATCAGCCGCGCTTCATCCCAATCGGCGTCACTCCATTTATCCGATGGCAGCTCAATCAGCGCGACAGCGCAGGTGGGCATTTCATCAATGTCATGCCGCTTAAGCAGACGCGCGGCAAAGTCGCTGATGCCAGGGTTGTGTCCAAAAATCATGACGTGACGCCATTGCTTGTCAAAATCCCGCACGATCTTGAGTAACGATTTGGGTTCGGCAAGATAAAGCCGGCGCTCCGTAACGGGAGCTGCACATTTTAACTCAGAAGCAATGATCTCCGCCGTATGCTTCGCGCGCAGCGCGGTGCTGGTGACGAGCTGATCTGGGAGCGGCAGCAAAGCAGGCGTGCCATTCGCGCCCAGATAGGTCTTCGCGAGAAAGCGACCAACGACGGGCGCGGAACGAAGCCCGCGCTCGTTTAGCGGCCGGTCATGATCGTCGAGCGACGCGTCGTCCCAACTGGATTTCGCGTGCCGGATGAGAGTGAGGTATTTCATGCTCCCGCGAGCAGAGGGGGATTATTTAATATATCCGAATAAATCGGCGAACTGTCAATAATATTTATCGTAAAAACAGAGCTGATAGCGGATAGACAATAGCTAATTGTCTGATGCTGAACTGAGCGTGCGGTGCGTGATCAGTCACCTTCCAAGTGAGCGCTTGATGGGCACGCAAGTGCATGATTATCAGGCTATGGACTATCAGCTATCAGCCATCGACTTTCCTTTCTAGGTTTATGGATAGCTGTGAGAATATCAACGCAGCTTCAGGTGAGTTACCGACACGAAACACCCAGCAAAACAAATTTTTCATAAGAATTTGTAGATGAACATTTCTAAAGATTCAAACATTGAGGCTCAAAATTGAAAATTGTTAGACATTTGAGAATCACCAGATTAATATCGCGTCCGAATGACCGATCAAGGCCTCACCAGCTCTTCCCGCACTGGCGTCAAATGGTGGCTCTGGCTTAATCTCCTCAGTTTGGATGCACCGATCGTGGCCGTGCTTTGGCAGTCGGCCTTGGCACATTGCTACCGCATGAAGCTGCTGCCGGGAGCGCAGATCACTCTCTTCCTTGCCGTCTGGTTGATATACATGGTGGACCGGGTGCTGGACAGTTACGCCCCGGTCTCAGCCGACCGCATGAGCACACGTCACGCGTTTTACCGGCGGAATCGCAAGCTGTTCAGCATGGTGGCGATTCCTGCGGCTGCCGTAGTGCTGGCCATGCTCGCTTTGCTGACGATACCCGCCGCCGTGATGGTGCGCGGCGCGACTCTTGCATTTTTGGTCGCACTTTACCTTTTGCACTTCGCCGCGAGAAAACACCGCGCCATTTACATCACCGCAAATGTCATCGTATGCGCGCTCGGATTTACTGTGTTGTGGTGGCTTCCGCTGCCTCAGAATTTACGGCTTGGGGCTTTCTGTGGCCTGCTTAGCATGTTTGCCGTGGCGCTGACGCCGCGCTGGCACGGAATTTTTCGATTGCTGCCCAAGGAATTGATCTGCGGCTATCTTTTCGCTTTGGGTTGTTCGCTGAACGTAAGCTTTTATTCTTCGGACTCCTACGCGAATCCGTTCTCGCCCGAGGTGCTGCTCATGGCGCTTCTGTTCTCGTTGAACTGCGTGGCCATCGCGTGCTACGAGTGCAAGACCGATGCTGCAGCCGACCCAACTTCGATCTCCCAGACCTGGCCCGGCATCGTGCGCATGTATCCAGCGTTCCTGGCAACTTTCGGTGTCTTCGCCGCGATCATCGTTCCCCGCGCCATTGATCCCGGGATGATCTTCCTGACTTTGGCAATTACCCTCAGCACCGCGCTCCTCGCGGCGCTGCATATCTTTGCCCGGCGTTTCACGCCCGAATTGTCCCGAGTGCTGGCCGACGTGGCTGTAGCCTTGCCCATCGTGCTGCTGATCGCGCGGGCATAATATTTTCGTGCTGTCACGCACTGTGTATCTTACCTCACGCAGGCCGGTGCTTGCCGTTCAGAGTTTGTGTGCCGAGCGTGTCATTTGACGGCGGACTGATTCATGACAGATTCAACGTCTTCACAAACATGAAAGTGCCCTTCTGTTTTCGCATACTGTTCTTCGGACTGGCGCTGGTCGTCACAAGCTGCTCGAACTATTCTTCCGTCAGTGAAAAACGGCCCAAATTCCGCCCGGTCACTCCAGCCGGACAGTTGATCGCCCGGGCATTGGCTCTTCCAGCGAAAGAACCTCAAGCAAAAATTGGCGGTTTTATTGATGCGGCTGCGGCAGCCGGAGCCATCTTGGAGAAGCGCCCGGATGACCAGCAGGCCCGCAAGGACTACAACTTTGCCGTGGGCCGAATTTTCGAGGTCATCCACAGCGCGGGTTTGCAACCTTGGAAAGCTCCGTTGACCTGTCCGGGTGCCAGCGGCAACTGGAGCTTTTCCGTGGCAAGCGATGGAAAACCCGAGCACGATCCGTCGTTTTTCCGAATCCTGCCCGCCGACCGCTATCGGTTCCATGGCACCCTGGTGCGGGAGCGCACCATGAAAGAGGGTCTGGGCGCGCCCATGGTCATTGCCAGTTCGAGATCGGGATTTGACCCGACCAAATACGACCCCTTCATCCAGGGCAAAAGCGTCTATTACGGCGTGACCGAAGTCTTGCACTTCAAAGGTCGCAGTTGCATTGCTGCCTTCATCGATCCACTGGCCACAGAAACAGTTAATTTTGCCGGACACATTTATCCCGTCGCGGCGGATTTCACCGCTCCCCTCGCTCTCGCGCTGGCGGAACTCGCGCCCCGCAAGACCGAACTCCAGCGCTTGGTGCGCCCCGGTGACTTCTCAAGCAACGCCCGACTGGCGCGGCTCCAGCCATACGATCCGAAAAAGATTCCCATCCTTTGCATCCATGGACTTGGAGATTCACAAGCCACCTGGGCTCCGTTGATCGAGACCCTTCGGAGCGATCCGACGATCCGGCAAAACTACCAAATCTGGTTCTACAATTATCCGACAGGTTACCCCTATCCATTGATGGCAGCAGCCCTCAGAAAGCAGCTCGACGCCATCAACGCCTACCACGCCGGCCACAAGAAAATCGTGGTCATCGGCCACAGCATGGGAGGCATGATCGCCCGGACATTGAGCGCAGACAGCGGCATGAAAATCTGGAATGCCTACTATGACATGCCGCCCGATAAACTGCCGGTGACCCCCGATACCCGCAAGATTTTCCAAAGCGCGTTCATCTTCCAACATCGCCCTGAAATTTCCCGCATCATCTATGCCTCAGCTTCTCATCGCGGCGCGGACAAGGCCACTGCTCTCGGCGGGCGCCTTCTCGCCAGAATCATCGGCGGCAATCCCACCGCTCCGGGCCTGGCCGGCGACCAGGCCAAAGCCGTCAGCTTGATGAAGCCGGACTACAGCGGCGGTCATCTCAAACGCATCCCCAACAGCATCGACGCCCTCAAGCCCGGAAATCGTTTCGTCACCACCATGGATACCATCCCCCCCACCCCCGGTATTCTCTACAATTCCATCATCGCCGACCGTGGCAAGGGCGGCAACCTGGACCGCACCCCACCCGTCAGCACAGACGGGCTTGTGCCCTACTGGAGCAGTCACCTCGACGGCGCCGAGAGTGAACTCATCGTTCCCAGCGGTCACTGGTCCAATCGGAGCCCCCAAGCCATCGCGGAAGTGAAACGGATACTTCTCAAGCATCTGGGAAAAAAGTGAATAGACCGGCTGATCATCCGTCCTAGTGTAACTTCTCCCCTCCAACTCCAGCAGGGCGCTGACAGCAACTCATCACCGTGCAACATTCATTCACCCCAACTCTAGCGCTGGCGCTCGCCGCGCTAGTTTTCAGCCCGGCTCAGGCGCAGCAGAGCAAATCCCAGCTCGCCAGCGAGACCGGTGCCATTCAAATCGAAGGCGTATTGCCCAAGCCCATCAAGCTGACCGTCATTGCCGAGTCGGTCATTTACTACCAGAGCGATCTCCAGCGCGCCCTCGGTGCAATGGCTCCCGGCACAACGGTCCAGCTCCTCGCCATCACCGACAAAGCGTGGAAAGTGCGCGGCCGGGCCCGACATGGTGATGTCGCCGGCTGGATGCAGATCGCGGACCTCAAGTCACCCGATCCGAAACTCTCGGAAAAACTAAAAGCTTACTGCGAGCGGAAAAAGACCGTGGATGAACTCATCCAGAAGCACCAGATTGCCGTAGGACTGACCGTGGATGAAGTGAAAGCCTCACTCGGCCACCCTGTGCGAAAATCAGCCCGCGTCACTGCAACGGGTCGCGAAGAAACATACGAATACAGCGTTTACAAAAGCGTGCCGCAGGCCGTGACCGGCCGTGACCAGTCGGGCAATCTCGTGCAAAATATCGTTTATGTGAAAGTGGAGACTGGGCGGCTCACCGTGTCATTCCGCGAAGGCAGTGTGACTGAGATTCAGGAGACCCAAGGCAACACGCCCATTCCCGGCGGCGAGGTGAAAATTGTGCCCGCCCCGTTCATTCTCTTCTGAAGCCCCAGCACAAGCGGATTGACAGCGACGTGCCAGCCGGTAGCTTTCCGATGTTATTTTTCGGCGAGGTAGCCAAGTGGTAAGGCAGGAGTCTGCAAAACTCCTATGCGACGGTTCAATTCCGTCCCTCGCCTCCAGTTTCTCTCATGCACCAATCACTGCGGCGAATTTGCTTGCTGCTGTCAGTCAGAATAAAGAGAGAAACATCCGCGCTCCGATGCGCGGCCATCCGCGCCTAATGTAAGCTGTTGCGGAATATATCAAAGGCTCACGTCATGACGAATTGATGTGAATCGAAACACGACACGCAGCAAAACCGATCACTCGTAACGAATGCCCTTCTTTTTTGCCTGCGAACGTAGCGACTTCGAGACTTGCTCGTCAAAGCCATCCCCTTTGCCCGCCTTCGCGAGTTTCTTGCGCTCGGCGTCTATGTAGGAGTCGCGCGTCTTGCTCAGTTCAGTGATGCGCTTCTGCAATTCCGTGCGCTCGTTCTGCATTTTCTCAACGTGCGCCTTCAGTTCCTCCGGCGAGAGCTTCCGCAATTCCTCCGGCAGCTCATCCTTCTTCACTTTCTCCAGGGTGATCTTCTTTTCGGCGAGAGCATCGAGCAATTCACCATCGCCCTGAACCGTCTTGCCGGATTTCGCGTTATAGGACAGTCGCGCCGCTGTTGCCGACGGCGCCGCAGCTTCGGCCGCCAGTTGCTTACCGCTGACATCACCGCGCGTGCGGGCGTCACCCCAGCCGATCATCGTTCTGCCGATTTTAGTGTTCAACTCGCTGAGTTCCTTGTCCTGCGGCGAGGCGATGGCCACCACGCCGCCATCTTGTGGAATTGCGGCAAAGGCACCCTCTGAGAGATCCGCGATTTCCTTCCACACCCGAGTCGTCTCTGCATCAGCACCGCATTGCACGGTATTGATGATCAGATCGCGTTTCACCGCTTCGGCACACACCTTCTTCCATTCCGGCTCATCTTTGTAGGGATGCGGCGGTGCGTCGCCGACGAGATAGATGATTTTCAAAACGTCCGTGTCCTTTGTCCATTCGACCTTCCTAACCGATTCATCCAGCGCGCGCCCGACGGACTCAGGCCCGTCCCCGCCGCCTTCCGCCTTGAACGTGTTAAGCTGGGCATACACCGCGTCGAGGTCATCCGTGAGTGGCGTGATCTTTGTCACATAAGCATCGCCCCGATCGCGATAGGCGATGAGCGCGAAACGCACCTCGGGCGCCGGCTTCGCGGAAATGATATCATTCGCCATGCTCCAGATTTTCTGCTTCGCGCCTTCGATAAGCCCGCCCATTGAGCCAGTCGTATCGAGGACGAAGCACACTTCAACGCGCTGTTTCGCAGGTTTCGTTGCCGTCTCGGTGACGGATTCATTTTCCTTCGCCAGCGCAAATACTGGCAGCAGGGCGACGATGATGGTGGTGAGGATGTGTTTCATGGGGGTGTGACTGTTCTATTCAAATATCTCGTAGATTTCTTCGCCGATCGTGAACTGCAAGTTGCGACCGAGCGCGAGCCATTGTGCGGACTCAGGCTTGCTCACTAGCAGTTCAAAATATTCCTTCGAGGCAAACTGCACGCGATTGCGCTTCTCGTTCGCCTTCACGGACTGGATGGCGGTGTCACTCCAGTTCGTGCCATTTTGCGTGAAGGTTTTTCCGTTCACCAGTCGTGTCGCCTGCTCAATGTTGCCGAGCTTGGTCTGCACTTCACCCGCAGTGCCGCGCAATTTTGCCGCAGAATCTCCAATATAACCGCCACCGCTGGAAGCAGCCGCACCCACCGAGAACGCATCGGCTGGTGCTGCATTGCCTGCAATCACTCCGCCAAATGTCTCCGACTTTGCCCTTTCCAGCGCGACAGCCGGAGCCTCAGCTGACTTCATGGAAGAATTTCCGCGACCTGCGAGCGCGCCATCGTATCCGTCCTTCTTCCCGCTCAGATCATCCCAGCTCTTGCGGTAATACGACTGCGCCTGCTCATCCCTGTCGAGTCTTTGCAAGCTGCGTGATGCCACCGGCACACCGCGACGCGCTTCATCTTCGACAATGAGATAACTCGTATAAGGCGTGACGATGGCGTAGCGCCGCGCAAGGTCCACGACTTCATCGCGAAGCTCCTTGTTCTCACCACGCAGACGCACTTCATCCAGCAGCCAGCCCACACGACGCAGCGCCCAAAGCTGCGCGATGAACTCATTGCCGGATTCTTTCTTGGAAAGCTTCACGCGCTGCGTCATACGCTTCGGATGGCCATTCAACGTGCCATCAAGCTGGAGATCGCCTTCGCCATCACCCGAATACCGGCCCGCGAGCACAAGTTGATCGCCCCGGAAAAGGTCCGGCAGCGGATTCGGATAAAGCTTCGTCACCTTGATGCCCGCCGGGAAATCCAGTTTCAGATTCGTCAGCAGCGGCTCCTTGATTTTCATGAAGAAATTCGAAACCTTCACTTCGAGATCCTCCTCGGGCAGCACGAATTGCGAGGCGGCGCGGGTGCGTTCCGCGATCTTGTCGAGCAGATGCGTATTGATATCCGTGCCGATTCCGAAGCAAAAAATCCGCGTGGTGCTCGCCCCGTCAGGCGCGACTCGCGAGACGATGCGGTCTTCGTCCGTCTCGCCGATGGTCGGCTTGCCATCCGTCAGGAACACCACAACAAAGGGCCGCGCATTGTCCGACGGCTTCATCTTCAGCGCTCGATCCAGCGCTTCCGCGATCGCCGTGCCGCCCATTGGCTTGAGATTCTTGATGAATTCCTCAGCCTTCTCACGATTGGAGCGTGAAGCCTCGGTAAGTTTTTCAAAGAGCGGATCACTTTCTGTAGAGAAACGCACGATCTCGAAATGGTCGCCGTCGTTGAGATTCTCGACGCAGAATGTAATCGCTTTTTTCGCCTGCTCCAATTTCTTGCCGGCCATCGAGCCACTGGTATCGAGCACGAAAACGACATCCTTCGGGTTAACATCTTTGGTCTTCATCACATCCGCACCCGGTGAGGCCAGAAGAAGGAACCAGCCGTCTTCGTTTTCATTTTTATGAGTCAGCAAATGAACGCCGACTTCCGTATCCGCCGTGGAGTAGAGAAGCTGAAAGTCAGTGTCGGGCCGCGCATTCGCGGCCTCCCAACCGATGACAGCGCGCTTCTCGCCATCGCGTTTGATTTCGACAGAGTGTGATGGGGAATAGAGCGCCTTGATGGGCGTATCGGCATTGACCGTGACTTTGATGGCCACAGTCTTGAGCGGCTGCGCAGAAAATTTTTCTGTGTTCAACGGGTAGAGATAGCTGGCGATGCCGCCGTCCACTTTCAGCAATTCAGTGTAGGCAAGGGTAACTTTTTTCCGTGAGTGCGGCTCGATGGGAAAGATGCGGACGCGGAAAGCTGCACGCCCCGTGTATTCGAGCAATGCGGGATCACGCTGGCGGCGCACGATGTCTTCATAGATGGCGCGCGCCTTGTTGGCGTCGAGCAACTCCGCCTCAATGTCCTTGTCGCCGATTTTCATGGTGAACTTGTCGAGATGCGCACCCTTCGGGATCGGAAAAATGTATTCGCCTTCGAGATTCGCGTTGTTCGGGTTGAAAAACTCCTGCTCCACATGGGTCGTGGCTTTCTGCCCGGCGATGTCCACGCTCACTTTGTGAAAGACGACTTCGAGTGGCGCGAAGGAGAAGTGCGGACGCACCAACGGTCCTCGCGGGGGGCCGGGTATAGGCGGATTATGGATGATGATCAAGCCATCGGCCTGAGCGCCTGCCAGCAGAGCAAAAAACGCGGCGAGAATAAAAACGAGTTTTGATTTCATAATGTTGGTATGATGGGTGGTTCACCGTGCCTCACGGATACGGCGGAATTTTCTTGGAAAATATCCGGAATCTTATGGCCCCCGGTCCTGATTGATGAATGCTTTTACCGCGGCCTTCATGCGACCGAGCACATAATAAACTGTCTGGCTGCGCTGCCGCACCAGTTCAGCGCCGATGATGCGGGACACAAAATCCTCGGGCACATCCAGCAACTCCTGAAGCATCGCTCCGTTCAGCCCCTTGCAGAGTATCGTCGCCATCGCTCTAGTGAGGGTCTGCACTTTCAGACCCAGGGTGATCGCAAAATGCGCGCGATCGTCATCGTCCACGCGCAGGTAAACTCCCACGGTATCTGTGCATTCTTTGTCTTTGCGCACTTCTTCGAGATCAAATTTCTCGCCCTCACGCGGTTCAAGCTTCTCCGCTTGCTCCGCCAGCAGCAGCAGATTCTCCCGGCGCTCCTGTTCTGACAGGTGCTCGAAAAAATTGATCAGCTCTTGCAAGGGGGCGGGATACATCTCCAATCCGGTTCTTGGTCTTTCGGTTCTTCGTTCTTGGTTTCGTAAACTAAGAACTTCAGATTCCTTCCGGGCAATCACCATGCGACGCAGGTGGTTGTTCGCAACCTGAACGCGCGTCACGGTCTTCCATGAAATGCCGCATGTCCTCCGCCAACGGCGCCTCCCATGCCAGGCTTCCTCGCTCATCACCCACCTCCATCCGCAACGAATGCAGCGCCTGCCGTGGCAGCAGCAGCTTCATTTCCAGCGCGGACGTCCAACCTGTCTTGATGAAGTCCAGATAACACGATTCATCGCCGCCGTAAATTTTGTCTCCCACCACGGGAAATCCGAGATGCTCCAGATGCACGCGAATCTGGTGCATCCGTCCCGTGTGCGGTTTCGCTTCGATGAGGGAAAATTTAAGTGGGTCGGCAGCCCCCTGCCGACATTCATCCGCGCCAGTCTCGTCGGCAGAGGGCTGCCAGCCCACAAACTTCCGCAGCACGCGGAAACCTGTGGTGCACTTCGCGCCGTCCTCATGCACCATCTGCTTCACCCAAACTTGTGATTCCATGACGTCACCCGCGCGCAGAATCGGCGCATCAAGGTCACGCGTTTCCCACTCCGGCCAACCGCGCACGATCGCCTGATAAGTCTTCGCACATTGCCGACGCATCATCGCCTTGCCAAAACGCCGTGCGGTCTCTGCATTTTTCGCGACCAGCACCAAGCCGCTGGTTTCGCGGTCGAGCCGGTTGATAAGCGAGACCTGGCCGCCATTGATGATTTCATAACTCAGCATGGCACGCAGTCCGTCCCACAAGGTCAGTCCGGCATCCGTCGGTTTGCTGGGATGAATTTGCAACGGCGCCGGCTTGTCCACAACGATCCAGTCTTCCGTCTCGTCGACGATGGTAAAATTAAACTGGCTGGCGCTGGGCCGAAGCATCTGGGTTTAGCGATCCCGCATAGGACAATTTATGACATTTCACACCAGGCTGCGCCGGAGTTCGTAGGCACTCTTGGAGCCAAGCATCTCGCCAATCTTGAGCCAGAGATTGCTCGCGCAAGCATCACGAAGCCAGAGCATTTTTTCGAGAGGCTTCTTTCCGCGGTTGCTCACGAGTGGATGACAGGCACCTATCAACAGCCCGAGACGAACCCAGCAGGAACGCAACATCTTGTGTCGATATCGACAGAGTCGATCAAGCGCCTCCCGCTCGCTTTTCGACTGCTCGCATTCAGCGCCCAACTCCTCCACCCGCCTTTGCAAGGATGCGGTGGTGTTTAGCGAGGGTTCGCTACTGCGCGAGCTGGTCAGCGCCTTGTTTGGAAATTCATTAAACTCAGTCGCGTGCATACAAGCGGCAAGCTCAGCGAGTTCATCCTCGCTGCATTTTCCCACTAATTGTGCCACGGCGACTTGAAACAGGCCGGCGTGAAAGCTGGAGATGCTGTCCCATGAACTGCGGACGAAAGCATAGAACTTCTTGCGCAATTCAGTGGAAGTGCTCAGCCTGGCGGCGTTATTCCGATAGAAGTCCAGGTGCATCCGTATCATCTCCCGCATAAGCGGTTCCGGACGCGTGGAGATTGTATTGCTGCCGTGCACGCGATATTCCAGCAGAACTTCCGGACACACCATGAGCTGGTTTTCCAGCATCGCCGTGGCAAAAAAATAATAGTCGTGATTGAAGCGATACGGCCGGAATGGATTCGCGCGCAAATAGTTCGTGCGCACAAGAACATTACTGGTTGTCGCCACGAAGTTCGCCTGGCCAAGCCACTCCGGCAATTCAGTATCGGCATGGCTGCCCAGGTTCCACGCGCCGTGGAACCAGCGCGCGCGGGGAGCATCCTGCGGGAGCACAGCGCCATCATCACCGATGACGCGCAGCCCGGTAACAAGGACGGCGAGGCCAGGCCGCTGCAGAGCAGCCTCCAGGCCGAGTTCGATCCGCCGGGGCAGATACCGGTCGTCGGAATTCAGGATCGCCACCCAGTCACAATCGGTCGCGGCGAGTTCAACCAGTCTGTTGATGGTCGCGTGGGCGCCATGATTTTCCTGCGCGTAAACTTCCACCCCACGACCGGCGAACTCTTGCAAGACTTCGAGCGAATTGTCCTGGGATCCGTCATCCACCACGATCACCCGATCCGGTTTGCGGGTCTGTCCCAGCGCGGACTCCAGTGCCTCTCCCACAAAGCGGGCGTGGTTGTAGCACGGTATGACGATGGCGACTCGCTCAGGCATGTAGTTTTTGCATAATTTGCTCGAACCAACCCCGCTCAAGTTGACTGCGATCCTGCTGCGATGCCGGTTTCCGTAGCCTCAGCCGCAGTGGTCCAATCCGAAGTTCTCGATGGGTGACGGGTTTGTGCAACGAGAGCGCATCTTTGGAGAATAATCCAGTGTCGACGCCAAGTTTTTTATCTGAATTGGTAACCAATTCGAAATCAACCAGCAATCGCGCCAGCAAGGCGCGGCTGGGAGCCGGCTGCTCCTCAATCGCAGCACTCACGCTCATGCCGGTGAGTTTCTTTACCAGCCAGACGCAGAGCACCGCGTCCGCCCGGAATGCGTGCAGATGCTTCACTCCGCGCCGTGACAGCACATCCGCGAGATAAACCGCGCGCCTGGCCTGCTGATAAAACTCTTCACCGGAAACGGACTCACCCAGAATGCCGCGCGCCCGCTCCAGCCGATGCCTCAGGCCGGATTGGCGGAGCCAGTGTGATTCCAGAACCACCGCGTCCGGCATGAACTCAATTCGATCCGTATGCTTCGGATCAGCCTGACGCATATTTCCAGAACAGGTGCACGCGATCAATCGAAGTCGCGGCTCGTCATTCAACGATTCAAGATGTTTCGCTTCTCCATTCCATTGGTTCATCAGATAGACCACCGGCGGCTCCGCGCGCCAATCGCCAGCACCTTTGTTATCAAACTGCGAAGCCAGCTGCCCCACTGTCACTTCTATCGAAAAATGTTTTTCCGCGTGTTTGCGACCCACTTCGCCCATGGCCTTGCGCCTCGACGGATCCACCGACAGTTCCATGATTGCGTCTGCCAGCGCATGGTCATCGCCCGGCTCCACGAGCAAGCCGGTTTCGCCATGCAACACCATCTCGGGAATGCCCGACACTCGAGTGCTCACGACCGGAAGCCGGCAGGCCATGGCCTCGGTGATCACCGTTGGCAAAATATCACAGGCGCCCTTGTGATCCACAATGCTCGGCAGCACGAAGATATTCGCCTCCGCCAGTTCCCGCTGAATCTGCCGCTGACTGCGAACACCCAGCAACGTGACATTCAAAAGTCCATGCGCCGAGATCATCTGCTCCAGTTCTCCACGCGACGGACCTTCGCCAATAATGCGCGTTTCCGTGGATACTCCACGCCGGTTCAGTTCTGTCACAGCATCCAGCAGCACCATGAAACCTTTGAACTCGATCAAGCGTCCCACGCTGACGATGCGCAGCACCCCGCCGCGCTCCGGCTGAGCCGCTGGGAAATCATCAATCTCGATGCCGTTGTAGATGCGCGTGATCTTCGCCGCGCTATCAGGGCAGATCTGCGCCAGAAGATCGCGTGAGTAATCGCTGACACCGATCACAAACTCCGCCTCGCGCGCCATCTCGCGCAGCAAATCATCACTACCGAGATCGACCATGAAATCCTGCGCATGCGCCGTGAAGCTGAAGGTGAAGCCGAGCTTCTTGAGGAAAAGCGCCGTGTGCGTGGCGCGGTTCGCAAAGTGAACATGCACATGCCCCACGCCAAGTTTGCGCAGCAGCGGGGCAAAGTGCCAGGCATTGCGCGCGCGTAACGAGGCCTTGAACTTGCCGCCGTATTTTGCGTCGTGATCTGCAATCAGCGGCCCCAGCTTTTCCAGAAACTCCGGCGACCGCACCTTCGCATCCAGCACCACTCCCGGTGGCGGGTAGTGAATCTCCGCCTTCAGCCGGTCCAGTCTCTCATGCCGAAATGAATCAGGCGGCGGATTGAGGGAGACGATTTCCAGATCAAAACCCAACGCCTCCAGCGCCAGCATCTCTGAATCACAGAACGTCTGCGAGACCACTGGGTAGCGGCTGTAGAGATAGGCGAGGCGCATAAAAGAGGCGGGCAATTGTTTGCTATAGTTTGCAGTTGTTGGCAATAGCTGTTCTTGCAAGCTGGTTTGTCATTTAAACTATTCCAACAATTGCAAACCACAGCCAACAACTGCAAACAACTGCAATCCATGCCCACCCCTACCATCACCACCCACGAGGAAGTCATGTTCTTCGACACCGACTGCGGCGGAGTCGTCCACAACCTCGCCTACCTCCGCATGATCGAGACCGCGCGCACCCGTCTGGCGGCCAAGCTCGGCCTGAATCTGCGCGAGATGTCGCACACCCATCTTTATCCCGTGCTGGTGCGCACGGAGATCGACTACCGCAAACCGGCCAAACTAGGCGACGAGTTAGTTATCCACGGAAAGCTGGAAAGCATCGAACGGGCACGGTTTTGGTGCAGTTTCGAGATGAGGCGCAAGGACGAGGATACGCTGCTGATCACCTGCCAGCAGTCGCTGGCCCTCGTGCAGATGCCTCAGGGCAAACCCATGCGCCTGCCTGCAGAATGGAAAGAAAAATACGCGCATCTCATGGGAGAAGGCAACAGGCAGCAGGCATCAGGCAGCAGCGCCTCCTGAGTCCCCTCTTCATTTTTCTGCCCAATGCCAGTCGCCTTCCAAAAGCTGCTGCGCCTCGCCGAAACGGAGGTCGCCCGCGCGAAGAGCCGCCTGCCCGCCGACGTGCGTGCTGCGGCGGGCGAATGCGCCGTGCAATTTGAAACCATCGATGACACGCTCCATGCAGGCGAGTCGATCGAGGATGATTTGCTCGGCTTGTTCGAGGGCATGAACCGGCTCGATCCCCCTCCCTCTGATCCCGGTGACATGCCGCGCATCCGATTGTTTCTCGACAACCTCTGGGACTATGCTGACGGCGATGAAATCACTTTCCGAAGGGAAGTGCGCAAGACCTACCTCCACGAACTGGGGCACTATCTCGGCTGGGACGAAGAGCAGATCGAGGCGCTGGGACTTGGCTAGCGCACCACGACCACCGGCATTCCGATGTAGGCGTGATCGTAAAACTTTTTCACCACACCGCGATCCATGCGGATGCAGCCGTGGCTCGCGGGATAACCCGGAAGATAGCCCTCGTGCATGCCCACACCGTCGTTTGTCAGGCGCATGAACCACGGCATCGGTGCCGCCACATATCGGCAGCCCGCCGGAACCGGAGTCGAGGGCATGGCATCATCGTTCACGACATTCTTCGCACCGTCCTCGATCCAGCCATATTTCGATGACTTGTGGTTCGGATTCTTTTGCGTGATTTTATATTGTCCCGGCGGAGTGTTTCGCCCTTCCTTTCCGGAAGCGATCGCCGCGACGCCGATCACATGGTTGCCACGGTAGAACTGCGCCACCTGCCTTTTCAAATCCACCACGATGCGTGGCGCTCCCTGCGATCCATCGTCATCCCAGTAGGACACCTGCTCCCCCACGCCGAGTGAAGGCGGAGCCTGCGGTGCTACGCCACCCAGCCCAACAAGATAGTCTGCACCCTGTTGCTGCGGCGTCTCGCAGGAAGCGAGCAAAATAATTCCGAGAGCGGCGGTCAAAAAATGGATTTTCATAAATTCAGCGGGCGCATCGTGCCTCATTCAGGAGAAACTTCAAGTCCCCCGCTGCGTCCGTTTGCCCCCTGCGCACGAATCGCTACCATCCTTGTTCCGCGCCCGCCCACTCATGTCCCTCCGCACTCCCACCAAGCTCCCCCTGCCCGACGTGATTCAAATTCGTGGCGCGCGACAGAACAATCTCAAGGGCTTCGATCTCGATCTGCCGCTCGGCAAACTTAACGTCATCACCGGGCCGAGCGGCTCGGGCAAGTCATCGCTCGCGTTCGATACCATCTACGCGGAGGGCCAGCGCCGCTATGTGGAAACTTTCTCGCCTTACACGCGACAGTTCTTTGAGCGCATGGACAAGCCGAAGGTGGATGCCATCATCGGCATTCCGCCCGCCATCGCCATCGAGCAGGTCAACAGCATCCGCTCCACGCGCAGCACAGTTGGCACCATCACGGAGATTAACGATTACCTGAAGATGCTCTTCCCACGCCTCGCGGAAGGCGTATGCCCCGAGTGCCATCGTCCCGTCAAACCAGAGAGCGCGGAGTCGATTCAACGCGCGTTGTTGGGCGAGCACGCAGGCAAAACGGCGCTGATCCTTTTCGGGGTGCCGGTTCCGGGAAATTCGAAAGCGGAAGACTTCTTCGCGTTCCTCCAATCGCAAGGCTACACCCGCGTTCTGCTCTTCGGCGAAATCATCCGCACCGATGAGCCTGCTGCGTTCGCGAAGCGCAGGCTGCCCGCCATCGTGCAAGTCGTGCAGGATCGCCTCACGCTCGATCAGTCCAACAAAGCGCGCCTGACCGAGGCCATCGAAGCTGCGCTGCGATTCGGGAAAGGGACGTGTAGCGCGGGCTTCCAGCCTGCGACCTGTTCAACAGGCATTCTGCCTGTTGCCAATGCGGGCAAAATGCCCGCGTCACGAGCCGCAGGCGAGACGCCTGCGCTACTTTCCTTCTCCACCGACTGGCGCTGCGCCGACTGCGACATCAAGCTCTCCACGCCCACACCGGGCCTCTTCAGTTTCAACAATCCCATCGGCGCGTGCTCCACCTGTCGCGGATTCGGTCGCACGCTCGGCTTGGACTTAACGAAAGCGATGCCTGAAGAATCGCTCAGCATCCGCGAAGGACTCGTGAAAGCCTTCAGTGGCGACTCCTACAAAGACTGCCAGAACGATCTCATCAAATGCTGCAAGATGCGCCGTGTGGACATTGATCTGCCCTATGATCAGTTCAGCGCCGCCGATAAAAAATGGCTCATCGAGGGCGACCGCAGTGATCCCGAGGAAGCTTACATTGCAGGCGAGTGGTATGGCGTGCGTGGCTTCTTCAAGTGGCAGGAAACGCGAGCCTACAAAATGCACGTGCGCGTTTTCCTCAGTCGCTACCGCGCCTACACCACATGCCACGAATGCGGCGGCGGACGCCTGAAGAAGGAGGCGTTTCACTACCGGGTCGAAGGCAAAACGCTGCACGATCTCTGGCAGTTGCCGGTGTGCGATCTGCTGCCGCTCTTGCGCTCCTGGAGCGTCGGCGGACACGACAAGGCCGCGGCGATGCTGCGGGAAGAAATAGCCTCGCGGCTCAGTTATCTCGAGCGCGCCGGTCTGGGCTACCTGAATCTTGATCGTCAAACCCGCACGCTCAGCGGTGGCGAACTGCAACGCGTGAATCTCACCACCTGCCTCGGCGCTTCACTCGTAAACACACTGTTCGTTCTCGATGAACCGAGCATCGGCCTGCATCCGCGAGACATCGGCCGGCTCATCGGCGTCATGGAAGGCCTGCGCGACAAGGGCAATACATTGCTCGTGGTCGAACACGAAGAAGCTGTGATGCGGGCTGCGGACAATCTTGTCGAGATTGGTCCCGGTCGTGGCGAGAAGGGCGGCGAGCTCGTTTTCAACGGATCGCTCCGCGATTTGATAGAATCTCAGGTAGGGCGGGCTTCCAGCCTGCCTTCAGAAAGCATCCTGCTTTCTGATCAATCCCTGACGACTGGCAAGATGCCAGTCGAAGACAGCCAGGATGGCCGTCCTACCCAAGCATCCTTTCGCTCGCTCACTGGCGCATATTTATCAGGAGAAAAATCTATCCCCATTCCCGCAAAACGCAGCACGATGAAACGCGGTCAATCACTGCGCATCGTAGGGGCACGACAGCACAATCTGAAAAATCTCAGCGTGGAGATCCCGCTGGGCGTGCTGTGTTGCATCACCGGAGTCAGCGGCAGCGGCAAGAGCACGCTCATTCACGATGTGCTCTATCGGAATCTGCTGCGCCAACGGGGTGAGAGCATCGAAGACGAACCCGGACGGGTGAAGTCCATCGAAGGCGGCGACAAGGTCGGCACGGTCGTGATGGTGGACCAGAGTCCGCTCGCACGCACACCGCGCAGCACGCCCGCAGTTTACACCGGTGCGTTCGACGCCATCCGCCAGCTTTTTTCAGAAACCGAGGAAGCCAAGGCGGAAGGCATCACGCCCGGCTTCTTCAGTTTCAACAGCGGCGACGGACGTTGCGAACGCTGCTGCGGCAACGGCTTCGAGAAGATCGAGATGCAGTTCCTCAGCGATCTCTACGTCACCTGCCCCGAATGCGAAGGCAAACGCTACCAGCCGCACGCCCTGCGCATCAAACTCGAAGGCAAAAGCATTCACGATGTTCTCTGCATGACTATCGAGGACTCGATGATGTTCTTCACCGAACTCGGTTCAAAGAAGGCCAAGTCCGTCGTGAACTCCATGGGCCTACTCTGTGAAGCGGGCCTCGATTATCTCCGGCTCGGCCAGCCACTCAACACATTATCCGGCGGCGAAGCGCAGCGCTTGAAACTCATCGGCCATCTTCTCGAACCAGAATCGTCCGACAAAAAAACACTTTTCCTGCTCGACGAACCGACCACCGGGCTGCACTTCGACGACATCGCGCTGCTCTTGAAACTTCTGCAACGCCTCGTGAACGAAGGCCACAGCATTCTGGTCATCGAGCACAACATTGAGGTCATCAAATGCGCCGACTGGGTCATTGATCTTGGCCCCGAAGCCGGTGCGACCGGCGGCGAACTCGTCATCGCAGGAACACCGGAAGAGGTCGCGGCGTGTGAAAAATCGTGGACCGGAAAATATCTGGCTCATGTGCTCAAAAGGAAGGACGGCACTCCTGCCGAACAGTGCCATAAGACGACAAGTTGCGAAGCCGCGAAGCGAATGTCGTCGCTCCTCGCGTCCGTTATCGCCGAAGAACCCGCCGAGTATCGCGCCTCATCCATTCCGAATTCCATCAGCATCCGCGGCGCGCGCGAGCACAACTTGAAAAACATCTCGCTCGATATTCCGCGCGATCAGCTTGTCGTCGTCACCGGCTTAAGCGGCTCCGGGAAATCATCGCTCGCATTCGACCTCGTATTTGCCGAGGGCCAGCGACGCTTCCTCGACAGCATGTCCGTCTATGCACGAACTTTTGTCGAGCAAATGGAAAAGCCTGATGTGGACCTCATCACCGGCGTGCCGCCAACAGTGGCGATCGAGCAGCGTGTCTCTCGGGGCAGCGGCAAGAGCACCGTCGCCACCATCACCGAGGTCTATCATTTCCTGCGCTTGTTGTTCGCGAAGGTCGGCACGCAATACTGCCCCGATTGCAATATCGCGGTGGAAAAGCAAAGCGTCAGCGCCGTAGTGAAGACCGTCGAAGATCTCGCGAAAAAATCGCTCGTCCACATCATGGCCCCGCTGGTGAAGGCGAGAAAAGGCTTCCACACCGAGGTCGCCGAACATGCCCGCAAGCACGGCATCGAGACACTGCTTGTTGATAGCGCATTCCGAGACACAGCCAACTTCTCACGACTCGAACGATTCAAGGAACACACGATTGATGCCGTCATCACGCGCACCGAGCGCGGCATGAGCGCACTCGCGTTGCGGCCGTTCATTGAAAGGGCTCTGAAGATGGGCAAGGGCACGCTCAAGCTACGGTTGCCCGACAAATCCATCCAGATTCTGAACACCGAGATGAGTTGTCCGGACTGCGGCATGAGTTTTGAAGAACTCGATCCGCGGCTGTTCTCCTTCAACAGCCCGCACGGCTGGTGCAAGGACTGCCGCGGCTTCGGTGTCACCGTTGCCAAACCCGATGCGGAACGCCGCGATGACATTTCCCTGCTCGAAACGGAAATGGAGGAAGAGCGGAAGTTCGACAGCGAGGAGCACACGCATGTATTATGCGCCGCCTGCCATGGCAGCCGCATCAATCCCATCGCGCGCGCCGTTCAGGTCAAAGGCGTGCGTCTTGAACAAATCGTTGCATTGTCTGCCGAGCGCGGTGGCCAAGCCGTGTCGCAGTTGAAATTCACCGGCACCCAGGATGAGATCGCTCGCGATATCCTGAAGGAGATCGAGCAGCGCCTGCGCTTCATGCGCGAGGTCGGTCTCGGTTATTTGCAGCTCAACCGCAGCGCCGACACCCTCAGCGGCGGTGAAGCCCAGCGCATCCGGCTGGCGTCACAGCTCGGCTCCAACCTGCGCGGCGTTTTATATGTGCTCGATGAACCGACCATCGGCCTGCATCCACGCGACAACGAGGCTCTGCTCAACACGCTCATCGCCCTGCGCGACAAGGGCAACTCGCTGCTCGTCGTTGAGCACGACGAAGAGACCATGCGCCGTGCTGACACCATCATCGACCTCGGTCCCGGCGCCGGTCGCTTCGGTGGCGAGGTGACCGCGATGGGCACGATCAAAGAAATCCAAAAGAATAAAGCCAGCGTCACCGGCAAGTCCCTGCGCGAGGTGATGAACCACCCGTTGCGCGGCGAGCGGCGTGAGTTGCCGAAGAAAAATGCAAAAGATGGATGGCTGAAACTCGAAGGCGCGAGCGCGAACAATTTGAAGAATGTCGACGTCAGTATCCCGCTCGGTCGCCTGACCATTCTCACCGGCGTGAGCGGCAGCGGGAAGAGCTCGCTGATGCGCGCATCGTTGTTTCCAGCGGTGAAGAACGCTCTCGCCAAACCAAGAACCAAGAACCAAGAACCAAGAGCCTATACCACCATCAGCGGTGTCGAGCACATCACCGCCGTTTACGAAGTCGATCAGTCACCCATCGGCAAAACCTCCCGCTCGTGTCCCGCGACTTATGTAGGCATCCTCGATGACATTAGAAAATTGTTCGCACAACTTCCCGCAGCCCGCGCGCGCGGCTTTGAAGCTGGTCGTTTCTCCTTCAACACCGAAGGCGGCCGCTGCGAGACTTGCGGGGGAAACGGTGAGATTAAAGTGGAGATGAACTTCCTGCCGACCACACGCGTGCATTGCGAAATGTGCCACGGCCTGCGCTTCAATGCCGCAACCTTGGAAATCGAATATGCTGGCAAGAACATCGGCCAGGTGTTGCGCATGAGTATCACCGAGTCCGCGGAGTTCTTTAGTAGCATCCCGAGGGTCCAGCGACCGCTGCAATTGCTTGCCGACACTGGCCTCGGCTATCTCCAGCTCGGCCAGCCCAGTCCCACGCTCAGTGGCGGCGAGGCGCAGCGCCTCAAGCTTGTCACCGAACTCAATGCCGGTCAGGGCCGCAGTGTCACCGAAAAGATGCGCGGCCTGAAGACCAACAAGCGCAATCTCTATCTCATCGAGGAACCCACCATCGGCCTGCATCACGCCGACGTCCGCCGCTTGATCGACGTCCTCCACCGCCTTGTGGACGAAGGCCACACCGTCGTCGTCATCGAGCATGAACTCAACGTCATCGCCGAAGCCGACTACCTTATCGACATCGGCCCCGAAGCCGGCGAACGCGGGGGCGAGGTTGTCGCCACCGGCACGCCCGAGGATGTGGCGAAGTGCAAAAAGAGCCGGACGGCACCTTTCTTAAAGCAAGTGCTGCGTGTCAGCTAGAGTCGGTGAACAATGTTGGCCTTGTCCTGAGTAAGATATTGAATCGTCGTTTCCTTGGGCAATCCGTGCCGCTTCAAGATTTCGCGAATCTGCTGAATGCTCTCCTTGCTATCGTAAATGATGAAATCGCTGTAGGTATTTTTGGTGCCGGTTGCACCGCCAAGGGTGTCTCCGCCTCTGTTCTTTTCAAAGCTAGTGATGATTTCGTCTTCAATAGTCGCTCGAAAATCTACTTCCTGACCCTTTGGCAGTATTTCACTCGGGAAGACAACCGAAACAAAATCTACGCCCATTTTTGGACACGGATGTTCGACTTGAACGTGCGTATTCATCACGTCACGAATCAGGCTCCAATAACGGGCAGTGCCTACAAAGACGTCACCGCGGAATCCTTCATATTGCTTTTTGACGCTATAGCTTGTGTAGGTGTCAGTCGGTTTGTGCTTCTTCCAGCCACGCGACTTCGCCGTTTCATCTATGAACTCCGGCAGTTCCCAAATCGGAACTGATTCCCGAAGAGCGTTGTCGGCGACCTTAATCTCACCAATCCAGTTTTGTGAACCATGCTCGCCTAGTGCTTCATCAAATAGCAGAAAGAGCGATGTCCACTTCTCCCGGTCTGAAATTTTTTCGTAAAGTGGATGCCACGCGGTCACGTCTATCTTTTCGGATTGATCGTCGATCCATAAATGAAGCCAAAGCTCTTGCGGCTCAAAGGTGTGCTCACCATCAAGTTTGAGTGAGAATTTCCTGACGTTATCCGAGGGCTGGCGGGACGCATAGAATGTCCATCCATCGAGTTTCGGGGCACAGGCATTCCAATACTCGGCGATGAATTGTTTTGGTAGTGTCCCTTCTCCCGACAGTGTGAATGAATGCCCAATCTTGTTCTCTCCAACGCCAAACACCCAAGCCATGCTGGGTAACCAACGATCAACAGCATCACTCACTTCTGGCTGTAGCTCGCTGCAGTGCCCGTCCTCAATCTCTGAAAAAAATCGAGCAGCGTTCGCAGCATACCATCGCCAGAATTCAGCAACCCTTGTTTTCAAAGTTAATTCTGCTGGCTTCTTGCGGAACGGCCACATGGATGAATTGTGTTGAAAAGTATTTGGGCAGCTTTGCTTCCCAAGAACAACTCATTTTTTGTGTTAACCCAAAAAAATAATTCTGCCATGCCCGCTCTCGGACTTGTCGCTCATGACCATCGCAAGCCGGCGCTTGTCCGCTGGGTGAAGGAGCATCGCGATCAGCTCGCAGCGTGGAACCTCTGCGCAACGGGAACGACGGGCGCTTTGATCGAAAAGGAAACAGGACTTCCCGTGAAGAAATTTCTCAGCGGACCGCTCGGCGGTGATTTGCAGATCGGCACGGAGATCGCGGAAGGTCGGTTGGATTTGCTAATCTTCTTCTGGGATCCGCTCGAATCACAACCGCATGATCCAGATGTGAAGGCGTTGCTCCGCGTGGCGGTGCTGTGGAATGTGCCGGTGGCGATGAGCGAAGCATCTGCGGATTTGCTGCTGCTCGGACTGGCGCAGGGTGATTACCGGCGGCGCGTGCCGGATCATTCAAACTACCGTGGCATGAGGGACGGGAAGCAAGGCTTTACGGTTTGACATCGCGGCACCTGTCGCGTGATTCACTTTTAATGAAGAGTGCTGTTAACTGGCTTACTTCGAACCGTAACCTCGCCATTTTCGTCATAGCCATGCAGGGCGTGGCGTATTATTTCGTGGCTACACGGTTTCAGTTCACATGGCTCTGGTTGGTGGTCGCTTTAGAGGCCGCCGTTATTGCAGGCCTGGCGTGCCGCCAACGATGGGCGGTCGTTCTGGGCACGGCTTTGGTCGCGTGGAGCGCCGTCATGTCCACGATGAGCATCTTCACCAAAGGCTGGAAAGTCTCAAGGGCAGCAATGGCTGTTGGAACTGCTACCATTGCGTGGGGATTGGCCCGGTCACCCTATGCGGGTTTTTTTGACGATGAAGTTGAAGCCCCCGCCGCAGACAATAAAGCGGATGACAAGCCACTGATTTCGCTGGTTCACCTGCGGAGATTACCACGCTATCTGGAGCCCGTAGTTCTCGCGCAAGCACTCTCGGATGCGTGGGGTCTGAATATCACGGGCAACGATGATGAGGAGGAGGTCAACAATGCCGACGGTTTTGTTGTCGGCCGGGAGATGCTCTACTTCGTGATGATTACGAAGCCACAGGCAATGCAGTTTATCGTGCACAATTTTGAGGGCAAATACTTCAATTCGGCCGATGAACTGGCATCCAAAGTTCCCAACCTCCGCTTTGCCGAAATCATTCGTGAGCACGAGGCGTGGCTGACAGTTGACCTGCTCGGCTCCGGCGCAACCGATACAAACCCTGATATTGCATACCGGATGATCGGCAAGGCAATATCAGCACTGGCGGATGGAAATACGCTCGCGCTGCTCTGTCCGCAGCATAATTATTTCAATATTTGGGATGACGCATTGCAGGAGATTCTATGTGGCAATGATCCCTTGAGCGTCTTCCGTGAGGAGGTAAAAGCTCCTGTCATCGGCGTTCCCAAAAGCGAATCTCTCGATCACGCCATAGCCGAGGCACGAAGACGCTGGCCTGAATTTTCTGATGCGTTCAAGAATCGAAAAGACCCAGAGGAACCCTTCTTGGTTAAGGCGGCTTTTAAGCATGAAGACGATACCGAGCACATGTGGCTTACCGTTTATGGCTTGGAGCCCGAGTATGTTCACGGACATCTTGTCAATGAGCCCTTTCACAATCCTCAATTGAAAAATGGGATGCTGGTGGAAGTGCCAGTGTCAGACGTGAGCGATTGGGTTTGCATGCTTCCTGATGGTTCTCCGTTGGGCAACTTCACTGGCGAGGCCATCAACAAGGCGCGACATCCAGACGAACAGCCTGCATGACTCCCTGGCACTCAACAGTGCCGCCGCGTTCCAGATCACACAAACGAGCGCGCGTAGTTTGTAGCCGACTACTCCTTTATCGTCTCCACTCGCAGCCAGCTCGGCTCTTCGCGCACACAATCAAGCGCCGCGACGGTTTGCATCGCGCTGCGCACGTCGCGCAGTGTGGCGGCGTCGAGCATGAAAATCAGCGGCGTGATGCGGGCATCAAGTTCGTCGGGCTGGATCACGGATGAAATGCCGATGCCGCTTTCGCCGAAAACGGCGGCGACGCGCGCGAGCACGCCCGGTTTGTCGGCGACCGTGAGACGCACATAGAAGTTCGAGATGGTTTCTTCGACTGGCTTGCTCTTGCCGTAGAGACCATGGGGCACGAACCCGCTGTGACGCGAGCCGTAGTGCAGAGTGGCGGCGGCTTCGGCGATGTCGCTGATCACACTCGACGAAGTCGGATCCTGACCGGCACCTTTGCCGTAGAAAAGTGTTTCACCGACGATGTCGCCATACACGAGCACGGCATTGAACGCGCCGCCGATACTGGCCAACACATGCTTCTGCGGCACAAGGGACGGCTGGGTGCGCACTTCAACGCGGCCGTTTTCATCGGCCCGGATGACGCTGAGCAGCTTGATCGTGTAGCCGAGTTGAGCGGCGAAACGGATGTCGGTCTGCGAAATCTGCTCGATACCCTGCACGAACGTATCTTCCGGTTTGACCCAGAAGCCGTAACTGAGCGAAGCCAGAATGATGGCCTTATGCGCCGCATCCCAGCCGCTGACATCCAGCGTGGGATCAGCTTCGGCAAAGCCTAGCCGCTGGGCATCGGCCAGCGCATCCTGGTAGCTCACCCCCTCCGCCGTCATGCGGCTGAGGATATAATTGCAGGTGCCGTTGATGATGCCGTGAATGCTGCGAATGTAATTACCGACGAAGCCTTCCTGTATCGTCTGGATGATGGGAATGCCGCCGGCGACCGCGGCCTCGAAATAAATAGGAACGTGATTTTCTTCCGCGAGCTTGAAAAGCTCCTGCCCGCGTTCAGCTAGCAATGCTTTATTTCCTGTGACGACGGGCTTCTTCGCGCGCAGCGCAGCGCAGACAAGATCGAAAGCGGCCGTGGTGCCGCCGATGAGTTCGACGATGATATCAAGCTGCGGGTCTGCGACCAATTCGCGCCAATCAGCGGTCAGGCGCGCGGGCCCTGGAGAAATCCTGCGCTTCTTCCCGGCATCCAGGACGGCGATGTGTGTGATCTTGAGATCGAAGCCGGTGCGCTCACGCAGCAGACCGCCGTTTTTTTCCAAATTATTGAAAACTCCCGAACCGACATTGCCCAGACCGGCGAGGCCGATGCGGACGGTTCGAAGCTGATGGCTAGCGGTCATGAAACGTGATGGAGAAAATGGAGCGCGATCATGCACGAGACTGCGACGCTTTGCAATCTCCTCGTGCAAAGCGCTGATATTCAACGGTGACTAATTAATGGATTCAAAATAATCTTTAATTTGTATTGTCTATCGCCCGATTTTTTGGTGAAATCAGTAAATTAATCGGTGTGCTCTGCGTAAATTACCTGAAGCCTAAGACCTTAAGTTCCCTTCTTTCCGTCATGCAATTCATTAAAATCTTGGCTTTATCCCTTCTCCTGACCAGTGTTATCAAGGCCAGTGCTGCAGTGGAAACCGCGCTGCCACTTCCAACGGTGGTGCCGCTTGAAACTTCAATCATGAGCTCAAATGATAGGCAGACCAACGGTGCCATGCGCAAATTAGCCTTGGCTTGCGGGTTGCTGGCCTTTACTGCGGCAGCACAGCAGGCGTTGTTCCCCCGCAAACCTGTTCTGGCACGGGTCAACTCCATAAGAGATTGACTCTCAGGCTCCCGCGCTGCGAACGGCTTGAATTAAGAGAGTCCAGGATTCCGTGCCGCGCCAGAACTGGCGCTGAAGTTTCACCGCCACATCCCACGGAGGCGGGGGCGGGTTATCCAGCTGGGCGTTAAACCAGATGGCAGGATGAATGACTCCCCTCTGTCGCAGCAAAAGTTTCCAATGTTTTTCTTTGAGAATCTGGCCGGGCATTCCGGGTTCTACATTTCGCAGCAGAAAAACAGGATCCGGGTTTCCCATGCCGAAGGGTTCCATCCGAAGAAATTCGCTGAAGAATTGTTTTCCAAAATCGGCCAGCGAACATTCAGCATCACATTCAACCCGGGCTTGCAGAGTTCCGGTCCCGAGCTGCCGGGTAACTGAGACGTCCATGGCCTCACGAAACGCTGCAAAATTCTTTTCCTCCAACGACACCCCGGCCGCCATGGCATGACCGCCGCCTTTCAAAAGCAGATGGCGGCATTCATCCATCGCTTCCACCAGCGAAATGCCGGGCACACTGCGTCCGCTGCCCTTGCCGATCCCGTTTTCATCAAAGGCGATAACCACAGCCGGCCGATAAAAATCGCGCATGAGCCGCGAGGCCACGATGCCCACCACACCCGGATGCCAGGAGCGGGATCCCATCACGATGCACGATGCTTCCACAAGCGCTGGATTGGCCAGAATGTCAGCCCTAGCCTCGACATGCGCCCGGCCCTCCACATCCTGCCGCTCGCGATTAAGTTCATTGAGCAAATCGGCGTATCCCTCCGCCTCCGCGAGATCTTCGCACAGCAGGAGATCGAGCGACGCCTGCGCATGATCCAGCCGACCCGAGGCATTCAATCGCGGCCCGAGCCGGAAGCCGATGTGATGGGCTTCGATGTGTCCGTCGAGCCCCGCCGCCGTCTTCAGTGCGCGCAGACCGACGCGGCGGGTCGAGGCAATTTTCTCCAGCCCCTTTTTCACAATGATACGGTTCTCTCCACATAGTGGAACAAGATCCGCCACTGTTCCCATCGCCGCGAGGTCAAGCATCTCACGTAAATCAAAGCCGGATATTTGACGTAATTTTAGCAACGCATGGAGCAACTTAAAAACGAGGCCCGCCGTGCAGAAATCTCCGTGACCATCGCTAAGCTTCGGATTTACCAAGGCAACACAATCCGGCAAAGCGTTTCCGGGCTGGTGATGATCCACAATGACGCAGTCCACTCCCAGCGCGCCCAGCGATTCCACTTCCGCGACCGAGCTGGTCCCGCAGTCCAGCGCGATCAACAATGCGGGCTTGCCAAATTCTTCAAAGCAGCGCGCCAGCCCCTCCAAGCTCAGTCCATAACCCTCGTCCATGCGACGCGGCAAAAAAGCGCGTGGCTCCAATCCATACGCGCGCAGCAAAATCATGAGCTGCGCCAGCGAGGTGATGCCGTCCACATCGTAGTCGCCGTAGAGAATTACTTTCTCCTTCCTTTCCACAGCTTCGATGATCCGACGTCCAGCGACCTCCATACCGGGCAGCAGAAACGGATCGCCCAGCGCCGCTAGTCTCGGATCAAGGAAAGCCTCCAGCTTTTCCTCACCCAACCGCAACGCGATAAGTCGTCGCATCAGCGGAAGCATCGTCGCGCCTGAAACAGATGCCTCTAGTGAGCGCAGCAGCACCTCGTCCGGCTGACGCAGGTTCCATTCAACTTCAGCTACAGGTATCGGGCGAGAGTTTTGCACAACGTGAGAATGGCAGCTTAGCGGCTGCCGCGTTATTTCGCAGGATTTATTTTAATGTCGTGACCGA
>JANNQW010000159.1:0-25139 GCA_031400955.1 Verrucomicrobiota bacterium
AGGGCAAAGCGAACCATCTGCCAGGGAGAAACCACCCGCACGGTTTCATTCGAACTCTGCACAGCCTCTTCCGAACCCCGCACAATCTCGAATTCAACGAGTTCGGCCTGCTCCCTTTCTTGTGTCATGCTACGACGATAATTGGCTCCGCAATAATTGAAAGCACCCTAGAAATTTTCATGCCCAAACGAATGGCGATGATGTCGGGTGCTTTTCCGATAGCATGGAGACGCTTCACTTCTTTTTCCGAAGGTGTGAGCCGGTGTGGTTTCATGGGATTTAGTGTCAGACAGTTGGAGCACGGGGAGCGTTCACTCCAACGGCTGGCTAATCTTCTTCAGCCTCCATGGATCCAACCGAAGCTTTCAGTGATGCTTGACTGAGCTGAATTATCCTAAAAAGGAAATCGATGGCTGACAGCTGATAGGCCACAGTCTGAGAATCATGCGCTTGCGTGCCCTTCAAGGCTCACCCGGAAGGTGACAGATCACTCCCCACATGTTCAGTTTAGCATCAGGCTTTTAGGAATCGTCTATGCACGATAGCTCCGTTTTTAGCGCAGGTGGTGCGCGGGGAGGGGATCGAACCCCCGACCAACTCGGTGTAAACGAGCCGCTCTACCGCTGAGCTACCCGCGCAGATGGACGAGGACTTTGCCCATGACACGTCGTCTTGCAAGTGGCGATATCGAGATGCCTAAATAGTCACTTTTTCAGATGGAGCCATTGGCCTTGTGAAAAATTTCACAAATAGGTCTTGCCACTTCCGGCGCAGTCGCTTTAATAACTTCCGCTCCGCCCCGCGCGGTCTCTTTTTTGCACTCAAAATGATGAGTTTCAGCCTGCCGCTTCCCATGATTTCACCGCTGCTTGCCAACGTGCATTCGGCTGCGCGCCCATTGTTTGAGAACGTCAGCTTCTTGAGTTTCCTGACGGATTCCTGCTTGGTAGCGGCGATTGTGCTGGGCTTGATTCTGTGGATCTCCCGCAAGGCAACGAAAAACATGCAGCTGGTGCCGCATCCGGCGCAGAACTTCTTCGAGCTGGTCATCGAGTTCTTTTACGATCGCATCGAGGGCATCGTCGGCCCGAAAGTCGCACCGCGCGCATTCCCGCTACTGACCACGCTTTTCATTTTCATCCTCATCTCAAACTGGTTCGGCCTCCTTCCCGGAGTGGGCACCATTGGCTGGGGCCACGGAAGCGGCTTCGGCGTGTTGCACGAAGTGGATCAGCCGCTGTTCCGGCCGGCCACGTCCGATTTGAACATGACGCTGGGCCTGGCGCTGATCGTGTTTGCCTTTTGGATTTACATCACAGTGAAGGAAGTGGGCGTCATGGGCTTCCTTAAGCACACCTTCGGGCCGAAAGGCGGCCTTAAAGGCATCATGGGCCTGGTGATGATCGTGATCTTCTTCTTCGTGGGTGTGGTCGAGGTGGTCTCCATTCTCCTGCGCAATCTCACGCTCCCCATGCGACTCTATGGCAACGTTTTTGCGGGCGAAAGCGTGCTGCACACCATGAGTTCCATGCTCGACGGAGCCGGGCCAGTGGTCTCGTTCATCGGAAGTGTTTTGTTGCCGCTGCCATTCTATTTTATGGAACTGCTCGTCGGCATCTTGCAGGCGATGGTCTTTACATTGCTGACAGCGGTCTATATCAAGCTCTCGACGGCGCACGACGACGAACACGCTGAGGCGCATCACTGAAAAATCTGCCCGTGAGACCATGCAACGCGTGGGCGCGGGCCTGACAAACCAAAATACACAAACCTAAAACGACACTAACAATATGATGATGGAACTTATCTCAATGGCCGCTGACGCTGCGGCTCAAGCACCCACCGCAGCACCCGCAGGCATTACCGGCAGCATCGCCGCCGGCCTTTCCGGTCTCGGTGCCGCACTTGGCGTCGGCATCATCGGCGCGAAGTCCGCTGAAGCCGTGGGCCGCAATCCTGGCGCTTTCGGCAACATCCTCACGATGGGCATCATCGCCATGGCGCTTGCCGAAGGCCTTGGTATCATCGCGTTCTTCGCGCTGCAGAACTAAGCGATCAGCGCCCCTCCAATCGGCGGACCGCGCCCCATGCGCGGCCCGCCATTCCATTCCTCAACGCGAATTTCACTCCTATGCTTCCCATCCTTGCTGACGCCGGCTCCCAATTCGGTCTGACTCCCGCCAAGCTCATCGCGCAGGTCCTTACCTTCGGCCTGGTTTACTTCGTGCTGAACCGTTACGCGTTCGGTCCAGTTCTGGCCATGCTGGAAGCGCGCCGCAAGCGCATCGCCGACGGCGAGGCCAAGCTGGAAAAAATCGCGCGCGACCTCACCGCCGCCGAGGAAAATGCCAAAGCGATCACCGGCAAGGCCGACGCCGAATCCAACCGGCTTATCAAAGAGGCCGGAGAAGGCGCCGCCTTGCTCGCCGAGAAAAAACGTCAGGAAGCCATCGCCGAGGCTACCGGCATCATCGCCAAATCCCGTGAAGCTGCGAAGCTCGAGCAGGAACAGCTCACCGTGCAGCTCAAGCGCGAGTTCGGTCGCATGGTCGTCGATGCCACGACCCGCGTCACCGGCAAGGTTCTCAACAACGAAGATCAGGAACGCATCAACCGCGAGACCGCGGCGCAGGTTTCCTTGTAACGCAACTATTTGTTAATCCACTCCAGCCATGAAAATCAGCAAAGACGCCGTCCGCGCTTCACGCCTGCTCTTCCGCGCGTGCTTCGATGCGAACGGCCGTTTACACACCTCGCGCGTGAAGCGTGTGGTGAAGCTGGTGGGCGAGAAAAAGCCCCGCAACTACATGGCCATCCTCCACTCTTTCCAGCGCCTCATACGGCTGGAACTGGAGAAGCGCACCGCCGTCATCGAGAGTGTCACCGATCTTTCCGGCGAGATGCGCGAACGCCTCCGCGTCGATCTCCAGAAGAAATACGGCGAAGATCTCACGCTTAATTATTTCATCAATCCCAGCCTCATTGGCGGGATGCGGGTCAAGGTCGGCAGCCACGTCTGGGACGGCAGCGTCTTGGCGAAACTGCAGGCACTTGGCGAGTCACTTGCATAAATTTTATCAATCAGCTTTCACCCAACATCCGAACACGCCATGAGCAGCATACTCCAGGAAATTGAAACCGAAATCGCAGGGCTGAAAACCTCTGTCACCAAATCCAACGTCGGCGTGGTGCGCGAGATCGGCGACGGCGTCGCCAAGGTCGAAGGCTTGAGCGACGCCAGGCTCAATGAAATGATCGAGTTCCCCGGCGGTCTTTACGGCCTGGCCCTGAACCTCGAAGAAACAGAAGTCGGCTGCGTGCTGCTCGGTTCCGGTGAGAACATCAAGGCTGGCGATGAGGTCAAAACCACGGGCCGCCTGCTCTCCGTTCCCGTGGGCAAGGGCCTCCTCGGTCGCGTTGTCAATACCCTCGGCGAGCCCCTTGATGGCAAGGGTCCGGTCAAGGCTGACCAATTCTATCCAGTAGAGAAACTCGCCCCCGGCATCATCACCCGCAAATCCGTGTCGGTGCCCGTGCAGACCGGCATCATGTCCATCGACGCCATGATCCCCATCGGTCGCGGCCAACGCGAGCTGATCATCGGCGACCGCGCCACTGGCAAGACGACCATCGCCATCGACACCATCATCTCCCAGGCCAAGCAAAACAAAGCCGCCGAGCAGGGCAAACTATCGGGACACAAGCCGATCTATTGCATCTACGTCTCCATTGGACAGAAGCAGTCCAGCGTGGCGCGCACCATCAAGATTCTCGAAGACGCCGGTGCGATGGAATACACCGTCATCGTCAATGCCTCTGCCTCCGACAGCGCGGTCAGCCAGTATCTCGCGCCCTATGCCGGTTGCTCCATCGGCGAATGGTTCATGGATCAGGGCCAGGACGCTCTGATCGTCTTTGATGACTTGTCAAAACAGGCCGTGGCCTATCGCCAAGTTTCGCTCGTATTGAAGCGTCCTTCGGGACGCGAAGCTTATCCCGGGGACGTTTTCTATCTCCACAGCCGTCTGCTGGAACGTGCCGCCCGCGTCAATGAAAACTACGGCGGCGGTTCCATGACCGCGCTGCCCATCGTCGAGACGCAAGCCGGCGACGTTTCCGCCTACATTCCCACGAACGTGATCTCCATCACCGACGGCCAGATTTTCCTCGAAACCGACTTGTTCTACCAAGGCATCCGCCCCGCGATCTCCGTCGGCCTGTCCGTGTCCCGCGTCGGTTCTGCCGCGCAGACCAAGGCCATCAAGAAAGTTTCCGGCACCACCAAACTCGATCTCGCGCAGTTCCGCGAGCTTCAGGCTTTCGCGCAATTCGGTTCCGATCTCGACGCCGCCACCAAGCAGAAGCTGGATCGTGGAGCGCGCATTGTGGAACTCTTCAAGCAGCAGCAGTATCAGCCGAAGAGCCTGCCCATCATGGTGGCCTCGCTCTATGCGATGCAGAAAGGTTACTTCGATAGCGTGCCGGTGGACCGCATTCGCGAATGCCAGGGCAAACTCGAAGAGTATCTTTCGACCCGAAAAGAGGCGCTTATGGACAAACTCGGCAACGAGAAAACGCTGGATAACGTCGAGACCGACCTCAAGACTGCCCTCGAAGATTTCAAGGCTAGCTGGAAATAATTTTCATCCTTTCTTAGTTAGATGCCCTCCACACGCGACATCCGCCGACGCATCAAGTCGGTCAAGAGCACGGCCCAGATTACCAAGGCCATGCAGCTCGTCGCGTCTGCGAAAATGAAGAAGGCGCAGGACCAGGCCACCAATGGCCGTCCTTATGCCGAGCTGCTCAACAAGGTTCTCGTCAGTCTGCGCGACGGCGTCGAGGAAGGCACGCATCCTTACTTCACCGAAGGCAAGGGCACCAAGACGCTCGTGCTCCTCATCACCAGCGACAAAGGATTGTGCGGCGCGCTGAACACCAATCTCTTCAAAAAACTTCTGGGTGAGAACTTCGACCCGCAGCAGACGGACTTTGTCACCGTGGGTCGCAAGGGTGCGCAGACGCTCGGCCGCTTGCGTCGCAATCTCATCGCGGATTTCCCGGTGCGCGACCCCGCCAAGTTCGCGGAGCTCCGTCCGGTCGGAAAATTTCTCCAGCAGAAATTTCTCAGCGGCGAATATCAGCGCGTGCTGATCGCCTTCAACAATTTCATCAACACGGTCACCATCATGCCCATGATCGAGCAACTGCTGCCGGTCAATCCGGTGACGCTGGGCGGCAAGCGTTCTTTCGAGGGCCTGGGTAATTTGCTCAAGGTCGAGGAGACTTCGACCGAGGTTCCGCAATATACGTTTGAACCCGATGCAGCGGCGGTGTTTGAGGCCATCCTCCCGCAGTATGTTAACAACACGCTCTATCAGATGCTGATGGAAGCGCGCGCGTCCGAGCACTCCAGCCGGATGGTAGCCATGAAGAACGCGACCGACAACGCCAAGCAGATGATCAAGGATCTCACGCTCGAATACAACAAAGTCCGCCAGGCCGCCATCACCAACGAACTTCTCGAAATCACGACCGCAAAACTCGCGCTCGAATAACTCGCAACTTTTCCCTTTTCCCTTGTCCCCTATCCCTTCAACACTATGAGCAACATCGGCAACATCGTCCAAGTCATCGGTCCCGTCGTTGACGTTGACTTCTCCTCCAGTGGTCAGCTTCCAGCGGTTTACAACGCATTGGAAATTAACTACGACCTCGACGGTAAAAAAGTCCGTCTCGTCTGCGAAGTTCAAAGCCACATGGGCGACGGCTGGGTCCGCAGCATTGCCATGACATCCACTGAAGGCCTGAAACGCGGCCTGGCAGTGACCGACACCGGCGCGCCCATCACCGTTCCCGTCGGCGAAGAAGTTCTCGGCCGCATCTTCAATGTCACCGGCGATCCCGTGGACGATCAAGCCGCACCGAAAGTCGGCAAACGCTACCCGATCCATCGCCCGGCGCCAAAGCTCGTCGATCAGGACCCATCCGCGCAAATTCTCGAAACCGGCATCAAGGTTATCGATCTCATCTGCCCCTTCACCAAAGGCGGCAAGGTCGGCGCGTTCGGCGGTGCAGGCGTCGGCAAGACCGTCGTCATCATGGAACTGATCAACAACATCGCCAAAGGCCACGGCGGTTATTCAGTCTTCGCCGGTGTCGGCGAGCGCACCCGTGAAGGCAATGACCTTTATTGGGAAATGATCGAGTCCGGAGTCATCGCGACCGAGAAAGATGACAAAGGCCACGTAAAGAAAGATGACAAAGGCCGTCCCGTTTTGAAAGACGGTTCCAAAGTGGCGCTCGTTTACGGCCAAATGAACGAACCTCCCGGCGCGCGTCTCCGCGTGGCGCTCTCCGCTCTCTCGATGGCGGAATACTTCCGCGACGAGAAGAACCAGGACGTGCTCATGTTCATCGACAACGTCTTCCGTTTCTCCCAGGCCGGTTCCGAAGTATCCGCGCTGCTGGGCCGCACACCTTCCGCAGTCGGTTACCAGCCCACGCTCGCTGCTGAAATGGGCGCGATGCAGGAACGCATCACCTCCACCAAGCAAGGTTCCATCACTTCGTTCCAAGCCGTTTACGTTCCTGCGGATGACTTGACCGACCCCGCGCCAGCCAACACCTTCGCCCACCTCGACTCCACCGTCGTGCTCGAGCGCTCCCTCGCGGAGCTTGGCATCTATCCTGCGGTGGACCCCCTCTCATCGACTTCGAAAGCACTCGCGCCCGACATCGTTGGCGAGGAACACTACCGCGTAGCCCGCGGCGTGCAGCGCGTGCTGCAACGCTACAAGGATTTGCAGGACATCATCGCCATTCTCGGCATGGATGAACTGAACGACGATGACAAAGTCACCGTCTATCGCGCCCGCAAACTGCAGCGCTTCCTCAGCCAGCCCTTCGCTGTTGCCGAAGTCTTCACCGGCTCCCCTGGCGTCTATGTTCCCGTCAAGGAAACCATTCGCGGCTTTGCGGAAATTCTCGATGGCAAACACGACGACGTGCCCGAAGCCGATTTCTACATGAAGGGCGGCATCGACACGGTGAAGAAGGGCTAGAAATCTTTGGTTGTCCCCATTACCTAAACAAGGCTCAAGGAGCGGCGGTATGATACCGCCGTCAAAAACCAACTGCGAAGTGGGTGTAATGGAGGCTTCACGTTCTCACGTGGAACACATCATGAGCATGTGATACCTGCCGCTTTTGCGGGAGGAATGACGGCGGTAAAAAATCCGCCGTTCCTTGAGGTGAAGGCTATCCACGCTTTTCGTTAGAGCATTTTAAATATTTATGTAGCCGTTTTCACGACGATTTTTTTATGTTTTGGGAGAAATTTTGGAGCGCACGCGCCCTCGCGAAGGGCCAAACGCAAACCTTTGATGCCATATCGTCAGGGGACATCCGCAGGAAGTCCGCGAGGGCGCAGACTTCTGCACGCGGGGCGCGTGCGCTCCAAGAACTCCAGCGCGCTCGCCATCTGGCCACGAATTTATTTAAACCTAGAAGACGCAGTGGCAGAGTTTAGACATGATTAACAAGATTAACAGGAGGGTATTCCGAAGATGCCCCCATTCATCCACTGGGTGAGAGGCATCTTGATGGTAAGTCGCGCTCTCTCAATCCTGAATATCCTGTTAATCCTGTCCATTTTCCCTTTCAGGTTAATCCGCTCCAATGTCGCCAGACCACTTGCCCAATTTGTCCGGGCAAAAAAAGACCCCGCATTGCGGGGTTTTGGTTGAACGACAGGACTTGGCTGGATCCCTTCCTGGATGACAAGCAGGCTACCTTGCTGATGAGTCCTTGATGAATTTGGTAACGCTTGCCTTGATGATATTTAAATTGGTGCCCGTGACAGCTACTGCTGATTCACGAAGGGTTGATTGCCATTTTGAAATATAAACGTCCATTTTACCCCAGGCGGCCTCATAATCGCCCTTGCGGGACAAAAGTGCCGCCTGTTCGTAGATGACACGATCGGGGACTTTTGGGAGCTGGGAAATTTTTTCGAGAGTGACCAAGGCGTCACTGATGAGTCCCTTGCTGCTTTCTGATTCAAAGAGGACGAAGCCATGGTTAAAATCGGTCGGATGAAAGAGGAAGTTGCGCCTAAGAACAGCGAGATCGTCCGTCCGCGTGCCGACTGCTTTCGAGGGGACCGGTAAATTTTCCAAGGCGAGCTGGCAGGCACCTTGGAAGTCCTTTCGGCTTGCCCGGTCCTTGGCCAGCACCGGCCAACCATCAGCGCGCCAGCCGTCATCGCGCTCCAGTCGGGTGATGAGTTCCTTGCGATCGCCTGCATGATACCAGATTGAAAAAAACTGGAGTCGATCATAAGCCGAGAGGAGTTCAAGAGAGGACTGGATTTCGAGAGATTCCGCATGGGCATCCATGAATTGCTCCGCGTTGCAGTTGCTGAGGTAGTTTAGTTTCTGCTTGGGAGTGATGGCCAGATTGCGCACGGCGGAGCGGATTTCGGGATGCGCCCGCATCCCGTCCAGAGCTAAGTTATAGTAGCTGTCTGCTCCTGAGCGGCGCATGGCTTCCCGCCAGGCTGCGGGTGCGTAATCTGGATAGAATTTCAGCCAAAGAAGGGCTTCCTCATGGCAGATCAGGCTTATGTTTGGCTCGAGAAAGCGCGTGCGGGCGAAATCCTCGAGTGCCGTGTTGGGAGGAAGTCCGCGGGTGAGCGACAGTGCGCCGCGGTCGAAGTAACCGTTCCATTGCAGCGGGGTCATGTTCATCGCCCGGTTCATGGCTAATTGGGCTCCGGCCAAATCACCACGATAAATTAAGTCACGCGCCTTATCCTGCAGCATTTTTGCACTGCTGGTGCCGGGCAGGACGGGGTATCCAAATGCGATGGCGAACCAGACGGCGCCCGCCAGGCAGCAGGCTCCAGAAAATAGCAGTCGAATGTTTGGTAACTGTGACCGTTCATCGCCTGCGGCCCGGCGCGGTCGCAACGATAAACCGGCGAGGAGAGCGGCGATGCACACGAGCCCAGGCTGATCGGCTGGCGTGTCCACCAGACTGTGCACCGGCAGGATGAGGGCGGCCACGGCGCAGGCATTGCGCATTCGCTGGTCCTTGAGGCCCCTTTTTCCGGGACTGCTGCGCCACAGTCCAGTCCGGGCGATGTATCTGAAAAGCGCCAAGACCAGCATCAGGATGGCTGGCACGCCGACTTCGGCTGTGAGCCAGAGCCAGCTGCTCTCAGGATGGATGTTGCGGGCTACCGGGTCGACATAATTCTTGTGGAACACGAACACGGCGTCAAAGCAGCCCAGACCCACACCCAGCATGGGCACGGAGGTAATCATCGCCACGCATAAGTCCCACAGCTGGAAGCGAGAGTCGATATCGCCCGGAAGGTGACCCTCGGTCGCGCTCATGCGACCCAGAATGTGACTTCCGAATATGAGCGTGATGGCGATGAACACCAACAACACGGCGGCAACGATTCCCATACGCTGAGCCGAGCGCCGACTGAAGGAGGCGAAGGCCATCCATGCCATCAAGCCGAGGAAAAATAGAGCAAGTCCGGCTCGCGAGGTATTGCTGAGCAGTGCCCAAAGAATGGGAACCAGGCTCAGGGAGTAGACAGGCCACCACGGGCTGCGGCGGCGATAGGAATCGTAAATCATGGCAAAAGCGAGCACGGCGCCCATGGCCAGAAGCGACCCGATATGGTTACGATTGAGAAAGGGTCCGAAGTAATCGAGCCCCCACCCGCTATGCCGCCAGAAAGGCACCACGATGTTTGCGTGCTTGAACCAGACGGACAGTCCGGCGAGGACGGCCACCAGCAGGGTAAGCATCCGCACCAGCCAGCGTCGTTCCAGTTCGTTGAAACCCCGGCCCAGGCAGTGCCACAACCAAATTAATCCAATGGTGATGACGATCCATGATTCCAAGCTTACCCAGGGTTGGGGTGAGTGAAGAGCACCGAGATTGACGCCGAAGTCCTTCGCGAAGCTCTGACGCCACCAGGGCCATGATGATTCGCCCAGCGGGAGAAAACTGCCGAGTGAGAGCAGGGCAAAAAGAAACAGCGGCCAGAGGATGGTCCTGGAAACGGGCACTCGCTGGGGAGCGATGGCCAGGTTTAATGCGATGAGCACCGCGACGATTCCCAGAGCCCACGGCGCCTTGCTGCCGGACAGGCCGCAACCCGCGGCCACCACCGCTAGTGATGTCCATAGTTTGAGCGACGGAACGGACCGATGGTCCCCCGTTAACTGTGGCTCGTCTTCCTCAGGCGAGCTTTCCTCGGGCTCGTCCTTTTTTGAGTGACGGCGCGAGCGATGCTTACGTCTGCTGCTCTGGAGCATGATTCGGGTCAGGATTCGCGGATGCTGTCGCCGTCACATTCAAGCCGGGAATTTTTCCCCAGCGCTTGATCGCATGGTTCAGCGCAGGCAGGAAGAGATCTGCCTTGGCCAGCCATCTTTCACGCCCCGTTACATCTTCCACGAGTCCGTAAACGAGGCAGGTCGTTCCATCGATCAGTTGCAGCGAAAGCGGTTCCGCGTTCTTCACCGCGTTCAGGTGGAGCCCGCAGCGACTGAGGGCATGCGCCAGCTCTTTTGTGAACTCATCGACCGTGGCACAACGTTCCGACTCCCACTCCGTTGCGCGTCCGTAAACACCCGTGTAGAGCATGTCACGGCGCCGCGCGAGCGCCACGTCCATCTGCGCGCGGAGTTTGCTCCAGCTTTTGACGTATCCAAGGTAACGGACGGCAAATAGGGCGAGAAGAAAGACCGCCGATGCTACAATCGGGCCAGCCAGGCCGCGTCGGGCCAGGAGGCTGATCCCGAGCAGGCTCAATACCAGACTTACTGAATACAACGCCACCAGCGCGCGGGCCTTGCTGAAACCCATGAGCATCAGCCGATGGTGAATGTGTTCAGCGTCGGCATGGAAGATGGAGATGCCGCGCAGTCCCCGCCGAATGATGGCAAAAAGTGTGTCCAGAATCGGCACGCCCAGGGCCACGATCACAACCAGCAGCGCCGCCAAGATGGAGCCCTTCTCCGTGCTGAGCAGTGAGGAAGATGCGATGAAGAATCCGATCAGGTAAGCCCCGCCGTCACCAAGAAAAATCTTGGCCGGAGGAAAGTTGAAGATAAGAAAGCCGGAAAGGGCCCCGCTCATCACGACAGAAATCAGAACCATTTCCGGCTTGCCGCTGAAATGACCTACGAACGCCAGCGTCAGGCTGAGCAGGAGGCCGAAGCCCGACGCCAGTCCATCCATGCCGTCGATGAGATTGATAATATTCGGGATCGCCACCAACCAGAGAACCGTGACGGGGAAGCTCCAGGCCCCGAGGTGAAAATGGGCGCCGGCACGGAAAGGATTGGTCAGATCCTCAATCGAAACATCCAGTGAGTAAAGAACGCAAGCCGCGCCAATCTGACCGAGCAATTTCACCCTGGCACCCAGAGGCTTGACGTCGTCTATGAGGCCGACGGTAAAAATCATCGTGTTGGTGAGAATGACCGGCCACCAATCACCAAGAAAGCCCGGGTATCGCAGGGTCGCCAGCGCGAAGCCCGCCATCAACGTGATGAAAATGGGCAGGCCGCCGAGCCGTGATGTTGGAGCCGCATGAAGTTTGCGTCGCGTATCCGGCTGGTCCATTCCGACCAGCATCCGATTGCGCAGCACGATCCAGGTGCCCGTGGCACAAAGGGCTATCGCGCCCAGAAACACCCCTGCATTGAAGATGGACGGGAAGATCTGCATGAGCTTTTTGCGGAATGATACTGCTGACTATTTATCCCAACAGGGTGATCAAGAGTTGGTGCCAGGATGATACCGCATGGGCGCGCGCATCATCAATTTGTTTCTGAACCATTCCGCCCAAAAACATGGATCTGGCGCTTTGGCGAATCTCATTTTCGTTTTGTGCCAGCCATGAAGCCAGTCCGCGGTGATCTCCGGGATCGAAGACTCCGTTCATACCGGGTCGTTTGCAAAGTTGGCGTGCGATCACGCCATCCAAAGGCCCGACCCAGACGATCGGGCGCGGCAACATCTCCAGCAGGGCCAGTTTGGAAGGCCAGAGCAGGCCCAGCATTATAGGTCGTTGAGTGGCGATGCAGACGTGTGATTGCAGCAAGATGGACACGAGGTCAGTGTCGTCAGCATAGTCCAGCCAGCGGCAGTTTTTCAAACCCAGTTCCGCGGCCATTTGTTTCGCGCCGTTCCGCGCGGCCCCGCCACCTTGAAAGACCAGTTCAAAAGGTCTGTCATCATTCTCCAGCAGGCGTTGGGCGTGCAGCAGTGCCTCGTATTCATGCGCCCTGCCGAGATTGCCCGAGTAGGTCCAGCGGATCAAGTCCGAAGCAGGTTCCGGAGCGGCATCAGGAATGACAAGCTCTGACGGAGGCCATGGCGCAATGACCGGACCCCGCACGCCACCGGCTGTAACTAGCTTTTCACACATGTCGCTGTCGAGACACACGACGGACGCGCACCGCGCGAGCGCCCAGTCCACGGCGCTCTTGATAACCCGAAAGATCGCGCTGCTTCTGGAAAGCGCGCCCAACTCCGCGGCAATTTCCGGATACACATCCATTGGCCAGTAAACCAGCTTTGCGCGGCGCAGGCGGGCGGCGCAAGCCATGGTGAAAACCAGTGCCGGGGGATCGCTCAAACAAATAATGATGTCAGGCTTTGGGCCCGTCAGTGTCTGCCAGAGAAGTTTGATATGAGCCTTCAGGTCGCGCCATAACCTTCGCCAGCCAATGACCGGAGCCGCACGATACCCGGCAGCACAGGCGATGAACCGGATCCGCCAGCCGAATTGTTTCAAGCCACCGGCGAGTTCTCCAAGGAGCCTGGCGGTAGGAGCGCGGTCAGGCGGGGCGAAATGGTTGACCAGCCAGATAGTTCCGGGATGATTGCTCGCACTCATCTTCACAATCGCTCCGCGCGTTCCATTCGCTCACGCCGGATACGCAGCACATCGCGGAACATCAGAATGGAGTCGCGCAGCAGTCGCACCTTGCCGCCCGGAACGTCGTGCCAGTCGATGGGTTCCTCCCGCACCGGGCAGCCGGAATCCAGCAGCTTCACAAGCAGTTCCACATCGAAGGCAAATCCGCTCGTTTTCAAACTTGAGTCCACGGCAGCAAAAGCCCGGCGCGGCACCACCTTGCAACCGCACTGACTGTCATACACCGGAATGTGCAAAATACAGGAAACCAGTGTGGCATACACGCGCCCGATCAGATGGCGGCAGAAGCTCCGGCGCACATCCTTTCCCAGCATGAGCACGCGCGAGGCAATGATGGCTCCCTGTTCAGAACCGTGTTCCCTGGCCAGCTTGATGAGCCGGCAGACCTCATCCGCAGAAATGGAACCGTCCGCATCCACGAATGCCAGCCACTCCGCGCCCTCATGCCGCGCCCAACCTGCATAGACCGCCCCACCCTTGCCGATGTTTTCTTGTAACATCAGTAAATCGCATAATACCGGATGCTTCGCCTGCAAGGCGCTCGCCATTTCATTCATGCGGCGCTGCTCGTCCACGCCGGAACCATCCTCCACGAGCAGCACGCGACATCCTCCCAACGCGTCGAGCTTTTCACATAACCCGGGCAAAAACCCACCAATACGCCCGCTTTCACGGGAGCAGGGCACAACGAGTAGAACAGTGCCGGCGGCGTTCATGAGTTTTTACTTTCAAAGCGCTTTTCCAGCAGTCGCAGCGCGAGGATCACTTCGGCAATGGTTCGTTGCAACGCGTAATACCAGCCGCGCCAGCCGTCCAGCACGGCGCCTTTGACAAACAGGGTGTAGAACAGCGTCAGCGGCACTGCGGGAATAAGTGCGAGACGCAGACGGTCTTGAAGGCGCAACTCCGCCCTGGGTTCTGAAAGGAGTTTTTCCACTTCAAGCCGGGCATACTTGTCCTGCGACTGCAGCCAGCGGCTCAAGGGTTTGCGATCATCGTGCAGGATGATTGATTGCAGACAACCCGTCCCACCCGTGACTTTCAAAAGTTGCGTGTGTCCATCAGGCTCATAGCGACAGCGGGATTTGCGAAACAACACGGCCCGCGGCGGATACAACGATCCTCTCAAGGGTTTGCCAAAGATCACGTATTTAAAACGAGCGAAATACGCAGCTGTCTCCGGTGGCGGCACAAGTTGTGAGAGCTCACTCTCAAATCCATCTCCCAAGACATAGTCTGCATCCAGCGCCAGCACCCACTCCGTCTTAATTTGATCCACCCCGAAGTTCCACTGCGCGGTGTGATTGTCGAACTCACGTTTGATGAAGCTTGCATTGGAAAACCTTCGCACAATGTCTGCCGTATCATCTGTGCTGTTGCTGTCCAACACCACAAGCCGCGCAGCCCATGAGAGCCGCTTCAGACAGCGCTCGATGTTCGGTGCCTCATTGAAGGTCAGCACCAAAGGGGTGATTTCATTTAAAATCATGTGCGGGTGCCCTGATGCCAGCCAGCCAGTCCTTGCGCAAGGCGAGCAAGGCGAAGGTGTCGTCATTCGCCGGGTCGAGGGTGCGGCCGTCGAATAGTTGGAACTCCCGATCGTTCAGGAAGCGAAAAATCTCGTCTCTGTCTCCGAAACCATCGAGATAAACACAGACGCAGCGCCGCTCGTCGAACCACCGTTGCGCACCCCGCAGGACCTTCAACTCCTGGCCTTCCACATCGATCTTCAATAGGATGCGGCGCCCGGGCAGGTCAAAGGAATCGAGGCGCCGGCATTCGATCTCAAAATGGTCGCCAAGAGAGTAGGCATTCGCCTGATCCTGCGTCGTGGTCACATGTGAGACCGCGCCACGAATGAAAGTCAGGGTTCCCGCCTGGTCGGATAACGCGACGTTATAGGTCTGTTGGTTCGGGCCATCGACGTTGATCTGCAGACGTCGGAACGTTTCCGGATCAGCCTCAAAAGCGGCGGTGTGCAGTTGAGGATAAATTTTTTGCAGGCGACCCAGCGAAGCGGAGAAAAGACCGACGTTGGCACCGGCATCGACAATGGTATCGAGATGCGGCAGCAGGCTGGCCAGTGCCAGCAGCACCGGCGCTTCATCACTTAAAACCGATGACCAGGACACTGCGCGCGATGCGCGCAGGTAGCCGTGTTCGCGCACCGTATTGATGCACAGGCTGGCTCCCATGAGCTGGACGGTGCGGTCACGGTCGCCTTCGAGCATCCGCGTTACGCGCCTTCGCAACGCGGGATTCTCGATGAAATATCGATCAATGAAGCAGCGCAGAGTCATGGAGGTGAAAGCGGGTGTTGATGCAGGAGATTCAGATAGAGTGTTTTTAACGTTTCTCCTGTCACCGTCAAAGAGTAGCGCTGGTGGGCGAGCTTCTTTGCGCTCGAAGCCATCTCACTGCGCGCCGTTCCATCACGCAGAAGTATCCGCAAAGCCCCGGCAATTTCATTCGCGTCACACTTGACCATGCACAGCGCGTTCACACTAGCGCCATCGTGTGCCAGCGCAACCTGATCACTGGAGACGCAGGCCACGCCCGCAGCCATCGCTTCCAGCAATGCGATGCCGAAGTTCTCCGAATGCGAGGGCAACACAAACAGGGTGGCGGCCGCGAAGGCGCTGAGTTTTAATTCACCATCGAGCTGTCCCGCCCATGTTGTTATGTCTGTGATGGCCAGTCGCCTTGCCAGGTTCCTGAGTTCATCCGTATATACCCCAGTCCCGCTGCCGGCGATGACAAGATGAATGCCGGGGTTCGTTCCTTGAAGCGTTTCAAATGCCTCCATGAGCAACTCCAGCCCTTTTTTTGGATCCAGGCGCGAAAGAAACAGGATGATCTCCTTTCCGCGAGTTTCAGGAAAGCGCTGGTGAAAAACCTCCGCAGCCGGCAAGTGCTGGAAAGGTGTCAGATCGATGCCCAACGGGATGACCTGCGCGGGCGCCTTGATTCGCAAACATGCCGCCTCATCTCGCTCCTGGGCGCTGGTGAAGTGGATGGCGGCCGCGCAGTCGAGCAGGGGTTTTTCGAGCAAACGAAAAGACCATTGCTTTACCACGCGGCGGCGTTGTTGCATGCCGTAGGCGTTGAGCAATCCGAGTGGACGGATAATGTAAGGCACTCCGCGTGCTCGAGCCACGCGCGCGGCGGCGATGCTGGCAAAAGAGAACAGCGCGTGAATATGAACGAGGTCGTAGTCCTTGATATGCCTGCGGAGCCACGCATGCAACGGGAGCGAAGCCTTGTAAAATTTCGTCTGCCGCTTGAAAAACAATACCGTGCAGCCTTCCTGCTCCACCCGCTTTCCAAATTCAATGCCCTTAGTCCTGGCATCCTCTTCCGTGATGGTGGCAACTACATCCACAGTGATGCCCTGCATGGCAAGGCTCCGCGCCATGAGCGGCAGCGCATGGCTGGGCCCACCGTCTCGTTTATCGAGCGATGGAATGACGTGGAGGACGTGCATTTGGGAGAAGGGAGAAGAAAGTTGAAGGGTTGAAGGATGAGGGAAAGGCAAAAGGCAAAAGGCAAAAGGCAAAAGTCGGAGGGAGGAGGGCGGTGCTGATTTCAGCTTTCAGCTTTCCAATTTCTGCTTTTCATAATTCGGAAGTCGGAAGTCGGAGGTCGGCATTAATCTGGCGACGGGTCTCGCGAGCTACTTTGGTGACACGACAGGAGTGTCGTGATTCCGTGCGGAATGACGACACTCCTGTCGTTAGGGACCTTGAGTGAACTCTTGTCGCGTGTCGTGGTGTTGCCAAGTGGCAAGGCGCTGTGTGCGAGATGTGACGCGATGCGCGAGGGTATTTGATTCATGCGGAGGGCCGCATGAGCCACATTTATTATTTGCTTCGATAGTATGCCATGCGCGCAGCGTCGTGCGCCTCCCCTTCGACAAGGTTGGCGGAGTCACGCGCATGCTTGGCCCACTCTCCGGCGCTGCCGCGCTTTTTCTGTGTTGGAGCAGCATCCGTTACAGCAACTTGGAAGATGATTCTTCCCTCCTTGATGTTGAACCCTAAGAGCGCATCTCCTTCGTGCAGGCCGAGAACCTCGAGAGGCGCGGATTTTTCGACGATGGTCATGGCGTGGTTAAGTGGGATAAAAGAACAGAAACCATTCGAAGCTTGGCCATTATCCTATCAACATCTGGTAGAAACGCAAACGCAGGCAGAACCAAGATTACGATAGATCAAATCAGCTCTACTGCAACGCGGGAGGACGCGCATTTGAGGGAAAGGCAAAAGGCAAAAGTCGGAGGGAGGAGGGTGGCGCTGATTTCAACTTTCAGCTTTCTACTTTCCAATTTCTGCTTTTCATAAGTCCGACCTCTGACCTCCGACCTCTGACCTCTGACCTCCCTCCGGGCCGGAGGCCGACCACAGGCCTCAGCTATGCTGCGTTCGCTTCAGTTGATTCCAACCGAGTGGCACCAATGCTTAAAGGCGAAGACGCTCCAGCGTTGATACCAGGCAACCGCAGGGACTGGAATATCCTTCAATGCCCTGTCGAAATCCGGCTTCCATTGGGGGGAATCCAGCCAGTCGGCGAATGGAAAGACGAATCCGCGTTTGGCTTGCCCCATAACCCAGGCCGGGATCTCCGGAACGGCGTCAGCCAAAAGCTGTTTTCCCTGTCGGATGCGAACCGCGGTCGGGAGCCGGGCAATGGCGTTAAACAAGACGCTGTCCACCAGCGGCACGCGCAATTCCAGTCCGTGAGCCATGCTCATGACGTCGCTGTCCCGCAGGAGCTGATTGCGCATGTAGCAGGTCAACTCCAGTTCACTGATCGCGTTGAGCGGGTCGCTGGCCACGGCCGGCAGCCCTGTGTATTTCGCTTCTTCCACAGTCGCCCCGGTCGCATGCATGGCGAGTTTTTGTGCTTCATCCAGCAGGTAGATTCCCCGGTAGGAGCGATAGGCTTCCCTTATACTCACGGGTTCCTGCAACAAGGCGCCGAGTCGGCGCAGTCGTGGAGACCAGACGCGGGATTGGAGAATTTTCGACGCCGTGGCACCGATAAACGGGATCGCCTGGGCGGCATGGCAGGCCCTCAATAAGTTGGGAATTTTCCAGAAGGAGGAGTAGCCCCCCAGCAACTCATCGCCGCCGAGTCCGGAGAGAACGACTTTGGCCCCCCGTTCCCTTGCCAGACTGGAAACGACGTAGGTGTTGAATCCGTCGATCGAGGGTTGATCGATCGATGAGAGAAATTTGTCGAACATCTCGCGACCCAATGACGAAGTGAGCCGCATTTCGTGATGGGTGCTCCCAAAATGTTCCGCAGTCCGTTTTGCAGCCGGGCTTTCATCAAGCCCGGCGTCCTCCAAGGCGACGGAATAAGTTTGCAGATCGCGTTGCCCCGTGACGCGGGCGAGGGCCAGCAATGCGGTGGAATCCATCCCGCCGCTCAGAAAAATTCCGACTGGAACATCACTGACAAAGTGTTGTCGCACGGAATCCATCAGCGCCGCCCGCGTGTGGGCCACGGGATCCTTCACCGGCGGAAGATACGTCGGAAACTCCACAAACTGGTAGGGGCCGGTGGAAATTTTGCCGTCCTTCCAGGTCAGGGTGTGGCCCGCTGGCAGGCAGCGCGCCTCCTTCACCATCGTCAGCGGCTCAGGAACGGAACCCGTCTTGAAGTATCCGGTTACCGCAGATGGGTCGAGGGTCTTCGCCACCAGCCCGGAGTCGAGCAATGCGCGTAGTTCGGAGGCGAAGACCATGCCATCCGAGTTTCTGGAAATGTAGAGCGGCTTGATGCCGAATGGGTCGCGGGCCAGGAAACACGAGTGCTCGCGCTCATCCCAAATGGCGAAGGCGAACATGCCGCGCAATTTCTGGACGCAGGCCGGTCCCTCACGCGCATAGAGGTGCAGGATGACTTCGGTGTCCGTTCGGGTGCGAAGCGCGACTCCCTGGTTTTCGAGTTCTGTCCGCAAAGTCAGAAAATTATAAATCTCGCCGTTAAAGGTGATCGTGAAACGGCCGTCCGCTGTTGACATGGGCTGATGACCCGCCGCGCTCAGGTCGAGGATCGAGAGCCGTGTATGGGCAAAGCGGGCGTCGCCGCTATTGCTCTGCCAGAGTCCTTCATCGTCCGGGCCGCGATGCCGCAAGGCCCGGAGCATGGCGGTGACCGCCAGTTCCGCGCGAGCAGATTGGGACCTAGGGCCGATAATGCCTGCTATGCCGCACATGGAATAATACAAGGTAGTCCGCGAGTCCCTTCGCGGCTTTTATCATTGATCTCGCGAAGGGACTCGCGAGCTACTTTCATGCGGCTTGCTCACATTCAATCAATCGGGTTCACAAGTTTTTGAAAACCCGAGTCGGCGAAATCTTTTACATTCCGCGTATAGAAGCACTTTACGCCGTGATGGCGCAAGGTGACGGTCAACACGGCGTCATGCGTGCGCTGGTAAGGAAAGCGCGCGTTTCCCAACTGCTGCAGCACAGGGTGAAAGGACTCAATATTGTAGGCACAGTGCGCTACACCACTTTTTACACGGAGAAATTCAACCTGCTCTGCTGCCTGGGCTGCCGTTCGTGGTTTTTGCAATATCTTGGGGTTGCGTAATGCCTTGTAGAACTCCCAAAGCACTTGGTCGGCTATCATCCAGTCAGCTGGATTTTGCAGCATGTCATCTACGATCAAAGCAGCTTTCGCATGTTCAGAGGTGCCACTGTTGGCTGCATAAAGCAGAATATTGGTGTCGAGACTTTTCACGCGTCGTCTGCATGGATTAGCGACTTCATTTTATGCGCCCCCACCAGCACGGCCCCGCCGTTGAAGGTTGGGAACTTTCGAACTTTGTCCCGTTCACGCATTAACAGTGCTGCCCGCTGATTCACGTCACGATCCACCGCTCGTCGCACGATCTCACTTACTGGCAAATCTTCTGCTTTTGCCAATCTGCGAAGCATATCTAACAATGGGTCAGGGAAGAGAATTTGCAGCTTTTGCATGGATACATGCATCGCATGGATGCATTGAAAAATCAAGATGTTCTTAGAGTTGGGTTTTATTGAGTCCCGCACCATACGATGACGTGCCATCAAGGAGACGGCACACTCCTGTCCCGTCTCCTTGTCACTCCAATACGCGGGACTCCATCGTTCGCGAGTCCCCTCGCGGCTTTCATAATTGATCGCGATTCCTGCTCCTGAAAGGAGCAAAGAGCATAGCCGGTGGTGGAGCGAGGCACGAGCGAAACCACCGGTCTGTCGCAGTCACGATGCGGCGCTCCGGCAGGAGCGCGAGAAGTTTGGCCGCTTCTCGCGCCCCTTTTCGGGGCGCATCAGACAGAGTTTCAAATCCGGTGGTTTCGCTGCGCTGCACCACCGGCTAGGTTCTCTCAAGCCTCCAGCTTGAAAATGATAGCGCATGACTTTCTGGTCATTCGAGCCTGTTGTCGCAGAGCGACAATGGATGGTAGCCGTGGGTTTTAACCCACGGTCATCGACAGTGCGTGAGTATTCGTCGCGTGGCGACGGCGGAACCGAAGCGCGCGTTGGCATTTATACTCCAAGAAATGGTTCAAATCAGAGGGCGTATGGGACATCCGCCACCACCTTCCAATTAAAATACTCTAACTCTTCCATGTTTGAATGGCGTTAAGCGAAGCCTCGAGAAACCGTTGCGCGCCCTTCTCAAGGGTGTGTTCCGCAACCGAGGCGCTGGCGGCTGCGGACATGACAGCCAGTTGACCCGGCGAAAGATCCGCGGCGGTTCGCATCGCCCGCTCCACGGCATCGACGTCGTTGACCGGGCAGATCCATCCATTTTGACCGTCCCGGATAAATTCGAGTGCCGCTCCAGCGTGGTTGGTGCTGATCACCGGCAAACCTGCCGCCAGTCCCTCGACCACTGCCAGGCCCCAACCATCGTGAAGAGACGGCGCGCAGAGAATGTCCGCTTGGTGAAAGTAGTCTGGCAATGCATCCCATGCCTGGAATCCCGCCCAGGTCACCTGGTCGGCGACAGGAGACAGAGATCTTCTCATCAGCGGTTCCAACAGCCCCTCGCCCATGATGATCAGATGGAGATCGGTGCGATTCGCGGCAACTTTCGCAAACGCCCGGGCCACTATGTCAGCGCCCTTGCGCATTTTTAAGGAGCCTGAGAACAGGAAGACTTTCTTTTTCGCGGCAGCCCCTGCTGGGGTTGTCCTGTGGAAGCGGGTCAGCTCGGAAAAGTAAGGGATGTTCCAGTAGGACCGGTGGTCCCCAAACTCTTTACGATATCCCTCAATGCCAAATTCGCCGATGCCCCAAATCGGAGCGGACGAATTTTTCAGGGAACGCAGCACGAGACGCCGAAACCAGCGGCCGAAGATGCCAAGTTGGAGAAAGCCGGGACGTTCACCCCAGAACACCCAGGGCTTGCCCGTCCGGGCACGGGCGAACAGCGCACGCAAGGAGAAGGCACTGATGTAGTTGTTGAAAACAACCAGATCCGACCCGTGCAAGGAGGTCATGACATGCGAAGTCGTGTCATCCTGATCCAGGATGATATAATTATGGGCCATGCGTGGTCTGTGCCACTGGCGGGATCGATCCCGGCTGGTGAGGTAGATGACTTCCAGCCGGCATCGGCCATGAACAGCCACCCGGTTAAAGAGCTCTGCTTGATACGGCGAAGTCAACTGAGTGATGACGGTAATGCGCGGCGCTCGATGGGGCGCGTCAACCGGCACCGTTCGCACGCCACCTGCGGTCGGCGGATCGGCAGGCTGTCTGGCAGCCATCTTTTGCATCGCGTTCTCCAGCCTGTCCCGGAAGCGCTCATAACCAAATGTGTCGGCGACCGCCGCGCGCAGTTTTTCCGGTTCATAAATGAGTTTGTTGGGATGGCGGCGGAGCAGGACGTCGATGACGGCATCGGCGATCTCGTGGGGGTTGTAAGGATCCACCAGCACCCCGAGTTGTCCATGATCCAGAGCATCCACCGACCCGTCAACGTTACCCGCGATCACCGGCTTTCCCGCCGACATGGCCTCCAGGAAAACGATGCCAAACCCTTCTTTGTCACTCGGCATCACGAAGACATCACATAACTGGTAGAAGTCCGGCAGTTGCTGGCCGGGCACGAAGCCGGCAAAACTTACATGCTCGTCCAACTGCAGCACTTGCACCATTTCACGAAGACGCGCCAGATCATCCCCCACGCCCCCGATGATGTAGCGCGCATCAGGGAACACCTGGAGAATCTTCGGGAGGGCATAGAGCACTTGCCGGTGTCCCTTGTAACTTTCCGAAAAAGCGAGCCGGCTGACGGTCAGGAGCACCGGCTGGTCCGGCCTCAGGCCGAAGCGTGCCAGCAGGTGCGGCGGTTTAGGCCCCGGCGTATAACGGGCGGCGTCGAACGTGTTGGGCACCACATCGACAATCCGTGGATCAACACCGAACTTGCTGATAACCTGCTCGCGCGTGAAATGGCTGACGGCCATGAGCCGGTCCGCGCTTCGCAAGGCCTTCAATCGCCCCCTGCCATGTAAGTTCCAAGCCTCAATGCCGTGAAGCACGGCGGCACATCGCGTGCCCTTTAACCTGCGAAGCAGGATCAAGGCCGGCAGAAAGTGCACATGCGTCGCCAGGACCAGGTTCGGTGCATCCTTCAAGCCCAGATATATTCCGAGTCCCACCAATGCCGCGGTGCGCAGCATGGCTGGCACCGAGTGGACCGAGTGGAAGGTCACAGGCAGCGCGCGCAACGGATCGTCCTGCGCAAGCGTGTCATTCTTAATGATCACCCGCAATCTCGCCTGCGGATGGAGCTGGTGGACTGCCTCCACGAAGCGTCTGGAGAACGCCTGAATCCCACCCGAGCCATCCCGAATGCCGGGGACCCAGATGTGGATCGTTTTAGGAGTAGAATTCACGTGTCAGGACGAGCTGCTGGCGGCATTTCAAGTTATGCCGCAGGCATCGCGATGAAATTTTCTCCGTTGTGGCATTGTTCCAGCATGGGCTCAACGGGGAAATAATAACCAAGAGATTTAAGCAACGCCACGGCGCGACGTGACGGCTCAAGATACTCCGAGGTCAACTCCAGATAAATTACGGGACGAAAACGGTCGAGTATTTTCATGGCTCCAGCTATTACGGAATCCTCGAAACCCTCTGTATCGATTTTAAGAAAATCTAGGCGAGTCAATTCTGATGTCAGATAGTCATCCAATCGAACGATCTCTACATTTTGAGTATCGCGAACTTCCGCTGCTAGTTCAGGGCGCAAGCGGAGGGAAGAGTTTCCAGACGATTTCGTAATGTGCAGCTTGAGTGAACCCTGTTGTTCACCGCAGCCCTTGTTGTGCAATAATACGTTCTTTAGCGCATTCATCGTTACGACTTCCCGGAGCTTGGCAAAAATTACTGGCGACGGCTCGAAACTGTGCACCTGACCGGTTGCTCCGGTCAACTTGCTGAACAGTGCTGTCAAGAACCCGAGATTTGCCCCGACATCCACAATGACAGCACCCGGCTTGACGTATGGGGCGAGCAGTTGCCACTCATTACGCCACCACTCTGCACCATCTAAATGGTAATATAATTCTTGTTTATCACCGTCCCCATGGAAGGGCAATCGCATCCATTTATAATCGATCCATAATGTACCTCCCGACATTTTTCGCCGCACTTGAAGTTCAGCCATCTTAGCTGCACCGCAAAAGCGCCTCATAATTCCCCTGTATATACGGTCGATTGTATTCATGTTATTGGTAACAAATGTTTCGGATAGTCATTTTTGAAAAGCAGAAATTTGAAAAGTAAAAAGAAGAAAGAAAGAAGAAGGGTTGAAAGGTTGAAAGGTTGAAAGGTTGAAGGGTTGAAGGTTAGGGGTTAGAGGTTGAATGTTGAATGTTGCCTTTTGCCTTTTGCCTTTCAGCTTTTCTAATTTCTTCCCAGCCTGAACCATGAAATTAAACTTTTGGCGCTCACGGGCTTGCGCCACTGGCGATGTTGAAAAAGATGAACGGGGATCATCGCGAGCCCACCCGGGATCGCTGCCGGACAGATTTTCAGAAGCCACACTACGCGCCGCATCACCTGAAAAACTCCGATCCCCAGAAGCCACGGCGGGTAACGCAGGAAAGCGAACAAGGCGATATTAGCTAGAACTTGAGCATGAAATACTTTTCCCGGTGATCGCACGACCATGTCATGAATCACCCGGAGTCGCGGGTCATGCAGCATCACGCCGCCCATGACGTGCAGACGCACTCCGAGATCAACTTCTTCCATGCAGTAGGCGAAGGGCAGCGGCACGAAGCCCTGGGTTCGGAGAAACCATTGGCGGTTGAAGATGCAGGCATAGCCAGAATAGACTGAGATCGGTCTTGGCGACTGACCCTCCCAGTTTTCGGGCAGGCTCGAAGCGCTGATGATCGCGACCTCGGGATTGACGCGGACAATTTCCAACACCTGTGCAAAATAGTCCGGCGACACAGGATAGGCATCGTCGTCAAAGTTGGCCACCCAGTCATGTCCGGCTGCCTGCAGCAGGAGATTGCGGCTCCCGCCGGGCCCAAGGCTCTTCATACTTAGAAGAATTTTCACGTTGGGGAATCGCGCTGCCACCGCGTCCCGGGTGGGCAACTCGCCGCCATCCACATGCACGAGAATCTCCGCAGGCCTCGGAACACAGGCATCAATGACCGCGAGAGTCCTGAGCAGGGCATCGACTCGCCGGAATGCCGTAACGATGCAGGATATGGGAACAGGTTCGTTCACGGAACGTGAAGGGGATCAGGTGGTTCACGCACTTGAGGGACAGGAGCGCGGACTTCAGTCCGTAATCACAATCCAACTGCGGACTAAAGTCCGTTGGTAAGTTCAGACAACGGACTGAAGTCCGCGCTCCGTTCAACAGGATGTAACGGTCTTCGCAGCTCAATTCCCTTAATTCTGTGAATTCCGTCTAAACTCCTGTAACTACATTAATTTCGCGCCGTGACGGGCGCTCTGGCAACCCGGTTTCCAATGGCTTGCAAGCCAGGAATAAGACAAAAACCATAAGTCGCCCAGACAAAAAGATTGGCTGTGTGATTGTAAACCACGCTTCCGATGATGTGCAGTCCTTGGTAGAGGAAACACATCAAATACATGGCTCTTCTCGGGGAGGGTGGAGCCCCAAC
>JANNQW010000160.1:0-3549 GCA_031400955.1 Verrucomicrobiota bacterium
GGTGCAGAAACGCGCGAAATGGCATTCGATGGAAAAACACTCAGCATCATCCACCCGGAGACCAAGATCCACGCCCTGGCCCCGCTCCAGGCCGGCTCAATCGAGCAGCTGGCTGACGCGATGGAGTCCCGCCTGGGTTTCCGCCCGCCGGTGGCAGAGCTGCTGTCGGCCGATCTTGCGGGCCAGCTTTTCCTCCATGTGACCTCAGCCAGGGTCGCCGGCACAGAACGGGTTGGCTGGACGCGATGCGAGCGTCTGCACTTCGAGCAGGTCGGCATGACCGGCGACCTCTGGGTGGGCAAAAAAGACGGCCTGCCCCGGCGCTACCTGCTCACCTTCACGGGCATCAAAGGCAGCCCAACTTGGGACATCCGTTTCTCCAAGTGGGAGCTGAACGCTCCCGTGGATGAGACACTGTTCTCCAAACGCGCTGCCGCAGACTCGCAGAAAGTGCAGATGCTCAAGAGTCGCTGAAACTGTCATTGAAACATCAAACGCTGAACATTCGAACGCGAAACCTGAACACTGCGAACATGAAACTCACCCAACTCATTTTTCTCCTCTCTCTGACACTTGCCACGACGGACGCTTTCACAGCCCCGAGGCACCGTCCAGCCAATCCCCGTGGTGTTGCTGACCCGCGCGGCGCCTTGGATCCGCGAGGCGTTGCCGATCCACGCGGCATCGCCGACCCACGTGGCGTCCGTGATCCGCGCGGCATTGCTGATCCCCGCGGCGTGCTTGATCCGCGTGGCATCGCCGACCCCCGCGGTGTGTTTGACCCCCGGGGCCCCTTTGACCCGCGGAACCCGCACCGCTACATGTATGGACTGCCTGCCGGTTATGCGATGCGCACTTATGCCGGTGTGCGGTATTACTACTGTGGCGGCACCTACTACTACGTTTACATCATCAACGGCCAGACGGTGTATGTGCGGACGACGATTGTGAACGGCGTCCCTGTGGTGCCACCGCGCCCTTACTGAATTCGTTCTCGCAGGCATGCCATAACCCCATGCACGATCCATGACCGGGAGTCCGCTTCTCATCGCGTGTCTTGCGGGCCCGGTGGGGATCACAATTGTTTCTTTCTTGCAGGCGGATAGCGGGCGTTGACAATTCCGTGCTCAAGATAAAAAACCTCAACCGACAGACACATCAGCACCCAGCACTCCCATGAAATTCATCACGTCCCCAATGGTTGCATTCGTCGCGTTGACGATCGCCCTCAATGCTTTCGCCGGAACAGATCACAGCATTTCCCGAGACCTGGCCGTCAGTCCTCCGTCAGCCGCCAAGAGTGACTGGGAATTCTCAGTTGGCATTCCGGGATGGATGGCTGGCATGGAGGGTGACATCGGTGTCGCCGGACTGAACCCGGTGCATGTGGATCTGCCGTTCACGAAGCTTGTTTCACACTTGGACATGGTCGCGGCCCTGGCGGTGGAAGCCCAGCACGATCGCTGGGGCTTTTTTATCGCGGGTGTCTATGAGAAACTAGGCGTGAACGGCGACACCCCGGGCCCGCTGATCGACTCGGTAAAAGTGGATATGAAAATGGCACTGGCAGAAGTCGGCGTGGCTTATCGCCTCTGGAAGGGCAAGCGTGGATATTTCGATCTGCTAGCCGGTGCGCGCTATTTTTACATGGGCAGCTCGATGAATTTTGATGTCGATGACAGCGGCGTGGACTTCGCGAGCCAGCAACTGGCTGAGGCCGCAGTGAACCGTGTGACCAGCGCTGTGGAGCGCGAAATATCAGAACTCCTTCCGGAACTCAAGTCAGCGGCGCGTGGCAAGATCACCGCCGGCGCAAATTCACGCATCCAGGCTCAGGTTGACCGTATCCTGGTGCAATATCCCCGCTTGCCGGGTGCGATTGACGCCATCAAGGGAGCAAATGGCCCCGTCAGTGACGCGCTTCGTGAACTGATCGCAGCGAAAGTGGCGGAGAAACAGATCACGCTGACCGGGGTCAAAGCCGCAGTCTCCGCCGAAGTAACTGCGGCCAAGGCGCGAGCGCGGGCGAAATTGCAAAGCGCTGTTCGCCGGGCCGAACAAAATCTCGCGAACAAAATCGCCAGCGCCATCAAGAAAGCCATTCCTTCCGAAGCTTCCGGTTCCAAGAGCTGGGTGGATCCCTTCGTGGGTTTCCGTGCACGCTACAACTTCACCGACAAATTCTATGCCATGACTCGTGCGGACATCGGCGGTTTTGGTGTCGGTTCCCAACTGGCATGGCAGGCCTACGGTGCGCTGGGCTGGCAGTTCAACAGCCACTGGTCCACGGAACTGGGCTATCGCTACCTCGCGGAAGACTATGAGAGCGATGGCTTCGTATTCGATGCCGCCCTAGCTGGCGCGTATCTTGGCATTACTTACAAATTCTGATCGCGCAGTCATTTCGAAAAGCGCAGTGGCGGAATTTAGACAGGATTAACCAGATTAACAGGAAGAGGGTTTCGAAGATGCACCCACTGGGCGAGAGACCTCTCGTCGTGAATTTCTTTCTCCCAATCCTGCTTATCTTGTAAATCCTGTCCATTTTCTTTCTTTGAAGAATTGGTGAAGCTGCACCAGACAGACGATTTCACTCCCCAATCCTGTCGCACGCACTACGGTGCAGGCCCATGGTTCAAATCGGCACTCGGAACACGCTGCGCATCACGCGGGAGACGCCCTCGGGGTTATATCTCGACGGCGGCGAGCACGGAGAAATTCTGCTGCCCGGTAAATATATCCCGCGCGGTGGTTTTTCGGGAGCTGAAGTTGAGGTGTTCGTGCATCGCGATTCGGAGGACCGACTGGTGGCCACCACAGAAACGCCGCTGGCGATGGTCGGTGATTTCGCCTGCCTGGAAGTGGTGAGCGTCCAGCCAGCCATCGGTGCGTTTCTCAACTGGGGACTGGGCAAAGATTTGCTGCTGCCGATTCGTGAGCAAAAAGCCCGCGTCCGAGTGGGGGATCGCGTGATTGTTTATGTTTATCTCGACACCAGGACCGAAAGAGTCGTGGCCACTTCACGCCTGAACCGGCATCTCGATCTCACGACGGCGGATTACACCGAAGGGCAGCCGGTTAATCTCCTCATCGCCGGTGAATCTCCTCTGGGCTTCAATGCCATCATCGAGAATACCCATTCAGGACTGCTCTACCGCACTGAAACCGGCACGGCGCTCCGCATCGGGCAGCGCTTAAAGGGCTATGTGCGCATCATCCGGCCCGACGGTAAAATTGATCTGGCTCTTGATCCTGCAGGTTATACCCGCATCGCGCCGCTTTCGGAACAGATCATTGAGAAACTCAAGGCTGCGGGTGGCCGCCTCGAGTTCCACGATAAAAGTTCGCCGGAAGAAATCCGCCACATATTCGGCGCCAGCAAAAAATCGTTCAAGCAGGCCGTCGGCGCGCTCTTCAGCGAGCGCCGCATCCGCCTGGAGCGAGACGGGATCGAGCTGGTCCGGTAGATTCAACCCGGATTCCGAAGTTAAAAAAGGCATCGTTTGGCGCTGAAGGCGTGGTTACTTGGCAGTGCAAACAAACCAGCAC
>JANNQW010000161.1:0-1964 GCA_031400955.1 Verrucomicrobiota bacterium
AATGCATTTCCTGAAAAAGCCCGACACCGCTGAACTTGAAAGCACCTGATCCCACTCGATCGTCGCGGGCGGCTTGCCTGAGACGTCGTAGACGACACGCGACATGCCTTTCAATTCGTTGACGATCCGCCGCGCGACTGAGGTCGGGGAAATCGTAGGGCAGGCGCGATGTCGATGTCAGGCCACTGTGGCATGGTCTCTGCATCAGCCATTTTACGGCAAACGGAGACCCCAATGGCGCGAATGACGCGCTAAAAACTGGCATTACCACGCACGCCGCAATCTGCAACGCGTTCGATTTCCGGCGGCACATGATCAGCCGCCCGACGCTGAGGCTCTTCCGAGCACGGGAAAACTGTGTCTGGAATCAGGCGGCTGCCTGAGCGCGATCCTGCGGATCGCGCCGGATTCTGCGTCGCGCAGTTAAGTTGTCAGTTCCTAGGAACACCCGCGGGTCGGCCCCGCCCTTCTCCACGCATCAGTGCTTCTGATACGCTTTGACCCAGAGCACCGGACGCTCGGACATGTCCGCCACCGGGGAGTTTTTCATGCCACGGCCGAAGATCGAGTTTTTCACCGGCCATGAGGGATTGATGGAATTTCCACCAGTTCCTGCCAGTAAAGCACCACCTGAATGGTTCAAGAAAATGGCGCCATCCATCGAACTGCCGCCGGGCAGTTCCAGCTTTCCCTTCGGCATTTCGAAGGCGCTGAAATTGTCCAATGTGAACGCGACCATTCGTCGCTGCCCCGGCATAGCCTCTTACCTCTCAGAAGGCTACATCATACCTTTGTGGAGCGACTTCCTGGTGCAGATCAGGGGCAAGACTGTTTACTGCGCTGGCTCGAACGAGCTGGCCAAAGCGTCTCCGCACAGCAAGGATATGCAGTACAACACCATGCCCCTGCCGGATAGTTTTTTGCCAGACTCGGTTAAGTTCCTCAATCCATGGAAAGTGAAGACACCTCCCGGTTGGTCGGTTCTTCTTTCTCAACCGTTCTACCATTTCGAACAACGATTCACTGCTGTACCCGGCGTGGTGGATTCGGACGTTTATCATCACATTCACGTGAATACGTTCTTTCGCAAAGGCGACCAGGATCACCAACTCAAAATGGGCATGCCTTTTGTGCACATCATGCCATTCCAGAGAAGTGCTCTTGTGCCCGAAGTCCGGGTTATGAATGAAGCTGACAAGAAACGAATGCAGCGCCTGGACTTCAGAGCCAAGCGATTTTTTGGCAAGAATGCGTCAATTCGGGGCCTGGTTGATTCCGACGAGTGAAACCGCCCCCACAAGGGGCTGTTTCATAGTTCGCAGCAATTACTGAATGCGGTCAACTTTGCACTTCGATTCATATCCTTCAACCGACAGTTTCCATGTGCTGACAGCGGCTGGCCCAATGATGACCACCGGATTCGCGACTTCCTTGATGTAAAATTTGTCATTGTCTGACTGTTGCCAGATCATCCCAATTTTCAGTTTGAATGTAGTTTGTACCGTCACAACCGCTAGACTTGCCCACCAGCTTGCAGGCAATCGTCGTCCGGTCCATGTCCGAGATCTTCTCGGACTCAAATCCACGAGAGTCCCCGCCGGTGGCTACGCTCGTCGTGGGTGCATCCAGCGGATTGTGCTTTGAAACGCCCCTGATTGCCGCAGCGGGCTGTTGCCATTTACTCACTGCTATTGGCGAAGCCCAGCAGGTGCAGCAAGCTGGTGAACAGGTTGTAGATCGAGACGTAGAGCGTCACCGTCGCCATGACGTAGTTGGTCTCGCCGCCGTGGATGATCTGGCTGGTCTGGTAAAGAATCAGGCCAGCCATCAGCAGCACGAACGCGGCGGACACCGTGAGGGCAAGCGCCGGCACCTCAAAGAAAATAGCCGCCAATCCGGCCAGAAAGGCCATGATGATGCCCGTCATCAGGAAGCCGCCCATGAAGCTGAAATCCCTGCGGCTC
>JANNQW010000162.1:0-6436 GCA_031400955.1 Verrucomicrobiota bacterium
CGGCCTAGTGTGCCATGAAATGGGAGACTCCTATCTGGCGGTTTCTGCATTCAGTCGCGCCACTCACGAGGATCCGCTCGATCCCAAAGCACACAACTATCTCGCCGTCGTCGTCCGCGCCCTTGGCTGGCTCGACGCCGCGGAGGCGGAACTGCTCAACTACACACCTCATCGCATCAGCAATGCCGCCAGCGAGGGGCTCAACTCCACCATTCAACTCATCAAAGCCAACGCGCGCGGACTGCCCAACTTCCAAAACTTCCGCATCCGAATCCTCTTCTATTGCGGAAAGCTCGACATGCTCCAGCTTGAAACAAATCACACCCAAATTCCCACAGAGCCAGTTTACTTAAGATCGAAAGGGAAAGGGTCAGTGATCATTTCCAACCAAAACTTCTCCCATGTCTTACTCAAAGGCTTCAGCGGTGGTGAATCCAGCAGATAATCTGCAGGCTTACAAAAAGCACATACGGCAACTGCCCACTGGGGGAAGGCCCCTTTACGATTGTAAATATAAATCCGGACCGGCGCTGAACTCGCCAAATACACCACCAGCACGACGCCGATGATCCAACCCGTAGCGTGGGACTTGTGCGGAGAGGCTTCAGACATCCCGCGAGCCTACATGATGTGCGCCCGCCGGACAAGCATCCGGCGCGGAGCCGGACGGACCGCCTTACATCTCCGGCACCGGCACCGGCAGCATGCAAAGAGACAGACACATTGAATCTGTCCGTTGCTACGACGCATTCACCTACACACACCCGCTGCGCGGGCCATCAATCATGCCTCTGCGTCTTTGTAAGACCAGCCGATGTCAGACAAATAGTCGGTCCACTTATACTGTAAATCATGCATGAAAGGCTGATTCCACATCCATTCTGCCGGAGTGTAAAAAATCTTTCTACCTCTATGCGCGAATCCCAGCCATCTGGGAGCCTCCTGAGTGGCGGGCAAGGAAAGCTCATATTTCATGAGCAACCCCAAAACCGGATCCGCACTTATTAAATACAACACCACCGCCAGCACGCAGCCAATGAGCCAGCGCGCTGCGTGAGATTTGGATGATTCGACCTCCGACATGGCGCGAGCCTACGCGATGTGCGCCCGCCGGACAAGCATAGGGCGCGGAACCGGACGGACCGCCTTACATCCATCGCACCGGCGACTCCGCACCCCATACATAGGGACAAGCACTATGTATATAGTTCAAGGGTCTGATGATGAACTCAGCGTGCGGGGTGTGAACTGTCACATTGCGAGTGAACGATTGATGGGCACGCAAGCGAGTAGTATTCAGGCCCTGGCCTATAAGCGATCAGCCATCGACTTACCTTTCCGGGTAAAATCAGTGCGCGATCTCAAGCCGCAGACATGCAGCCTCGCGATCATTGCGCACGAGCAGCATGTCCCCGCTGAGCGCGATGGGGTTCCATGTCTTTGACTGGAAGACTGTCATGCGGGCGAGCTCGTTCGGTGCTTCGCGTGTCGGGCGCAGCAGCACGAGGTCACCGGACTCTGCCATGAGCAGGTAGTGTTCGCCGACGACGAGCCCTTGGCCATGGCCATAGCGGCCGTCGCGCCACAATCTCGATCCGTCTTGCAAATCCGCGCAGGCGAGGATGCCATCATCAAGCCCGAACACACAGCCATCACTCGTGAAGAGATGCGCAAACTTCGCTTTCATGCGTGTCGATTGCCACAAGCTCTCGACCATCAGGCCTTCTGCGCCGCGCGTTAGTTTAAACAGTTCTGAGCCCACGCCGTAGCCGCTGGAGAACAACACTTGGTCGTCACCGATGATGAGCGGCGATGCGCAGAGCACGTTGCCATTGCCAAAGGGACGCTGCCACAGCTCAACGCCCGTCTTGGGATCGTGCGCGGACACGCTGCGATCATTGAATGCGATGACCTGCGGCACGCCCGCGAGCCTCGCGAAGACCGGTGTGGAGTAACTCGGTTTCGTGCCAGCTTTCCAGGCGATGGCGCCGTCGCTCATATGAAACGCCACCAGGGAGTGTGTGCCCTGTTCGCCACCATGCACGATAACAAGATCATCGACGATCAAGGGTGAACTCGCCGCGCCCCACTCCGGTGCTCTGCCGTTCACTGCCGCTACTGTATCCTTCGACCACACACAGTCGCCCGTCGTCAGGTCGAGGCAGTTCAAGATGCCGGTGGATCCGAGACTGAAAACACGATTGCCGGACACTGTCGGCGTTGCGCGCGGACCTTCGCCGCCGACCAAAGTTTGATAACGTGCGGTATCACGATGGACCCAGCGCGGTTCACCCGTGGCCAGCGAGAAAGCAGACACGCATTCGGATTGATCACGCTGCTCTTGGGTGATGCAGATATCGCCCACCATGACAAATCCCGACCAGCCGGCACCGATGTCCCTGCGCCAGAGCAGTTGCGGTGGATGAAGCGACCAATCGCTTGCCAGCTTTGGCCCCGCCAGCACACCGGTGCGATCTAGACCGCGAAACTGCGGAAAGTCGGGAAGTGAAGTCGCGCGTATTGCCGTGGCTGGCTGCGCTGCGGGTTGCTGCTTCAATGACTTCGCCCATCGCCATTCAAAGAGAGGCACCAAGTCCCCGCTCATGCCCCGCAGACGCACCAGGGCTCCCGCAAACACGAACAGAAGGAGTGAGGCCGCAATAACACGCAGGCGAATACGCCGTGATGCGCGTGAAAGGAAAAGCCACCAGATCGTCATTGCCAGGATCGTGACGAGCGCGATCTCGTAGCTGATGAGATTCCGCTTTTGAAATGGCCATTCATCGCGCCACCGCACCCATGTGACTGAGGCGACCCCGAGCAAGGCGATGCGCACACCGATTTGCCAGCGGATGCGTGACGGGCGGGGGGAGTCGGACATGGCGAATATTTGGCAACCTACACCAAAGAGACACATCGTTGCCAACACTTTGCCGGAGTCTTTACCCCGCATCAACTTACAGTTCTGTCACTGAGAAATTCCGAATCCAGCCCATGCACTCCCAACCCCATGAGATGCCAATGCCGCCGTGATCCAGGGTCTGCCCGCTGAATGTGTCGCTCATTTTTTCATCGCGTATGTCCACGATCCTCTTGTCATCCACCCAGATTTGGATTCGCGTTCCGATCACGTCCAGCCGGATTTTGTTTCCCTTCTCCGTGTCGATTTTCAAACCCTTCCCGCTGGCCAGGGTTCGCGCGCCTTCCGAGAGTGGCTGGCACCATCCGGTTGCCTGCGGAGAATAGTGATTGTAGTTGCAAGCAAGCGACCAGCTGCCGTCGGCAGCGATGCCAAAACCATAGGAGCTTTCTCCCTTCACGTTCCAGCTCTCTTTCGAGTCGGCCACATGAAATGACAGGCCAGCGGAACGATATTCCGCTGGCAGACCATGCGGATTGTGCGTCGGATTCACACCGGTCATTCCCAGCTCAAACTCCACGCTGTAGTCCTTCCACTTCGTGCTGCCGATGTTTGTCACCAGCGTGGCGCTGCGCCCGTTGCCCCAGTGGCCGTAATTGAATCCGGGCCGCGCTTTGGGCAGCGTGACAAGTTTGTCTCCCTCAATCTCGAATTGCGTCCGCCAGGTCTGCCAGTTTACCCCGCCAAAAGAAATATTCCCTTCGCCCGGTGGCATGTTGCCCTCGCGCCATGCGGAAAACGTCATCCGGTCGATCTGGGCTGTCTCCAGCATCAATCTGCCCAGCACCGTATCCATCTGGAATCTGGAAAAATCCAGCGCGCCAGTAAGCTTGTCCCCGTTCAGAAAATTTACTACCACCCGTTCGTCCTTGTGGCGGATTTCACATGACCGGATTTTATCGAGCGGGATGGACACCTTCATGAAATCCAAAGACAGCGGCAGCGATCTTTCCAAAGGCCGGCCAACCAGTCGCGACCCGTCTTTCAACTCCACCACCGCGCGAACCTGCATTTCTCTTGAGGGCTGTCCGTCATCTTTGCCTTCGGCGGACGGTTCCGCGGAACGAGCGGATGCTGTATGAAAAACAAGGAGAGCCAGAACGGATGCGAACCATGGTTTCATGGGAAAAAGCCTAATCGAAGATGCGGCAAGGGTTGTCATGATTTTGTCAGAAGATTGTAATTAGTATGTTTGTGAAGACGCATGTGAACATCTGGCAGAGAGCTTCACGGTGCCGGTGGAGGTTTCTTGTAAATTTACCAAAGCTTTTTTGCTCGATCAGGTTAATGAAAGCGGCCGCGAGACGCCTTGCTGAGCGCCTGCTGGCAATTCGATGCGCTTTGCTAGACCGCAGAGCGTAAAGCGCGCAGCCGATCATCCGGACAGTCCAGTCGCCAACAAATATCAGGCGGCGGTGGCAGCCCCTGTGCGGGTGATTGAGGAATCTACCAAATCACGCTCTCCCAGGCACGAAGCGCTCACAAGGTGCGATTCTCATTCGCTTTCATGTCATCTGTCAATTTTATCGTGACTTTGCATGACTTTCTTTTAGCCTCTGCGCTATGAATTTTATTCAACTTATTTGTTCGGCAAGAGTGTATAGGGTTTGCGTATTTGTTTTGCTGAGTTCGTCGCTTCTCGCTGCAGAAAAGGCACCAGCAAAGATTTTGTTTATCGGCAATAGTTATACGGGAGTGAATCAATTGCCGAATATTTTCAAGGAAGTGGTTGCCAGCGCCGGTGTTGCCGAGCCTGTGATCAAGTCATCAAATCCTGGGGGAAAGACTTTGGAGCAGCATTTGAAATTTAATAACACTGTTGCCTTGATCGATGAAGGCGGTTGGGACGTGGTGGTGATCCAAGGGCAAAGTCAGGAGGCATCGATGGCGCAGGAATTTGACAATATGCACAAAAGTTTTTTAGACGGTGGCAAGGCCTTGTGTGAGCTGATCTATCGCAAAAGCCCGCAGGCGCGCATTGTGTGGTATCAAACTTGGGCGCGTCATGCGGACTATTGGAAGGCAAAAGCGCCCGATCTAGCAGTGGGGAAATCTCCTGACGACATGATGGCTCGGAACCGCAAATCGTATGAAGAACTTGCCAATAAATGCCCCAAAAGCACGGTGGCGCGGGCAGGGGAGGCTTGGGCGAAGTATTATCAAACGCATCCGGGGAAGGAATTGCATAGTGGCGATAACTCTCATCCTACCTTTGCCGGGTCCTATCTCGCGGCTTTGGTGATTTACCAGACGATCTATCAACCTGCTACAATGAAGAGTAACTATCATGGCAAGCTGACGGAAGAACTCGCGGCGGAGTTGCAAAAAACCGCTGCCGCCAATGTGAAGTAGGGTCCGCAATGGCGAGGGCGGCTCCTTCCCACAAGGCAGGGAAGGCTCTCCGAGCGGTCCGGCGGCGGGCAAAACTTCGTTCACCCATCGCTATCAGCATGAGGCCGAACCACTTTGGTAACTAGCAAACAGCGAGACCGAAGCTGGCAAAAGCTTTCCCCAAGGAGTAATATCAAGAGCAGTTTAAAACCGGATTTTTCCCCCTGGAAGGGGCAGAGGACTTAGCCGGTGGTGACAACCACCGGTAGCACCACGAAGAGTGGTTGTGCGCCCTGAAGGGGCGCCAGAAGGAGGTCTCCGTGCAGGAGAGCACCGTTCTCGCGCTCCACTGGAGCGCACATGGCCCAACCATGATCCGGTGGTTGGCCACCATCGGCTAAGTTCTTGCGACCCTCCGGGTCACACAGAATGAATGATACTGTTTTAAACCGATCGTGGTATAAGTCCAGGATCACTCGACCGCGAATCGTTCAACAACCGTTATCATTGCGGCTTCGCGCAATGATAATCATGTTCGTTGGCTTTTTTTTCTTCATCGCCAAAATTTCCACCACGGCCGAGCGGGCGCTGAGGCAGGCGGATCACCAATCCACTCTCCTGATTCGCTTCGAACAAAGCTCTTCTTGCCGACGGTGATCTTCGTGCCTGCTGAGTGGCTCACGAACTCAAGCTGATCTTCCGCAAACCAAAACTCACCTTTCTTTTGTTCGAACGAAACATTCAACGCGTAGTCGCCGCTCTTCGATCCAATCACCGACACGCTGGTGACCGAGGGCTTGGTGAAGCCAAAAACATCGCCTTCCAACTTCGCAACTCCAGCCGCGACCGCTTCAGGCGTGTCCCGAACGCAAACCCTGTCGCCGAATGCAATCTTAGGAGAGTCACTCATTAAAAAAGAATCAGTCCTATCATTTAAACACTTTGTTGAGTTTTTTCATGGGCACTTCTCTGTTTGCCGTCCTGCATCACTCGCCTGACAGTGCGTCCTACTCCACCGGCATGGATGCGCCAGCCACAGCGCCAGCAGGCGCGCTCCAGCAGCGCAAGGAAAGCCCGAGCATCCTCCTTGGACTCGAACACCCTTCGCCCGCCGTCGCCCCGGGCCATGACGTGGTAAAGCGCACCGGGATATTCAAGACGCAACGGGCGGGGCATGGGCGAATG
>JANNQW010000163.1:0-21681 GCA_031400955.1 Verrucomicrobiota bacterium
GATATCGTTCGAAGGCACGGATGTCCTGAAAGCGGTCGTTCCAGACGTCCTTGCCGATCAGTTCCCCTGGCAGCTTCTGCTTCTCGAGGAGTTCCGGATGCACGCGCACCACGAGCGTCTCCTCGTAGTAGCTGCGGTTGAAGATGCCGATGTGGCCGCGATTCGGCAACACTTTCATGCAACGCCAGAGGTAGTCGTGGTCGAGGTCATCACTCGTCGGTGCCTTGAAGGAATGGACATTGCAGCCCTGCGGATTGATGCCGGACATGACGTGCTTGATGGCACCGTCCTTGCCCGCTGCGTCCATCGCCTGGAAGATGAGAAGCACCGCCCATTTATCCTGGGCATAGAGCATGTCCTGCATCTTGGACAAGAGTTCGACGCCTATGGCCAGCGCTTCTTTCGAGCGCTCTTTGTCATCCTGTTTAAAATTCAGTGTGTCACCCGGGTCGGCGTCCTTGAGCCGGAACTTGTCCCCGTTGGTGATGCAGAACGGTTCCGCGAGTTTGCGGGCTCTTTTGACCAGCTCCTTGATTTTCATGATTGAAATAGTGACGAGGCATTGTCCCAATGACAAGAATTAGTTGCTGGAAAAATTGCTGCTAGCCGACTTGTTAGCGATGCGTGATTTGAATTGCCATGAACATTGCCTCGCGCTTCGATTTCGGGAGTGATGGGGAGCGGCCATTGAAACCGGTTTAAACTCATGCCTGGGCAGCTGAAACAATCCAAGAAACGTTTTCTGGACCTGGTTGACCGCGTATCGGAGATGATTTTCCCTCGCGAAGGTTGATGGCCTTTAGATTTATATTTGATAGCCTGAACCATGTGGAGTAAACTCAACGTTGTGCCAGTTAGCAACTTTTCATGCCATCCATGCATAAACTCCGTCTTACCCGCGTGGTCATCATCATCGCTGGTCTCGCGCTCTGGTTCTGGACGCAGTTGCTCATCGGTTCGAAATCACCCGTGGCAGGATCAACCGGCATCGGCGATGCAGTTCACGACTGGACTGCATCCTGGAATGACTGGCTGCAAAATCACGCGACAGCAAATAATTTTCTGCTCATCGCCAGTTCAGTGTGCATTGATGCACTCGGCTTGTTCCTCATCGGCGCGACGATCTTCGGCAAAAGCATCCGGCCGTTTCTCGGATTGATTCTAATTTTCTCCCTCCGGCAAACCAACCAGGGATTCACCAGTCTTCCGAACCCACCCGGCCAGATTTGGCATGAGACCGGTGTGCCCACGTTGCTCGTGACCTACGGCGTGAGCAATGATCTGTTCTTCTCCGGTCACACCGCGCTCGCGATTTATGGGGCGATTGAACTCGCCCACGCCGGTCAAGCCGGACTGAAACTGCTGGCCATCGCCATCGCGCTCTTTGAGATCGTCACCGTGCTGGTCTTGCGCGCGCATTACACAATGGACGTTTACGCCGGTGCCATTACCGCTCTGTTTATCGGCCTGCTCGCAGAGAAGCTCGCTTCGCCATGCGACCGCTGGCTGGGGCGAGTGACTAGTCAGCCTTGATCAGTGGCCACCGTCGTTCAGCTTGGATGAATACGTCAGTGTGCTGGGAAACGCCTTGAATTTCACCCGCCGCCTTCCAGACTCACCAACTCCATGATGTCGCCCGCCCGTTGCCGCCCCATCATCACGTTACTTTTTGTTTTTGCCGTTTTTCTAGGGGCAATTTATCTAAGGGCTTTGCCAGCGTGGTTTCGCGGCTCCTACACGACTGAGGGCGGCGTCTGGCTGTCACAGATGTGGCAGTTGGGTTTCCTAAAATCCATCACCGCCATCCGCCCTGATTACTGCGTGTTCGGTAACCTCGTCGTGATGCAAGTCTCCGATTGGATCAATACTCTGCTGCATGGTGCCAATCTCGACCACACACCGTCCATCCAGCATCACATGGCTTGCGTTTATGTGGCCGCGATGTTCGCCGCTATCTTCTGCGTGCTTCGTCACAGTCACAGTTTTTTGGTCAGCTTTTTCGTATGCGCGCTTATGCTCTTGATGCCGGATCTCGACGGTGAGAATCGCATCTTCGGCGAAGTGACTAACCTCGGCTACTTCAGCGCGCTGGTCGTCCTTTTCATCTATCACGACCTGTGGATCAACCCTGAGTGCTCGAAACGCCGGCTCGTCATCTATCTGCTGCTGGTGCTGTTTCACATCGCCACTTCGCCTCTGGCGGGAATGATTACCGTGGCAATCGCCGGCCTGATGCTGGTGCGCGGAGTGCTCGCCGGCTCGAAGGCGAAATGGAATCTGACGGCGCTTCTGCCTCAACTCGTTCCAGTCGCGTTTGCTGTTTTCACCATCGTTCGCGCACAACGGAACAGTCCCTATGCGCACTTCTCCGCCGACGCCGTGCAAATCAAGGCGCGACTGGTCGAGGTTGTTCTCGGTCGTCAAATTCTCTACCCGCTGATCCTCAATTTCTACACCTGGTTCAATGATGCGCGAACGCTGTTTTGCCTCGGCATATTCCTGTTGCTCATTGGTGTTTGGATCGTGATCGAGTGGAAGCGGCGACGTCCGTTTGATGGCGCACGTATTACCGGTCTGATGTTATTGTTAGGTGCCGCGTTCGGCATGGCTGCCACCACGGCATTGTCGAGGCAGTGGCTGATCTTGCGTGATGAGAGCTACAGCTCAGTCTGGCCGGCACGCTATTATCTGGTGCAGAATATGGTGGTGGGAGCTTTCGTGGTGCTGGTGCTGGCACAAATCGTGGAGCTGCTGCCGAAGGCCCGCACTGCGGTTATTGTAATGATCGCGCTGCTGCTCGCCAATTATGCTGCGCTTCAAAAGGTGAAACTACAACAATACCTCCAGCAGGACAATCCGGCGATCCTTGCGCGTCACTGGCCCTATCAACTGCGGCGGGTTCATGCTGTCCAGACGATGACGGGTGATCAGGGTCTCGCCTTGAAATCCGGCGCACCCGGACTTTTCAACACGGTCGAGATCAACATTGAGAACCATTCGATGCAACTGTCCCCGGTAAAGATTGAGAGGGCAGCAGCAACTCCTCTGGAGCAAGTGTCTGATCATTGTCCGGCGGGACTGGCGGATGCCGACCAGTTCGGTGCCGAATCCAAGACGAAGATCCGGGAACTGGTCACGCAGAATCTCCGCGTGATACCCCGTGCTGGTGGTGTGCTCGTCACCTTTGACGCGCTGCTTCAGGATGTTCCTTATTTCAGCGCGGCACGGCGACATTTCTGGATCGGGCGCATTCCTGGAAAAATTCAGACCCAGTGTTTCGCTTATTCAGTGCCGAATATCCAGGAGTTCACTGGTGGACGACGCAACACACGGCAGGGTTTTAATTGGTTGTTCAAAGTAATGCTCTTTATCGATGAACCGCGCACTCTCGCCGATCTCCAGCGGCAGCTCACCGGCCTCACATGCGGTCTAGGTGCCGAACCTGGGAAATGTATTGCGCGCGGAACCGTTCTCCAGGCGCATGATCGCCTGTGCGTTTCGTCCATCCTCGGTGATGAGAAACTCGCCGCCATGCTCCATCCCATGCGTGAAATTTTTCACTGGTCGGGTCCGGCTGATGGCTTGCGACTTCAGAACCTGTCGCTCCGTGGTGACGATCTAGTGGTCGGCGCCATCGTTGACGGGGAATTCGACGGAGCCGCGTATCTTCGTTACAATCTGGACATCGCCGGAGCCGTGGCGCGTAAATCCGTGGCTGATGGCCGCGCTTATTTCACGGAGTTCGGATGGAGGGAGTCACGTCAGATCTGCCGCTATACGGCCACGCTGGATGTTTCAGGGCGGAAACTTGAATCAGACAAGCTGAACGGGATTCGTGTGATCCTGCAAAAAGGCCGCAAAGAAGTTCCACCGGTCATCAACTGCGTGTTGCGCGGCGAATCCGGGCAGTCGACGGACTTTCGCATTCTACCGCCCGACGGTGGATCAAGCTTCTGTGCGTATTTTATTCCTCCCGCTCTTAATTCTGCTCCGTTCCCCGTGAAGATGATTGAAGTGGAATTTGAAGGCGTGACCAGCGAGCGAACATTCCAGCTTCGTGAAATCGTTCTCTATCAAACCACAAAGTCATGAATGGTTGGGGAAACAACACCGCGCTTATCGGGCACACTGGGTTCGTGGGCTCAAACCTGTTGCAGCAAGGTCATTACACTGCGTGTTTTAACAGCCGAAGCATCTCGGACATCGCCGGCCGGAGCTTCGACACCATTGTATGCGCCGGCGTGCAGGCAGTGAAGTGGAAGGCCAACAAGGAACCGGAGGCCGACTGGGCGGGCATTGAAAGATTGCTGACACCACTCAGCACAGTGGAGGCCAAGCGATTCATCATGATCTCAACGATTGATGTCTACGCCAATCCCGATGGCGAAACCGAGGATGTTCCGCCACCCGCGGAGAATCACGCTTACGGTCGGCATCGCGCTAAGGTCGAGGAGTTCGTGCGCGAACGGTTTGCGAATCATCATATCATCCGTCTTCCGGGTTTATTTGGTGCAGGGCTGAAGAAGAACGTAATTTTCGACTTGTTGCATGACAACGGCCTTGATGTCATTCAGCCGCTCAGCTCCTTTCAATACTATCACTTGAAGCACTTGACAGAGGATCTGCTCAAGGTGGTCAATCATCAGATTCGGCTGCTCAATCTGGCCACAGAGCCGGTTCAGACCAAAGCCATCATGGAGGCTTGCGCTCCGGACAAGGTTGTCGGCAGCAATGCCGGGCCACTCGCGCGATATGACTTCCGTTCAAAGCACGCTGCACTCTGGGGTGGGCGCGACGGCTATCTCTACGATGCCGCCACCGTGCTGCGCGAGATCGATGAATACATGCGCGGAGAGCAGGCACGCAAATGAAGCCGGCCGTCTCCAACATCGCCTGGGCCGTCGCAGATGATGATGCAGCTTTCGCCCTTCTGGAAACTGCGGGCGTGAAGCATCTGGAAATCGCGCCGACACGCTTCTGGCCTGATCTTTCAACTGTCTCTGAACATAAAGCTCGAGATTTCGCGGAGAGAATTCATGCGCGGGGATTTTCAATTTGTGCCTTTCAGGCTTTGCTGTTTGGCAAACCTGATTTGCTGGTCTTCGGAGAAGATAAAGGCAGGGCCTGCCTCGATTACCTGGCCAAAGTCTGCCGGCTGGCAAAGTGGATGGGAGCCAAGGTGCTTGTTTTTGGATCGCCAAAGAATCGGCTGCGCGGGGCGCTTTCGATCGATGAAGCCTTTGTCAGGGGTCGCGAATTTTTTCGTGCTGCGAGTGACCGCGCCGAGGAGCAGGGTGTGGTGATTTGCATTGAGCCGAATCCGGATATCTACGGTTGTGACTTCCTGCAATCCGCCGCAGAGACCGCCTCGATGGTGCAGGCTATTGAGTCACCGGGTATCCGGATGAATCTGGACATGGGCGAACTCATCCACCATGGCACTGACGTGGCATGCGCGGTGCGTGAGTTTTTCCCGGTGATCGGGCACTTTCACGTGAGCGAACCCATGCTCGCGTCTTTTGATGCCGCCCGCGCGGCACATCGAGAAGCGGCCCTGGCATTGAAGGAGGCGGGTTATACGGGCATCGTTTCGCTGGAAATGAAAGCTCCTCGTGATGGTCTGCCTGTTGTTCGTCAGGCATTGCAAGAAATGTTGCGTGTGTATTTTTCCGCTTCGTCATGACAGCTCCGCTTCGTTTTCAGACCGTAGTCATTGGCGGTGGTTTCTTTGGCTGCAGCGTCGCCGTGGCCCTTGCGGAACAGGGGCGGAAAGTCCTGCTCTGTGAGGAGGCTGACGCATTACTGACCCGCGCTTCCTACAAAAACCAAGCGCGCATCCACCATGGCTATCACTATCCGCGAAGTGTGCTCACCGCGCTGCGGTCCCGCATCAATTTCCCGCGATGGATCGAGCAGTATCGCGAGTGTGTCGTGGATGACTTTGAAAAATACTATGCCATTGCAAGGCGCTTCTCCAAGGTGTCCGCCCAGCAGTTTAGCAGCTTCATGAAGCGGATCGGGGCGCCCCTTGAACCCGCGCCTGCTCGCGTGACGTCTTTATTTAATGACGCGCTCATCGAGCGGGTATTCACCGTTCGTGAATGTGCCTTCGACGCGTTGAAGCTGCGACATTGGCTGGAACAAAGGCTGGCGGAAACTGGCGTCGAGGTCATGCTCAACACTCGCGCCGTAAAACTGGCGGCAGTCGACGGCGACATTACAGTGATGCTGGAAAATGCGGGCGCGAACGAAAGCGTGCTTGCAAACCAGGTTTTCAATTGCACCTACAGCCGGATCAATGAACTGCTCGCCGCGTCCGGATTGCCGCGCATCCGGTTGAAACACGAGCTGGCGGAAATGGCGCTCGTGGAGGTGCCGGATCCGCTGAAGCATGTGGGAATCACCGTGATGTGCGGACCGTTTTTTTCGATGATGCCCTTTCCCGCACGCGGACTGCACACGCTCAGCCACGTGCGTTACACGCCGCACGGCGAGTGGCATGACACGGAGACGACAAGCCGGAATCTGGAACCTTTTCTAAAAGAGAACCGCCCTCCGTCAAACTATCGTTCCATGCTGAGCGATGCGCGTCGCTATTTGCCGCTGCTGGGTGAGTGCGTGCAAAAGGATTCGCTCTGGGAGATCAAGACGGTTCTTCCCGCCAGCGAGGAGGACGACAGCCGCCCCATTCTTTTTCAACGTGACTGTGGCATGAAAAATCTGCACTGCGTCATGGGCGCAAAGATCGACAATATTTTTGATGTCTTGACCGAGTGCGCTGCCGCTGTCTGATTGCGTCATGGCCCGCACCGATCTGCTCGTTTCCGTCGTCATGCCGCTGCATGAGGATGCGCGGATCATTGGCGATGTCGTGCGGGAAACATCAGCGGTGTTGACGCAAAACTACACCCATCACGAAATCATTCTCGTGGCGGACGGATCTGACGACGCAACCCTCAATGCGGCCCAGGACGTTATGGGTCGCGTGCCGTGTGTGCGATTGATTCTGCTCTCGCGCGATTTCGGTCGTGAGATGGCGGTGCTCGCGGGACTGGAGACATCGATCGGCGATTACGTGGTGATCCTAGTCCCAGAAACAGACCCGCCCGATTTAATTCCCAAGATGATCTCCCAGTGCCGGGAACTCGACGGCATGGTCAACGGTGTGGATGAGCACGGTGACAGGGGCGGCCCCATGCGCCGTCTTTTGAAAAGCTTTTTCCACGGTTACATGAGGCGCTTTCTTAAGACCGAGCTGCTGCCGGGCTGCACCGATTTCCGCGTGCTCAGTCGCCGGATGGTGAACGCGCTCACGCAGTTTCGTGAGAGTTATCGTCAACTACGCCTTCTCACGACCACCGTCGGCTACCGGCGCTGTGCGTTCCCCTACACGCCGCTTGCCCGATCAGGAAAGGATCTGCGCAAGAGTTTCTTCGCGGAATTGCACGAGGCCATTGAGATCACCGTGGCGCACAGCCGCCAGCCGCTCCGTCTCGTTTCGCTGGTGGGCTGGTTCGCCGGCTTTCTCAATGTGCTCTATGTGTTCTACGCGGCGCTAATCTATCTTTTCAAGAAGGATGTCGCGCCCGGCTGGACCACGCTCTCTGTGCAGCACGGCGTGATGTTCTTTTTTATCTTCTCCCTTCTCGCCATCCTCAGCGAATACGTGGGCCGCATCTTGGAGGAATCACGCGGGCGACCACTTTACCTGGTGTCCGAAGAGAAGAAAAATCCCGCGTTGCCATCGGATGAACACCGGCGCAACGTGGTGACATCGTCAAAGTAAGCCGCGCCCGATGGAAAAAGGCTGGCAGATACCGGAATTCAGCAGGGACGAGTTTGCTCCGAAGCAGAATCGTTACGCGCTCTGTGTCTTCATGATCAATGAGGGCGCGCGCATCCTGGCGCAACTCAGCAAGATGAAGCCCCTGGCGAGTCAGGTGGACATCATTCTCGCCGACGGGGGCAGCACCGACGGCTCGCTACCCAACGAAGTTCTCAGAGCCTCCAACGTCCGGGCGCTCCTCACCAAGCTTGGGCCAGGAAAGCTCAGTGCGCAGATGCGCATGGCGATGGCATGGTCGATGGAAGAAGGCTACGAGGGCGTCATCGTCGTGGACGGCAACGATAAGGATGACACGAGCGCAGTGCCCTCGTTTATTGCCGCCCTCGACGAAGGCTTTGATCACGTTCAAGGCTCGCGCTACATCCCGGGCGGCAGCGCGGTGAACACTCCGTTCCTGCGGCACTGGGGTGTATTGCTGCTGCACGCTCCAATGATTTCACTCGCCGCGGGCCGCCGCTACACGGACACCACCAACGGCTTCCGCGCCTACAGTCGCCGTTTCCTGCTCGACGGGCGCGTGCAACCCTTCCGCGATGTCTTCCAACGCTACGAACTGCACTATTACCTGGCCATACGCGCCGCACGACTCGGGTTTAAACTGAAGGAACTTCCGGTCACGCGGACCTATCCCGCAGATGCACCCGCACCGACCAAGATCAGTCCGTTCAAGGGGAATCTGCTGGTTTTGCAGACGCTGTTTCGCGCCTGTTGCGGCACGTATGATCCGCCTGCTGGAGCGGATGACGAATAATTACCGACAACCTTGCCCCGCGAGCGGCGTTTGAGTATTATCACACTGAAAATTCAAAACGACCTCATCATGAACACACCTTCATTCTTTTCCAACACGGACCGCCGTCGCTTCATCCTTCAGGGACTTTCCGCCGCAGGCGGCACCTTGATCGGAAACGATTTGTTCGCGGAAGACAAAGCGCTGCCGAAATCTGAGACGCTGGCCGCCACGCTCTACAAATCGCTCACCCCGGAGCAGAACAGCAGCATCTGCTTTCCCTTCGACCATCCGCTGCGCTCCAAAGTGGACAACAACTGGCACATCACGAAGCAGAAGATCGGAGAGTTTCTCACGCCGGATCAGGTCGCGATGACCAAGGAAATCTTCCACAACCTGCACAGCGAGGAATATGTGAAGAAAGTCTGGGAGCAGTTCGACGCCGACAACAGGGGTGACGGCGGCTTCCCCAGCGCCAGCATCGCTTTCTTTGGCGAACCGGACACGGGCAAGTTCGAGTTCGTGCTCACCGGGCGCCATTGCACGCGACGTTGCGATGGCGACAGCGTGGCGGGTACAGCCTTCGGCGGTCCCATCTTCTACGGCCATGCGGCAAAAAACTTCAGAGAAGCTGCCGACCACCCCGGCAATGTTTACTGGTATCAGGCGCAGCGGGCCAACGACGTTTACAAAATGCTCGACGGGAAGCAGCGCGAGAAAGCCCTGTGCGATAAGGATCGAGACGAGGAGGGCAACAAGACCGTCAAACTCACTGGCAGCGCCAAAGACATCGACGGCATCCCGATGACTGATCTGAGCAAGGATCAAAAGGATGGCGTGCGACAGGTTCTGGCCGATCTGCTCAAACCGTTCCGCAAACAGGATTCGGACGAGGCGATGAAGCTGATCGAGAAGAACGGCTTCGACAATCTCAGCCTTGCCTACTACAAGCGGGGCGACATCGGCAATGACGGTGTCTGGGACAACTGGAAGCTCGAAGGACCGGCGATGGTCTGGTATTTCCGCGGCGCGCCACATGTTCACTGCTGGGTTCATGTGCGGGAGAATGCGCAGGAGGCGTGATCCTGTGGCTCATGCGGCCCTCCGCATGAGTCTGAAATGATTGCGCGATCTCCAATGTTGACACCCGTCCCGTGTAGCGTCATTGTATAAACATGACCGCAACCATCCAGAAATGGGGCAACAGCCTCGCCCTCCGCATCCCGCATGGCGTCGCGAAGCAAATTCATGTGCAGGAAGGCGACCCGGTGGTGTTGAAGGTCGGCGCGTCCGGCCTCACTGTGAAACCAGTCCCGAAGCGCCTCACTTTGAAGGAACTTCTCGCGAAGGTGACTCGCGACAATCTTCACGAAGCAACCGACTGGGGAGACGACGCAGGCCGGGAGGCAATGGAGCCGTGAAGTCGAAGACGGCGCCCGTGCCCGTGCCCGAGATCGGCAGCATCGGCTGGCTGGTGTTCGATCCCCAAGCTGGTCGCGAGCAGGCGGGTCGCCGTCCCGCCATTGTTCTCAGTCACACCCGTTACAATGAAAAGACCGGCCTCGCTGTTTTCTGTCCCGTCAGCAACCGTGTGAAAGGCTATCCGTTTGAACTCGTCGTTCCGTCAGGACTTGCAGTCTCCGGTGTCGTGCTCTGCGATCACGTCCGATCACTGGATTGGAGAGAACGCCAGTGGAAGCCCATCTGCAAAGTGCCTACCGCCTTCGTGCAGGAAGTCATGGCGCGAACGTTGACATTATTCCCGCTTCCCGAATCGCATTAATTTCTGCGAATTATTACTCTCAGACCGAATGAAAAACAAATTGCCTGCGGTCATTTTTCTGGTGGCATTCGCGGCCGGTGTCTGGCAGCTACATGCCAAAGCCGCGAAGAACAATGTGGGTCAGCAGTTCCCCGAACTGAAGCTTAATTTTGTGGGTGACAAGCCAGATCTGGCCGGGAAGCCGTTGCTGATCGAATTCTGGGCCACATGGTGCGAACCGTGTCGCGACTCGATCCCGCAGCTGAACGAGCTTTGGAAAACCTACAAAGACAAAGGACTTGTCATGATTGGCGTTACCAAAGAAGACGAGGCTCCGGTTAAGGAGTTTGTGAAGGAAATCCCGATCCACTTCCCCATCGGGCGTGACCCCAGCGCCGGTCTGGCCGGGCAACTCGGCATTATCGTGATCCCGCACGCCATCGTCGTTGATAAAAGAGGAAAGATCACATGGGAAGGCCATCCTGAGGCTCTGCAGGCGGCGGATGTCGAAAGCGTGCTGAAGTAAGCTCGAAGTCCGCGCTTCATTTGCGCCAAGCCCCGGGGGGTGCTAGATTCCACGCTCTATGGATATTTTCTTCAACGCAATCCGCTTCATTGGCGTCATTTTTCTCGTCATCCTCGTCTTCAACCTCATGATCCTCGTGCATGAGTGGGGCCACTTCCTCGCCGCCAGATGGCGCGGCTTGAAGGTCGAGAAATTCTACATCTGGTTCGGCAAACCGCTCTGGAAGAAGACGATCAACGGCGTTGAGTACGGCCTCGGCAGCATCCCGGCGGGCGGCTTTGTCGCCCTGCCGCAAATGGCACCGATGGAAGCCATCGAAGGTCGCAGCGACGAGCCGCGCGAAAAACTTCCGCCGATTTCACAACTCGACAAAATCATTGTGGCCTTCGCCGGGCCGTTGTTTAGTTTCATGCTCGCCTGTTTCTTCGCGGTGCTGGTGTGGTTCTTCGGCAAGCCGGTGCACGAGATCGACACCGTCAAGACCATCGGCTACGTGGACAAGGATTCGCCGGCCATGCGCGCTGGCCTGAAACCCGGCGACGAGATCCTAAGCATTGACGGCAAGCCGGTGCGGGGCTTCAGAGGCCTTGTAGACAGCGTAACGTGGCATGTCGTCGCCAGCCAGGGTAAGACGATTGACTTTTTCATCCAGCGCCCCGGGGTCGCGGAACCGATGCACATCGCCGTAAAGGGCGAGAAACCGAAGGAAGACCTGGAGCAGCCGAAATCATGGTGGCAGGGGATATTCACCCGTCCGGCTTTCCGGCGGGCGGGCATCGGCCCGTTGCCGAAGTTTGAGATTGCATCCTTCATGAGGGACGAACCGAACAGTCCGGCAGAGGAGGCAGGCTTGAAGAAAGGCGACGTTCTGCATAAGGCCGCAGGCCAGACGATCTTCAATGGTTCCCAGCTTGGGGAGATCATCGAAGCGCATGTCGGCAAACCCCTCACACTCGATATTGAACGCAACGGCGCGCCGTTACAGATCACGGTGACGCCCCGCCTCCCCGACAAGCGCGCGGCCGACTGGATCAACTACGACGAAAAGAAAGATGTCGATAACCGACTCGACATGCTCGGCGTCGCCGTTTGGAATCTTGGCGGCAAACGCACCCTGGATCACCCCAGTCCGAAATCACTGCTCAAAGACGCGGGGCGAACCATCGGGGACACGCTCCAGGCCATCACCTCCCGCAAATCCGATGTCAGTGCGAGCCACCTGAGTGGCGCCATCGGCATCGGCAATGTTTACTACAACCTCCTTCAGGACTCGGAGGGCTGGCGGATGGTGCTTTGGTTCAGTGTCGTGCTGAATGTGAACCTCGCGCTCTTGAATCTGCTGCCCTTTCCCGTGCTCGACGGCGGCCACATCACCATGGCCATTCTTGAGTCGATCCGGCGGCGACCCATCAACATGCGTCTTCTCGAAATCATCCAGACCGCCTGTGTGGTCATGCTCCTGGGTTTCATGGTCTTTGTCAGCTTGAAGGATCTCGGCGACGTCATGGGTATAGGCAAGAAATCCGCGCCACCACTCCGCGAGGAGGTGGAGAGCAAGTTCCTCGCACCGGACAAGCGTCCCGCAACGAACTAGCTCTCCCACATGTCCGTCCATTCCGCGCTCCGTTACTGCCCCGATCTTTATCACTACGCGCGCCGCGAAACGCGCGAAGTCAGGGTTGGCAAGGTCGGCATCGGCGGCAACAATCCCATTCGTGTGCAGTCGATGCTCACAAGTGACACGCGCGATACGGATGAATGCGTCAAACAAACGCTGGAGCTTGTCGCCGCCGGTTGCGAGATCGTGCGTCTAACCGCCCAGACGCGGCTTATCGCGGAAAACCTTCAGCCCATCAAAGTTGGCTTGCTGGCCCAAGGTTGCGATGTGCCGCTCGTCGCCGACATTCACTTCAAGCCCGACGCCGCCATGGAAGCGGCGAAGTGGGTGGAAAAAGTTCGCGTGAATCCCGGCAACTTCGTGGACAAGAAGAAGTTCGCTGTGCGCGAATACACCGACGCCGAATATGCAGAGGAAGTCGCGGCCATCGAGGAGGCCTTTGTGCCGCTGGTGAAACTATGCATTGAAAAGCAGCGCGCCATGCGCATCGGCACCAATCATGGTTCGCTCAGCGACCGCATCATGAACCGCCACGGCGACACGCCGCTGGGCATGGTCGAAAGCGCGCTGGAATTCGCTCGTATCACACGCGCCCACCACTACCACAACTTTGTCTTCTCCATGAAGGCCAGCAATCCCAAGGTCATGATCGAGGCCTATCGCCTGCTCGTGGCTAAGCTCAACGAACTCGGCGGCGACTGGAATTATCCGATTCACCTCGGCGTGACCGAAGCGGGTGATGGCGAGGACGGTCGAATCAAGAGCGCCATCGGCATCGGCTCCCTGCTGCACGATGGGATTGGCGACACGATTCGAGTGAGTTTAACCGAGGACTCGGTCTTTGAAATTCCTGTTGCCCAAGCACTCGCTGAAATCGGAACGCGGAATGCAGAATGCGGAAATGCCGGGCAATCACCGCGACCTTCCTGGGATCCTTTTTCTTATGAGCGCCGGCAAACTGCGCGACTGGAGATCAATGGGGTTGCGCTCGGCGGCGGAGAAACCGTTCGCGTTTTTACCTCGAGAACTAAATGGGATGCTGTCGCGCACAAGCTCGACAAGCTAGGTGACTTCAAGCCGGAAATCGCCCTCGAAGACAGCGGTGTGGTAGCCGTCGACCCGCGCGACGATGCCGCCATAGCCGATCTCAATACTCACGACATCGCGCGTCCAGTCACTGTGAAAGACGGTCTCGATCTCGCCCCCGTCCACGCCTTCCGCCTGCTCGCCGCGAAGCTCGATGCGCGTCATCCGATTCTCTTAAAAGATGTTATTAGTTCCAACCTCCGGCATCCGACTTCCGACTTCTTGTCTTCACTTCTCACTGCCTCCATTAATATGGGCTCGCTTCTCTGCGATGGCATCGGCGATGCCATCATTGTGCAGGGCGAGGAAGCTCCCGGCCAGTCGCTGCGCCTGAGCTACAACATCCTCCAGGCTTCCGGCACCCGCATTTTTAAAACGGACTACGTCGCGTGCCCGAGTTGCGGCCGCACCTTGTTCAATTTGCAAACCACCACGCAAAAAATCCGCGCCGCCACCGGCCATCTCAAGGGCGTGCGCATCGCCGTCATGGGCTGCATCGTCAACGGCCCTGGCGAAATGGCCGATGCCGACTTCGGCTACGTCGGCGGCGCGCCCGGCAAGATCAATCTCTACGTTGGCAAGACTGCGGTGAAATTCAACATCCCCGAGGACGAGGCTGTGGAGCGCCTGACCGACCTTATCAGGGAGCACCATCGATGGATCGATGCGCCGCTTGTGGTTGTGGATGCATAAAGCAGCAGAAACGCGCGTTCGCCAGCCAGCGGGAGCAACTACAAGGTCTTGTAAACAGAATGACGGGACACGACACCATTTTTGTTCCAGAAAACTACTTTCAAGAGGTTTCTCTCGGGGAGATTTTCAGTGATCCCAACAGGCCGTTCGAGGTCGATCTTGGTTGTGGCGATGGATTATTTCTCGAACAGATGGCAGCACTCCACCCGGATCGAAATTTTCTAGGTGTCGAGCGCATAATCGGTCGCGTGGACAAGACCTCGCGTCGCCTCGCACGACATAGGATCAAAAATGCCCGAGTGATTCGACTCGAGAGCAGCTATACCATCGCCTGGCTGCTGCCTCCGGCCTCGGTCTCGCGACTTCATCTTCTATGTCCCGATCCATGGCCAAAAAAATCGCACTGGAGCAAACGGATCGTCAATGACCCGGAATTCCTCTCCGGACTTCAGAGGGTGCTGCGGCCAGGCGGTGAGTTTTTGTTCAAATCAGACGACGAGAGTATTTTTGCCAACACACTGGAATCAATCGGAACTCTTTCCGGGTTTAAGAAGCTCGACTGGTTGGAAGATGCCTTCACTTACCCCGAATCCGCCTTTGAACGGCAATGGCTCGCATTAAGCAGGACGATGCAGCGAGCCCGATGGAAGCGAATAATGTGATTTGTGAAAGTGGCGAAAGACAAGCCAGTTGGAGAATGTTTAAACCCATTGACGGACACTTTCCCACGGGCTCCTTCATGGCATACATTTTGTTAAATTTCTAGGACTCCTTTGCTACTGACAAATTGCCAGACACAAGATTTAGGCATGGCCAATGGAAATACCTTTGATGAACAACTGCTCAGCGTAAAGTCTGCACTTTGCCGTCCGGATATATCACTTCGCCTTGTCCTGCAAGATGGACAAAGCCGACATTTTCGACCACGCCGAAGTAAACCACATTTGACTTGGCGCTGACGATCACGGGGAACTTATTCACGGGCGCGCGGTCTCCTCCGCTGTCGAAGGCAAGAATCGAGCCGGGAGCGGCATGAGAGCTTCTCGGCCAACTGGCATAAGTGAGCTGGGCGTAAACACCCTTGGTGAAAGTGGATCTGTCCTCGAAATCAATCTGGCGGTAGGTAAAGCAGGCACCGGTTTCGTTTTCAACGCGCAAGGTGGCATTGTAGGAGGCAGCCACTGCGAGTTTCTTTTCCCAGTTGAGCATTCGCTCCCCATAGACGGCAAACGGGATGACTTCCTTCGCTTGCTCCTTGCCCGCTATGATGGCTTCCAGTTTTTTGGCCACGGGCAGCAGTGCGGCGGCTTCTTTAACACGACTACCTTGGGGCTTGCGATCCAAATAGGCTTGAAGCGCTTGGGAGGAAGTTTTGTCAACGGTGATCCATTCTTTTTCCCGTTCGATTTTCCCCAAGAAAGCGGGATCTTTCTGCTGGCCAACGCTCTGTGGGCGCTTGCTGGGATGGCGCGGGTCGGACTGGGATTCAGCTGCCGCGCTGCATGTGAGGAAAATCAGCAAAAGCAAGGCGAGGCGAATGGTTTTGGAATTCATGTATTTCTTCTATCCGCCGCGTCTAATCCTGACAAGGGGATATTTTCCAACGCCAATTTTGCAGCTTCTCACCGCAGATTCTTCGGCACTCCATCCACCAGCTTCTTCAACTTCTCCACCTCATTGCGATAAGCGATGAGTAATCTTATCCTGAACCCGTTTTTTTCGGCAATGGCTAGCCTTGAGCAGGACGATGCAGCGAGCGCGTTGGAGAAGAAATTCATGAATTGAGGCATTCACGCAGGTTGTTGGATTTGTGCAGATTTTGCGCTTCTTCGGTCGTGAACTGACGTCAGCGAGTAGTTCTACCTAGGCAAATGGCTTGTTCCCTGCTTCATGACCGGGTGGTTCCGTGAAGAACCGATAGACTAATAAACCTGCATTCGTAGTATACCTTAACTCCACCTACATGGAACTATCCCATTTCACCGACTATTCTCTTCGTGTCCTCATCTACGCCACTGTCCGAAAGCCAGAAAAAATCACCCTCGCGGAACTCACCAAGGCTTACCGCATCTCCCACCATCACCTCGTGAAAGTCGTCCATCATCTTGGAAAACTTGGCTACCTAGAGAACAAGAGGGGCCGCAACGGTGGTATTTATCTCGGGAGAAACCCGGAAGATGTCAGTATCGGTGACGTCGTGCGTCGGACCGAGACCCATATGAACTTGGTGGAATGCTTCAGCGCAAAGAATAACGCGTGCCGTCTCTCGCCCGCTTGCCGCCTCATGGGCGCGTTGATCGAGGCTCGAGACGCATTCTTTGGCGTGCTCGATTCCTACACTCTCGCTGACTTGGCTACGAACAAGAAATCCATCCTCAATCTTTTGCGGCCGCGAGCCGCCTGACCATGATTCGCATTCAGTCGCTTCTTCGTCTTGCTTCCGTCCTTGGAATCATCCTTGCGGCGAATACTCTAGATGCAGCCGACAAGTTTGAGCCTTGGAAGACCTCGGCTGATCCAGTTGCAAAGATGTGGGAGCGGGTTAACAACGGACGATTGCAGATCGATGCCAGCAGCCGAAAAAACTGGGTGCGCAGTGTTCTGCAAGCTTTGAACGTGCCGGTGGAATCGCAGGTGCTGGTGTTCTCGAAAACAAGCCTGCAAAATTCACTTATCAGTCCGCAGACGCCGCGTTCGGTCTTTTATAACGAGGAGTCTTACATCGGCTGGGCGCAGGGCGGGATGATTGAATTGATCGGGATTGATCCGCAGAATGGAGCGCAGTTCTACACCATGTCCCATCCTGAATCCAAGGGCGGTCAGCCAGAGCTCGCCACCTCTGATCAGTGCCTCTCTTGCCATGAAAGCTCTCGCACCCATGATGTGAATGGCATGCTGGTTCGATCTCTTTATGTGGATGCCGAGGGCCAGTCGCTCCTTCAGTTCGGCAGCTTCCTCTCCGGTCATGAAAGCCCGATCAGCGAGCGCTGGGGCGGATGGTATGTCACCGGTCGCAGTGGCAATGACCAGCACATGGGTAACGGGATCACTACTGTCGATGGCGAGCGTCCCGTGCTCGATCGCGCCAAAGGCACCAACGTGATGTCGCTCAATCGCTTCTTCGATACCAATCCCTACTTAACTAATACGAGTGACATCGTATCGCTCATGGTGCTGGAGCATCAGTGTGTGATGCACAACAAGCTGACCGACGGCGCGAAAAGCTCGCGCGAAGCAATGGTGCGGCAGCACGATTTACAAAAAGCGTTCAACGAACCCGTAACCGATGTGCCACAGGGAAGCGCGCAGACCGTCATTCGGAGTCACGCAGAAAAGATCGTGAAGCACCTCCTCTTCTGCGAGGAATACACTTTGCAGGATGGTGGCGTTGAGGGCTCCCCGGCTTTTCAGGACGCATTCCGGAAAAACCGCAGGGACACCGCCGACGGGCGCTCACTCAAGGATTTCCAGCTCCTCAACCGCCTCTTCAAATATCGCTGCAGCTACATGATCTACTCGAGCGCATTTAATGCGCTGCCCGCGCAGCTCAAGAATGAGGTTTATTCGCAGCTCGGCGCCGTGTTGACCGGGAAGAATCAATCGAAGGATTACGCCCACCTCGGCGCCTCTGAGCGTCAGCACATCAGGGAAATACTCCTGGAAACCAAGAAGGATTTACCGGTGGATTGGCGGAGTGATATCAAGAGTGAAAGTGCCGTCATGCAAGGCGTGAGGAACGGCGGTCACGAATGATCGCGACAATGGCATTGCTGGTTGACTGCGGCATGATTCCTGCAATCATGCGCGTCCACTGTTGCTATGGCTGAGAAAAAATATCACGAAATTCGCAACTCCGGCATTCATGGCCGGGGTCTGTTCGCCAGCAAATTTATCCCGAAGGACACCTGGATCGTCGAGTATCTCGGTGAGAAGGTCGACAAGGAAGAAAGCGAACGTCGCTCTGACCACTTATTGGAGAGGAGCAAGCTCAACGGTGGTGCACGTGTCTATACTTTCATTCTAAGTGATGACCTGGATATTGATGGAGACTTTGAATACAATGACGCCCGTCTGGTGAATCACTCCTGTGACCCGAATGTGGAAGCTCAGGTCTGGGATGAAAAAGAAATCTGGTTCATCGCCATGCGCGACATTCAGCCGGGCGAGGAACTGCTCTACAACTACGGTTTCGATCTCGAATCCTGGCAGGAGCACCCCTGCGGCTGTGGTTCGATCCGCTGCCCCGGTTACATTGTTGACGAGGACCTCTGGCCGAAGCTACGGAAGAAAATCTCAGCGCAAAAGGCATGGGAAACCCGCCGCCGCAAGAGCATCGCGCCCGCCGTGCGTTCGAAAGCAGAGCCTGTATGTGAAAAGGCTGCTTGACGAATTGATGGGTTGATCCAGCGCGTGATATCGCTGATCCGTCGCATTACGTGATCCCGATCCTTGCCGCCTCCGCGCATCCCAATCCCTGGATGGTGTTACCCTTTGTCGCGCTGCTCTTGTGCATCGCGCTTTTCCCGATCTTAGTCGCGCATCACTGGGAGCGGCATTATGCGAAGATCGCCGTGGGGCTCGGCGCGATTACGGGCAGTTATTACATCTTCGGCTTGTCCGAGCCGGCACCAGTGGTTCACGCACTCGAGGAATACATCAGCTTTATGGCGCTGATCGGATCGCTTTATGTCATCTCCGGGGGCATTAATATCAACGTCAGAGGTGGGGCCACGCCACTGGTGAACGTGGCCTTCCTTCTGACTGGCGCGGTGCTGGCCAATATCGTCGGCACCACGGGCGCATCCATGTTGCTGATCCGCCCGTGGATCCGCATGAACAAGGTGCGCATCACGGGATTTCATGTTGTCTTCTTCATCTTCATCGTGAGCAATGCCGGCGGCTGTCTCACGCCCATCGGCGATCCGCCGCTCTTTCTCGGCTTCCTGCGTGGCGTGCCGTTCTGGTGGGTGCTGGCGCACGCCTGGCCAGCCTGGCTCCTGGTGGTAGGGACTCTGCTGGCGATCTTCTTCATTCTCGATGTCAGGAATTTCCGTCGGGCACCCGCCCCGGTGCGAACGATGGAAAAGGAGCCGGAACAATGGTCTTTCCGCGGACTGGGCAACCTTCTGCCGCTGGGCGCGGTTCTGGCTGCGGTTTTCCTGCCGCACGAATGGAAAATTGGCACTCATGAATTTGGCATCACGGCCAGTGCGCTGGTCATGCTAGCGGCGGCGGCGATTTCCTATTTTACCACGCCCAAGCCATTCCATGAGGCGAACGATTTTAATTTCCATCCCGTTGCCGAGGTCGGCTGGCTTTTTATCGGCATCTTCATCACGATGATTCCGGCGCTCCAACTGCTCGGGGGCGGCGATGCGCTCCATCTCCGCACCCCGCTAGGCTATTACTTCGCCTGTGGCACGCTTTCGGCGTTCCTCGATAACGCACCGACCTACCTCACTTTCCTCGCGGCGAAGATGGGAACGCATGGACTCGATGTCATGAGTGTGACTGATGTCCGCCATTTCGTCGTGCACCATGAGCCGTTCCTGATCGCGATTTCACTCAGTGCTGTGTTCTTCGGGGCCGGCAGTTACATCGGAAATGGTCCGAACTTCATGGTGAAATCCATTTGTGAAAAGGCCGGCGTGCCAACGCCTTCCTTCCTCGCCTACGTCTGGCGCTATGCGCTGCCCTATCTGTTGCCGGTCATCGCCATCGCTGGCTGGCTGCTGGCACGTTTTGCATAGTAAATTTATCTAACGTGAAGCTTGTATTTTCTGGCTCCCGAGTCTCCATTTCACTCGCATCAATTTCTCCAACCCGACAATTATATGAAATCAAACATCCTCCTGTTATCACTCGTGTGGTTCAGTCTCGTCACTGCCGGTTTCTCCGCGGCCAAGACCGATGAAGAGCGGCAAAAGATATTCGAGAGTCTTAAATGGCGCACTGAGGGATCCATTCCCCTGGAACAGGATGTGGCCACCATCAAACTGCAGAGCGGCTTTCGCTATCTGGATAGCGCGGATGCGACCAAGGTTCTTTCCGATCTCTGGGGCAACCCGCGGCAGCAGACGCTGGGCATGATTTTCCCGCCAGAGAGCGCAGAGAGCGACAGCTTCTGGGGCGTCATTGTCGAGGGGTTTGAAATGGAGGGCTATGTCAAAGACGAGGATGCAGACAAGCTTGATGCGGCAAAGATGCTCAAGGAAATCCAGGACGGTCAGAAAGAAGCGAATGTGCAGCGCAAACAGCAGGGCTATTCGGAACTGGAAATTGTCGGCTGGGCGATGCCTCCGATCTATGACAGGGAAGCCAAGAAGCTAACCTGGGCGCTCGACATCAAGCGGGTCGGCGGCGACCGGCATTCGGTGAATTATTACATTCGCATCTTGGGCCGCCGTGGGTATTTGGTGCTGAATGCGCTGGGAGGACTGGACCAGGTGAAGGAGATCGAAGCCGCCACACCACAGGTGCTCGCGATGGTCGAGTTCAACGAGGGGCATCGTTACGCCGACTTCGATGAGAAAAAAGGGGACAAGGTGGCGACTTATGGCATCGCGGGTTTGATCCTGGGTGCGGTCGGTCTGAAAGCACTAGCCAAGGTCGGACTGTTGGCGCTGTTTGCGAAGAAGTTCGGTTTCATTCTGCTGTTTTTGAAAAAATTCGCGATCGTAATCGTTGCCGCTGGCGCGGTTCTATTCAGCAAGATCAAAAGCTACTTCAGCGGACGAAAGGCGAATGAGGATTCCGCACCGGGACCGCAGGCGTGAAAGTAGCTCGCGAATCCCTTCGCGAGACTTTGGAATGATAGCGAAAGAACAGAGAATAATCGCGAAGGGGCTCGCGAATTACTTTTCTTAGCCGCTAAAATTTCTTGCTGACAACACGCCCATTGTGTGTTCTGTAGCCTATGGGCGCTCCCTCGTTATCTCTATCATTTGATGATGTGTTGCTGCTGCCGGGCAAAAGCTCAGTGCTGCCGGCGGAAGTTTGCTTGAACGCGCGGTTGACCCCGCTTCTCGGTCTCAATATTCCCGTGCTGTCCTCGGCCATGGACACGGTCACGGAAAGCAATCTCGCCATCGCCTTGGCGCGCGAAGGCGGCATGGGCGTCATCCATCGCGCCTGTCCCATCGACTACCAGGTCGAGCAGGTGGCGCGCGTGAAGCGCTCCGAGAACACCATGATCCTCGACCCGCAGACGGTGCATCCGGAAACCTCACTGCGTGATGTGACAGTGCGAATGCGCGAACGTGGCGTCAGCGGGTTCCCGGTGGTGGACAAAAATGGCATTCTGGTCGGCATGGTCACCAGTCGCGACATGTGGTATGTCGAGAACGAGAACACGCCGGTGAGTGAAGTCATGACGCCGCGCGAACGACTCGCCACCGGGACGCCGCATACCACGACCGAG
>JANNQW010000164.1:0-3914 GCA_031400955.1 Verrucomicrobiota bacterium
CGCTCTGGATTGGCGCCGAAGGCTTCCACAAGACCACCGATGGCGGCAAGACGTGGCGGGCAATGAGCATCCCGCACGGCGACAATCACGACCTCTGGATCAATCCCGACGACCCGCAGTTGATGGTGCAGGCCAATGACGGCGGCGCCACCGTGACGCTGAATGGCGGACGCACCTGGTCCACGCTCTACAACCAGCCCACCGCCGAGCTCTACCAGGTCCATGTGGACAACCAGTTCCCGTATCGCCTGTATGGCGCACAACAGGACAACTCGACGCTCATCGTGCCGTCGCTCCCCCTCTCATCGGGACGAGGCCCGCAACCTGGAACGCGCCGAAGACCTGCTCAGGGCCGGCGCGCAGATCATTTACGGAGTGCACGGCCTGAAAAGTCACGCCAAGATTTGCCTCGTGCTGCGTCGCGAAGCCGGCCGGCTCTCGCGCTACATCCATTTTGGCACCGGCAACTACAACGAGAGCACGGCGAAGCTCTACACGGACATCAGCTATCTCACCCGCCGAGCGGACTACGGTGCTGACGCATCGTCGTTCTTCAACACCGTGACCGGACGCTCGCGCTTCGTGCACTTCCAGAAGATCAGCATGGCGCCGTTTGGCTTGAGGGAGCGCCTGCTGGAGATGATTCAGAGCGAGACCGAGCGCGCCAAGCAGGGCGACGCAGCGGAGATGATGCTCAAGATGAATGCGCTGGAGGATCCGCAGATGATCGAGGCGCTCTACGAAGCCTCGCGCGCCGGCGTGAAGGTCTTGTTGAATGTCCGTGGCATCTGCTGCCTCCGACCGGGGCTGAAAGGCGTGAGTGAAAAAATTCGTGTCATCAGCATCATCGACCGATACCTGGAGCACGCCCGCATTTATTGGTTTCGCCAGGGCGGCCAGCCGCAGGTGTTTATCGCCAGCGCCGATTTCATGACGCGAAATCTCAGCAAGCGCGTGGAATTGCTGACTCCCGTGGAAGACCCGCTGGCCAGACAGCGGTTGGAAAAGATTCTGCGCACCATGTTTGATGATAACACGCAGGCCCGCGTGCTGAACGCCGAGGGTAATTACGTCCCTGCGAAGATGGAACGTGGCGGCACACCGTTCCGCTCCCAGCAATATTTTTCAAAAGAATCCGTTAAGCGGGCCAAGTTGCGAACGCCGTCACCGGATGTGCTTATTCCGCATACTCCTGTGACCTGACGTTGGAGTTTCGGCCAGCTAGCTTTGGGGCGGCACCGGGAAATCAAGAGGGCACGCTACTGCCTGTTCGGGTCGCCACTGCGAGATTCCTTGTGCCGGTAGCCTTGGATGCGGCCATTGTCATTGTAGAGGTAAATTTTCTTCAGGGTCTCGATTTTCATCAGCACCCATGGCGAAAATAAATTGCGACCGTTTTTTGTATAAACGATGTCGTCTGCAAGATAGACGCAGGAATGGAAGGCATTGCCTTTCTCGCTATCGATGAGAAAGAGGATGTCGCCATAAATGTAGGGTGGCTTGATCTCCTTGAAGTCCTCCAGCACCTCGCTCGTGGCCAGGCGGGAGTCGAGCAGATAATCTTTCGGGGTGTAATTGAAAAAATTTAGCGCCGTCCAATGGCAATCCGGCAGTATGCCCTGCCGCAGCATGTCTTGAGAGGGATAGGTGTAGAGCAGCTTGCGTGTCAGCGCCGGAAGGATGTGGACGAGGCCGAGACGGTCCACGCCGCCGAGGTCGAGGATGGACTGCATGATCGGCTCGATGTCCTTGCGCCGGAGGCGAAGACCCGTGGTCCAGTAGTTCAGAAGCTCCTCAATGTTTGCCTCGCCCTGCTTGAGTTCAAGCTGCACCATCAACGAGCGAGTGCGAGTGAAAGCCTTGAAGATGAGTCGGGCATCAGAACTGGATCGGGCATGATTCATCATCGCCGCGAGATCACTGAAGACGATGCATTCGCCACGTTTGTAGGACATCTTGCGGATTTTTGCCACGAGATCGGGTCGCAGCTTGCTGGATTGATACCACTCATCAACCGTATCGGTGGTAATGAGGACCGGGTTGGCATGAAATTCGTTGATCGGATGCTTCGCGAGCTCCGGATAAATCACCTCCCTCATGGCGGGAGTCATGGCCTCCAGATCTTCCAAGGGCGGGAAAAGATGCACCATGTCATCTTCAAGAACCTGGCTTTTGGGATTGAGCAGGGTTTTCGCGAAGGCTGCAGGCAGGCCGGCTTTCTTGAACAGATCTGGAAGGATGGCGGCTTGTGACTTGGGGAAGCTCCACCGCGTCTTCGGGTTTGGCAGGGAAATGTCCTCCAGCAAGGACATTGGTGCTTCGAGAAAAATATAGAAGCAAACGAGCTTTCCCCACGGGCCTTCGTTTGCGTGAAAAGTTCCCGATGAATCATTCTTCGTGCTGGTGGCAGGATGGGCGGGTGAGTTCGAGGCGGGTGTCCCCGCAAGTGACTGCAGAAAGCTGGACGATGCCGATTGTCCGCAGAGAATCACCGGGCTGCCAAGGAACAGTAAAATCGCCATGCAGCGTGATGCGAATCCTGATGGCCGGACATGGAGATGGTGAAGGAGTAAGGTGGGAGACACTCTGCGTTTGGATGTTTGGTAATCTGGCGAAAAGCATCTCATGGCGCGCGTCTTTGCCAAGCAATTTATGAGCAGGCGTCGGGAATTCCATGTTATGACGCACAATCTCAATATGCGCGTGGAATTGCTAATCCCTATGGAAGACCCGCCAGCCAGACAGCGGCTGGAATGAGGCAGTGTCCGATGAATTGACCAAATATGATGGTTGCTTGGAATTCGCACTCAGCCACTCGCTGGAGACCGGCGGCCTGCGCGCTGGCTGCGAGTCTGTGCCGCTTTCTGTCTTCCGCCTTGCGCGAGACGCTTGTTCTTGCTATGCGAGGCGATGCCCAACAGTTACAAAATCGCAGTTCTGGCCGGTGACGGCATCGGCCCGGAAGTCATGGCGGAAGCACTCAAGGTGCTTCGCAAAATCGAAGCCGGTTCTGGATTCAAGTTCGAGTTCACCGAACAGCTCGTCGGCGGTGCAGCCATCGACACGGTGGGCAAGGCTTTGCCTGTAGAAACGGTTTCAGCCTGCGCGCAGAGCGACGCCATTCTCTTCGGCAGCGTGGGCGGGCCGAAATGGGAGAAGCTGCCACCGAATGAACAGCCCGAGCGCGGCGCGCTGTTGCCATTAAGAAAGCATTTTGAATTGTTCGCCAATCTTCGACCCTCGATCTGTTATCCGTCGCTGACGCACGCCTCGCCGGTGAAGGACTCGATCATCGTAGGTGGCTTCAACGTTCTCTGCGTGCGCGAGCTCACTGGCGGCCTCTACTTTGGGCAGCCGAAGTTCCGCAAGGAAATCGACGGCGAGATGACTGCGGTGGACACCATGGTTTATAAGAAGAGCGAGATTGAACGCATCGCTCACGTCGCCTTCAAGGCTGCGCAAGGTCGGAGCAAGCACGTCACTTCCATCGACAAGGCCAATGTGCTGGAGAACGGAATCCTCTGGCGCGCCACGGTCGAGGAAATCGCGAAGCAGTATCCTGACGTCAAGCTGGCGCATCTCTATGTGGACAACGCGGCCATGCAGCTTATAAAAAATCCGAAAGGCTTCGACGTGGTGCTCTGCGAGAATTTGTTTGGCGACATCCTCAGTGATGAAATGGCGATGATCACTGGTTCACTTGGCATGCTGGCCAGTGCCAGCCTCGGCAAGCCGAAAGGCGATGGACTTTATTTTGGTCTCTTCGAACCGAGCGGCGGCACTGCGCCGGACATCGCGGGGAAGGGGATCGCCAATCCCATTGCGCAGATTCTTTCCGCGGCGCTTTTATTGCGTTTTGCTCTGGGTCTGGAGAAGGAAGCCGCAGCCATCGAAGCTGCGGTGCGCCAGGTCAT
>JANNQW010000165.1:0-6297 GCA_031400955.1 Verrucomicrobiota bacterium
AAAGTTCTGCCGCCATGAACGCCTCCTGCGCTGTTGCACCGCTTATAGGCAAAGCTGGCAGAGGGGGCGAGTGTCAATCGACATCGGCTGGCCGTTCCGGCTGGCTGGGACCTCTGGTTTGAGCGAACTCTTTCCATCGGCACATGTAAACAGGGCGGCTGATAGGGGTTGCCGTGTCTCGACTTGTTGTGCATTCACGGGTTGCCTATTAAGCCGTTCTTCCATTCATCTCCTTCAGATACTCTCCACTTAACGCTATCGAGCTGCCATCCATCTTTCTTCCTGATGACTACAAATCTGTGACTTGTCTGTAGGGGGTTGGAGTCGCCGTTGGCGTCGATATGAGCTCGTGTATCGGAAATTAATTCAGCATTGATTATATTGTCCTCTATCACATAAGAATATCTTGGCGGCATTGAATATGACATGGATTCGTCTACATACACTCGCTTCTTAGGAGTCCAGTAGGATGCTACAATACTAGTTCGTGTTTGTCTCATGGCGGGATCTTCCATTGAATTTTCTACATCTTTGGCCATGGCTAGCTCCCATTCGGTCCAAGCAGCCGCGAATCTGAGGACGACATCTTTAGCATCTGCAATCATTTGTTCGGTATTGTTATTCATATTTTTTTCTGCACGACGTCAAGGCGCACACACCGCTACCAGCGAGGGCGCACGTCGATCACAGGGTGAGGGTTGTAGTTACGGGAAAACATATCAACAGAACGGCTGGTAGGGTTGTCACGGCGCGGCTTGTTGTGCCTCTTATTTTGTCGATGCAGGCAAAACTTCGATTAACTGCCATTCATGTAATCGTGATTGATGCCCAGCCGGAACTGCATTGTCGGAATAGGTATAGCGGATCTTTAGCAGCATATGCTGTGCAGGGGCAAATTTGATCAATTCAGGATCGTAGCTCAATACGATCTCCTGCGTCATGCCTTTACGGCATTCTGTCCCGCGGTGTCCCCCTACCTGAACGCAATTGGTCACCGTGATTTGGAGTCCAATATTGTTTTTGCCGACGACGCTAATCTCAGGGTGTTCTTTTATAAGCTTAGCTTTTTCTTCTTCAGTGTAAACGCGACTGACTTTGCCTTCGATAGTCCACACTTCGGAGTAGGATGCTTGCAGATTCACGACTGTGGCCATAAATGCCAGTAATAGAAATATTGCCTTCATGCTTTTGGTTTCATTCTTGCACAACGTAAAGCACATCCGCCGCTAGTAGCAAGGGCGGAAGTCTAAAACAGGTTTGAGGTTGGGATCCATTCGGGTCGGTCCTAGCATTTAAACATTTCTTGCGCGCCGCTCCGTAAAACGAGGTCATGGAAGAAATTTAACAACGACAGCGTTCGCCGGTGGTTCCGTTTCAGTCATCACCAATGCGCAGCGCTTGAGAAATACAAAGTTGTAAGCCGACGTGCCGCGCTGGTCTTTCAAAAAAAATAGGCTGGTTTGGCTGCATCAGTTTTCCTGCCGTTTGCCGGAAATTTCACGCGCGAGTTGTTCAAGAGCTTGATTCATGGCGCTGACACGGGCCATCATGGGAGACGGGTTGGAAGGGATCGGGACGACGATGCGGAAAAAGTGCGCACTGGTTTCTTCTCCGCTCACGGGCTGGAGTTTCCACGTGCCTTGGAAGATCATCTGCTGCGAGGCGTCCGGTTCAAACTGGGCAATCTGGAGTTCGAGCAAGGTGGTATAATCGAGCGTGGTAAAGTTTTCCACGGGCCGAATCGCCATGGAGCCGGTGAGACGGCTGAGGTTGCTGGCAGTAACGCGCGAGATGGCGGCATCAAGCGGCTCGGCCCAGAGGTCGAGCTTGCTCATCATGAGTTGGCCTTCGGAGCGGGTGATGAGCTGCATGTGGTCGAGATAACTCGGAATCGAGGGCCGGTTGATTGCGATCGCGGGAGTCGAAGTTGTCAGCGTCCGGTCAGGAACGAGTGGGTCGAGGACATGATGGACGGCGCTGTCTTTCACGGGTTGGAGCGCGCTGCAGCCACAGAGGACAAGCAGCAGGCTGATCAGGAGTAAACAATGTTTCATGGTTTCTTATCTTTGCCCATCAGCAGGGCGTTCGGGTTTCGTTTAAGATCGTTAGCGAGTTCTTTGATCGCGCGTGAGGCACGCTCGGCTTCTTCCAATACATTCTGAAGGCGCATGAGCACGGGAGCGCGGGGATTGGTGACGTTAGAAATGTCGGTTGTGGCCTCCTTGATCTTGGCCAGCCCCTCGTCGGCTTGTTGCATGACTCTCTTGAAATCCTCGATGAGAGGGTCGATGCCATTCTTCGCCTTCTCCGTGATTTCATCGATGTCAGCGAGCGCCTTGTCCAGACTGACGATGGCTTTGGCCAGTTTTTCGTTGCTGGTGAGGGCGCGAACATCGGCGGTGATGCCGACAATGTTGTCGTTGATTACTTTAAGGTTCAGTGCGGCGATCTGGGTCTTGGCATTGGCGAGCACATCGCGGAATTCCTTGAGGATGCTGGCAAGATCGAGGTCGTTGAACTTTTTCAGGCTATCGGCAATGCCTTTGATAAGATCGTCCAGCTCCGTGCCCAGCGTCGGCACGATTGGGTAGGGTGGTTTGACCTCAGGCTCGTAATTGGAAGTTGGTGAATCGGGGATGAGGTCGAACTCGATGTAAAGCTGTCCGGTAAGCAGGCTCTGCTGTTTCATGCGGGCGCGCAGACCATCGGCAACGGCTTTCTTCACGCCTTCTTCGGTGACAAAATCGATGTTGCCGCAATCGAACCTCCGATCCGACGAGCAAACCGTAGGCGCTCTTTTCGAAATAGAGGACGATGCAACTCGATTTCTGGAAAAACTTGCCCGCGCCGAATAGCACCAGCGCGCCTGCACCGATGAGCAGGCCGGCCAGAGTGAAGACGCCGATGAGGGTGGGACTGGCTTTTTTGCTCATGATGATTTGGCGGGAGTTTCTCCGCGATTGAGAAAGAGGCGCACAGTGGGATTGTCCGAATGATCGCGGAGGTCGGCGGGATTTCCCACGGCACCCTGGGTGCGGGTGGCGGTGTCGAGAAAGAGCGCGGTGTTGGCGATGCTGAAAATGCTGGCCAGCTCATGCGTGACCATGACGACGGTGCAGCCCTGGCTGTCGCGTAGGCGGAGGATGAGATCGTCGAGCCGTCGTGAACTGAGAGGGTCGAGCCCGGCTCCCGGTTCATCAAGAAAGAGAATGTCGGGGTCAAGCGACAGGGCCCGTGCGAGTCCGGCGCGTTTCTTCATGCCGCCGCTGATCTGCGCCGGATAGTAATCTTCATAGCCGGAAAGACCGACGAGTGAGAGCTTGTAGGCCACGAGATCTTTCACGGTCTTCGGCGACACTATGCCAGCTTCCTCTAGGGGCATGGAAATGTTCTCGCCTAAGGTGAGCGACGACCAGAGCGCGCCTGACTGATACATGACACCGAAGCGCCGGATGAAGGGGCCGCGATCGGCCGGATCGGTGGCCGTGAAGTCTTTGTCGCCGTAGAGGATGGAGCCTTTGGTGGGTTCCATCAGACCGACGAGATGGCGCAGCAGCGTGCTCTTGCCACAACCGCTGCCGCCCATGATGACAAAAATATCCTTGTCTTGAATTTCGAATTCGAGGTCGTGCATCACCTCCAATGCTCCATAGGACATCGTGAGACCGTGCACGGTGATTTTGGCAGCCATGATCAGATATCGAGCAGGGTGAAGATGACGGCGAAGACAGAATCCAGCACGATCACGGCGGTGATCGCAGTGACCACCGCGCGTGTGGTGGCCTCGCCAACGGCTGCGGAAGAATTGCCGGCCTTCATGCCCATCATGCAGCCGCTGATGGCGATGGCGGCGCCAAAGAAGACGCTCTTGAAGACACCGAGCGAAGCGGTCGTCAGATTCACCGCGGCAATTGTCTCGTTCCAATATAGCTCCACCGGAATGCCGACAAATGATCCCACCACCATGCCGCCGAGGATGCCAACAACATTCGCGTAAACCGTGAGCAGCGGCATCATCAACACCAGTGCGATCAGACGTGGCAGCACGAGGAAATCGAACGGATTAAAACCAAAAGTGCGCAGAGCATCGATTTCCTCATTGGCCTTCATGCTGCCGATGTGAGCGGCAAACGCAGCGCCCGTGCGGCCACTCATGATGATGGCTGTCATGACCACGCCCATTTCGCGAACCATGGCAATGCCGACGAGATCAGCGACAAAGATATTCGCCCCGAAGTTCGTGAGTTGCACATTGCCGACAAAGGCAAAGATGAGCCCGATCAAAAAGCTGATGAGCGAAACGATCGGCAGAGCCTGCGCTCCGCATTGCTGCAGTGTCATCCAGAAGTCCGCTGAACGAAATCGAGCGCGCCCGGTGAAGAGTCGAACAAGAGAGAGAACTGTTTGCCCGGTGAAATTCACGAGCGCGATGATGTTCGCCCAGACGTTCATGGTATGTTCGCCCAGTCTTCCTACTGCCGAAGTGGTCTTGGGTTCGACCTTATTCTGGCTTTCTTCCGGCACTGCCAGCGCAAGTTCCAGCAGGCCGCGTAAATTGTCCGGCAGGCCAAGGAGATCCGGGAGTTTTGCCTTTTCCGTTCCGACGGTGGCAACCGCGCGAAGCTGTGCGAAAATGAAAGCTGGCAGTGTTGAATCGTAACCGGCCAGGGCGTCCAGTTGATAGCGGGTGGGGAATTGATCTGGCGCACTGCCGGTCACGTTGACAGGCGGTCCATCCTGGCGCCAATCCCCAGAAATCTCCAGCGTCACGTTCTCACCAGTTTTTCGCCAGACGGCGCACGGTGGAGTGGATGAGCGAGCAGTATCCTCCAAGGAAGATTGGGGTTGGATCACAATAGTGCACTTTCGATGGGAAAAGGTCGTCTGCAACCATGAGGCTCGCTATGGGGTGAAACCCTGCCCCTGTGCGGGGCTCCGACTTCTCCGATGGGGCAATGACGTCTGAAGACTTGAATAACAAGGTAAGGTGCGAATCTAGACAGTGTGCTCTGGCGCAGATATGGCGCGATCAGCGCGGCTACAGGCACTTTAATACAGATTCCGTGAATTTGTCTCGTGGTCTGCGCGTCAATCAGTCCGATGAAAAGCGTAAAACCCGTTTTGAACTGGCTCAATGGCAAGTCCCACGTTCAGAAGTCCATTCGACTAACTTCTTTTTGGGGTGAAGACCCCATGGCGACAGCATCGCATCCGCAACTAATGTCAAACTTATGAAAATCCCCATCCACATTCTGCTTGGCTTCTGTCTGGCAACTTCACTTCAGGCCCAACAACCTGCTGACAGTCCACCGGCGACCCGACGAACCGCCGCCGAACTCGCCGAACTTTTGGGACCCATAGCCCTCTATCCCGATGCGCTCATCGCATTGATCCTGCCTGCGTCCACTTATCCATCCGACATTGTGCTCGGCGCGCGCTACGTCGCCACAGGTGGCAACCCTGCGAGAGTTGAAGACAAACCTTGGGACTCCAGCGTCAAGGCGCTCACCCGTTACCCCGACACCTTGAAATGGCTCGATGAAAATCTCGAATGGACAGCTCAAGTCGGTGACACCTTCATTGAGCAGCCTGTGGAAGTCATGGAGTCCATCCAGCAGCTTCGCGCCAAGGCGAGGGCATTGGGCAATCTGGTGGACACGCCGCAGCAGCGGATCGTGCAGGAGGAAACTTATATCCGCATCATACCCGCGCAGCCAGAATTCATCTATGAGCCGCGCTACGACCCCGATGTGATCTACTACGAACGGCCTCTTTTAGGACCCCTCCTGTTCTTCAGCATCGGCTATGGAGTCGGCTCCTGGCTGAACTATGACTGTGACTGGCACCACCATAGTCTCTACCGCGGCGACTGGCATGAAGGCTGGGACTACAGCCGCGAACGGCGCCAGCGGGATAGTGGGGGCATTTATTACATCAACAATAACCTGACGAACAGTCGGGAGTGGCGTCCTGACACAGACCGCCGCCGCACTCAATCACGTCAAATGACTGAGCGCGCAATAAGCGGTGCCAGCTCCCTGAGCCGCACTCAATCCCGTGATCTGGGAGCAGCTGAGCCGCGCGATCACCATAAGAGCATCGCCCGCCCGAAGCCAATCGCCGGAGCACCCCATCATGGCAAAAACGTTAAGCGCGCGGAATCGGTCGATGGTCGGAAGACCGACCTTCAGTCTGATACGCGGACAGCCCACGATTCCAAATCTAAAGATGGGCGCGACGGGAAGGTGACAACACCCAAAACCAATGCGCCTGGAATCACTAATGATTCCAAGAAGG
>JANNQW010000166.1:0-10590 GCA_031400955.1 Verrucomicrobiota bacterium
GGCATGGGTTTCGGCATTGGTGAGCGGTTTTTTTTTGCTACTATCCGATCGCGGCGTCGGGACGACTGCGGTGGCGGGTTGTGCTGCGTCACGTTGGATGATCCACCAACCCACGCCGGCGACGACTGCGAGGATCAGACCAATGACTGACCAATTCAGGTAAGCAGGACTTTTTGGTTCACTTTGCATAGCACGAGCAGTAATTGCATCGCCCGCACGACATGTCCACGACGTATTCTCGTGATGCTAACCTTGATGGTTTTATCCAAAATGGAATGTTCCCCATAAGGGGTCACATCTCCATACGAAGTGCTCACAAGATGCGTTTCTCCTTCGCTTTCATGTCATCTGACCCGAATGGCGCTTATTGCCTCCGGGGTTTCAGCAGCAAATGGTAGTGATTGCTCATCAGCACCCAAGCATGGACGCGCCAGCCGCAGCGTGTGCAGGTCCGGCCCAGCAGCGAAAGAAATGCCTGCGCATCGTCCTTGTCCTCAAACACGAGCCGTCCGCCATCACCACGGGCCATGATGTGATAAATGGCGCCAAAATATTCAAAGGCGCAATGGACGGGGCATGAGCGCATACTGTCAGATAATGACCGGTATTCAAAAGTTTTGTTTGATTTCTAGGACTGACCCTTTTCACGGTCGGGAAGCTCAGGGTTTGATTTGGCCGGGTTTGGTTGTGTGGCCGCAGATTCATCGCCTTGTGGCGCAGGCAGAGTTCTTTTCTTGCAACAGGTCAGCGCAGGAATCGCAAGAGCAAGCAAACCGACTTTAAGGGATTGTCTGAAAACATTGCCCCTAGCAGCCGAGGTGACGAGGCTCAACGCATGCGTGACTCCATTCCGCAGGATTCGGATTAGAGTCTTCATAAGTCGGCTGCTACGGTTGAGCCGTTGAGCCGTTGAGCCGTTGAGCCGTTGAGCCGTTGAGCCGTTGAGCCGTTGAGCCGTTGAGCCGTTGAGCCGTTGAGCCGTTGAGTGACGTGCGGACGCTCATGGATTTAACGTTTTCATCGAAACGGTAGCTAATCGCAAGATTTTTATTCGATTATTTTCATGCGTGAGTCGATGAACTATGTGAGAAAGACTTCAGCCCCTAAATCTTGCTTATATCCATTCCATTCCTTGAACACATAATTTGATGGCAGATCATGACTCCCGGCGTTAGCATCTTTGCAAAACCTCCGCCGGACCAACCAACCCCTTCCGCCCATGCAATATTTTCTAATTTTTTTGATCCTGCTGCTGGTGCTGCTTTTCTCATGCATTCGCATCGCGAGGGAATATGAACGCGGCGTGCTCTTCCGACTCGGGCGTTTCAAAGGCATCCGGGGACCAGGCCTCTATTTCATCTACCCGCTGGGCATTGACCGGGTGGTGACGGTGGAACTGCGCATTCGGACTGTGTCCGCAGAGCAGCAGGAGACAATCACGCGCGACAGCGTGACCATCAAAGTGAACGCGGTTCTGTGGTATAAAATCACGAATCCGGAAAGATCCGTCATTGCCGTGGGGGATGCAGCCTCGGCGGTGTATCAGATCGCGCTCACCAGCCTGCGCAACATCATCGGCCAGCATGATCTCGACGAAGTGTTGCAGAATCGCGACAATATCAACAAGCTCCTGCGCGAAGGCATCGCGCCGTCGACGACAGCCTGGGGCGTGGAGATTGACCGCTTCGAGATGAAGGACGTGGAGCTGCCGGAGGCAATGCAGCAGGTTATGGCCATGCAAGCGGAAGCGATCCGCGAAAAGCGCGCCCGTATCATCAAGGCTGAGGCGGAGCTGGAGGCATCCGTGAAGCTGGCAGGGGCGGCCGACAAGATGGCTCATAACCCTGCCGCGCTGGAGCTACGGCGCATGCAGATGATCGCGGAAGTCGGCGCAGAAAACAACAGCACTACGGTGCTCATGATCCCGTCGGATTTCGTGACGCTCGCCCAGAGTCTCAGCGAATATCTGCGGCAGCAAAAGGCCAGGGCCGAAAAAGATCTGGCGCCGTAGCGCGCCCATCTCCACCATACCCTCCCACCCCGTCTCCACTGCACGCCCTTGGCTAATCCGGCCCGGCCCCTGCAAAAGGAATTTTCTAGCAGCCAATGCCTCGCCTCAATTTCCGCACCAAGCTGATTCTCGCAATGGCGTTTATCGTCGGAGGAGTGACTGCGGCCACGGTGCTGCTCAACCAGCGCCAGGTGCATGCCACGTATCAGCATTTGTTCGAGGTGCAATTCAACACCCAGCTCCGGTTTTTCTCCGAAAGCCGGATGCGCCAGCTCGACGAGGCCGCCAAGCGTTGCGAAACGGTTGCGCAAGCGGCGAGCGTGATCAAGGCCATGGAGTCCGGCGATCGGGATCGATGCTACGAAGCCGTGATCACGGAGTTGCGCGACCTCTACAAACCGGGGGAAGTTGCCAGTCACATTGCCCAGGGGTTGTTCTCCCAGCAGGGCGGGCTCCTGCGTCCGCCTGGAGTACCAAATGCGGCCAAAGCCGCCCTCGAACGGCCGAGAGAGACAGCGCGCAAAACTCCGCTTGCTGCGCTGATCGCAGCACGCCAGCCGCTCATCCGCGTGATCGGTCCGGGCGGCGAGGTTCTCGATCCGAAGGATTCGCGCGCCGGTCTGGTCAAGGAAGCCGGTGGCGCCAAGCAGGGGGCGGAATTGCGGAACTTCTTGAGAATCGACAAGCATTTGTCTGAGATGCTCCGCGAACAGGAGATCGGTTACGCCGAGTTTCCCGGGCCGGACAAGACGAACGTGCTTCATGAGATCATCGTGACGCCCGTGCTTGCGGCCGGGAAATTCCTTGGGGCTCTCGCGCTCGCGTTTCCGGTTGGCGATTTCGGTGAGCGCGCGATGTATGGGTTCAGTGAAAAGACGCTGCTTAGCGGCATCTGGCTGGGAGGGAAAATCTACAGTGACACCATCCCCAAGGGAGTCCGCGACGAGGTGACCGCCCGTCTCGTTGATGCGATTGAAAACGCGCAATCCAGCTATGGCACCACGCCAGTGATGATCAACGGCGTGCCGCACCGGCTTTTTTCCAAGGTGTTGAACCCCGACTCGCCGTTCCCTCCGACAGCGCAGGTCTGCCTTTACTCGATGGCGGAGGTCATCGAGGAGCAGACGCACATGCGGAACCTGGAGGTCGGTGTCGGATCGATTTCGCTGGTGCTCGCCGCGGGGCTCATCCTGCTGATTTCGCACGGCTTCAGCAAGCCGATCGAGCAGCTGGCCGCCGCCACGCGCCGGATCCGGGAGGGAAATTATACACTGAACATTCCCGTTCATTCCCGCGATGAAATCGGGGCACTCGCAGCCTCGTTCAACGACATGTCCCGGGAGCTGGCGCTCAAGGAACGCTACAAGACGGTGCTGGCACAGGTCACGGACCGGGAGGTGGCCGACCAGCTCATCAACGGCACCCTCGCGCTCGGAGGCGAGGTGCGCCAGGTGAGCGTCCTTTTCTGCGACATCCGCGGATTCACCCCGCTGACGGAGAATATGCCGCCCGCTGAGGTCATCACCATGCTCAATGAGCACATGACCGCGATGAACCGCATTGTGCACCTGCACTACGGCATGGTGGACAAGTTTGTCGGCGACCTCATCATGGCCGTGTTCGGCGCTCCCAAAAGCTACGGCAACGATGCCCACCACGCGGTCAGATGTGCCCTGGACATGATCGCGGAACGCCGCCGCCTCAATGATATCTCACGACACCGGATCGAAGTTGGCATCGGCGTGGCCACGGGGGAAGTCGTGGCGGGCTGCATGGGCTCGGAGGACCGGCTCAACTATACCGTCCTTGGCGAGCGGGTGAACCTGGCGTCCCGCCTGTGCTCAAACGCCGGAGTTTCCGAGTTGCTGATCGATGAGAACACCTACGCGCAACTACCGCTGGAATTTCGTGTGGAGCCGATGGAGTCGCTCACCTTGAAGGGATTCAGCACAACGACAGCGGCCTTCCGTCTTCTGGCGCAGACTACATACGCGACCGCTGAGACCGTTGTGGATTGACCACGAAGATCACGCTGGCCCGAGCACAAGGCTCATTCGCGTGCTTTTTGCGAGTTTTTCAACAAGCGGTCACGGTCGCTGTCGAATGCACCACCAATTGACAGCATTATGAAAAGAAAACTCCTCATCACCGCCTGCGTGATCTTCGGCATCACCGGCATCGCCGCGGCCTCCGTTGCTTTCTGGTATCATCACAATTTTCAGGCCGCGCCGTTCAATCCCGTGCAACTCTCGCCCGCAGAAAAGCAGGCTATGGAGAAAAAAATGAGCGGCACAGTCGCAGTATCTGATCCTGCGAAGACCATCGTGCTCAGCGAACGTGAGATCAACGGCTGGCTTCAGGAACAGGGACTGGGCGATCATCTCAAGGTAAGCATCAGCAGTGGTGGTGGTATTACCGCCAGCGCACTGCTGCCTGTCGATGGTGAGGTGCCAATCATCGGAGGGCGCACCGTGCGCTTCAAGATTGCGCTTAATGCGCGGCTCGACGACAAGCATCACTTGGCGCTCTATGTCTCAGACGTCGCCGTGGGCGGGATTTCACCGCCGAATGCCTGGCTCGGTGGCATCAAGGGACAAGATATTCTCGCAGATGCGGAGCTGGATCCGACTGCGAAAGCGTTCGTCGCTGGCATCAAGTCGGTTGAATTCAGTTCCGGTGAAATCCGGGTGCTGCTCAAAGATTGAACGGACGGTGATCCCCGTAATTTGTGGGGAAATCAGCACGCCTCGTATATGCGCGGCGTTATTTGTTCAAAAATAATCGAAAAAAGTTAGATTTTGACTTGCCAGAGTTTTTCTTTGGGCTAGTCTGGCCACTCAACCAACCCCAATACCCATGAAAAAAATCGTATCACTCCTTATGACCATCGCGCTGGCTTCCAGCGCATTCGCAGGCGCTCCTTCCATGTCCGGCAAGGGCGGCAAAATCGTAACTCCTCCAGCGCCTAGCTGCGACTGGTTCGCACCTGGCTTCAAAGTCGGCGCTAATGTCTCCGGCATCCTCTTCGACGAAGGCGGCGACGACTCCATCGGTGGCGGCGTTCTCGCGGAATACTTCTTCTGCGAAAACTTCGGCATTGAAGGCAGCGCCAACGCCCTTGCCACAGACTCTACCCACTGGCAGTTTGACCTCAACTTGGTTGCTCGCTATCCGATGAAGAACGGCTGCTGGGCTCCATACCTTCTGGTTGGCGGCGGCTACGGTGTTAACAGCGAAAACGACTGGAACTGGCAGGTTGGTGGCGGTGTTGATGTGCACCTCACTGGCAACATGGGCGTCTTCGCAGACGGCACCTACCACTGGAGCGAAGGTCCTCGTGACTTCACCCTCGTGCGTGTTGGCCTGAAGTTCCGCCTCTAATCGACAGAAGTCTTCAATCTAAAATTCAACCTTGAGAAGGGAGCGGTTTTCCGCTCCCTTCTTTTTTGCTTAAAAATAATTGAGCTGCCAGGGATAGGTGACACTTTGCGCAATCGCCCTCTCTTATGCGGGACGCGACGGGAAAATCATACTCAAAATGTCAGCCCCTTTTTGCTGAGATAATGATGACAGATGACGTGAGGTTGCGTAGCCGCGAAGCGAAACTCTAATTTCTCTCCGCAGCCAACGCCAAAACATTTTTTATCGCGCCTCCTCACGTCGTCAGTCGCCGATTCGCAAACTCGCTCCATTCTCCCAGAAACGTCCATCGTAACACCTCGCCTGTCCCCATGCGATCACCTTGGAATGTTGCAATGATAGGACCGACCCGCGTTAGACAACACACAGACCCTTTTTCAAGTGTTTATGGTATAACTTGTGGATCAGTTTGGACGTGTGCGCCCTTGTTCGTGGATTTGTGTTACTGCTCATGCCTGCTGCTGAACGGATCGCGGACTAGGAGCCAAGCCCCGAAGAATATCAAACCTGTTCGCTGGGGCATCTAGGGCCAAGAAGTCTGGAATGGTGAGAGCTGTGCGGCGAGGACGGCTCAGAAACTCTGGTGGCCACTCACAAGTCCGCTCTGTGGTGACATGAACATACTGGCCCGGTTCAGACTCGTTGATGTGCTCTCGCTGAAGAATCAATACCAGTGGTTCCTCAGCACCGGTGATGGATCCCGAACACTCAAGAGCCTCGGCATAAGTGGCGAATGAATAATAATAGTCGTCCCCGTCGTCCTCGTCCGGCGCTCCTCGCTCGGGGTGGCACCAGACTCGATACTCAATCACCTCGTCCCACACAAAACCGCCGCCTGCACCGGCTGGAGCCGGATAACTGCCGACCTTCGATGGGTCTGCCGCGTCAGGATATGCTATCGAAGCGGGCTTCTCCGGCATGGCGATGGACTCTGCTTCTGGACCGAACGTCCCCAAGCTCAACGACCCGGCACGCTTCGATTGCAACAGTGGCGCGATAACCGGGTTCGATGAAGCGTATAGAAGTTAGCCGTTCGCGGGTTCACTGGGTTGAGCTTGAGGCTGCTTACGGACGAAGAACCACCAAGTGCCGCCGATGCCGAGAAGCAAGACGCCGATGCCGACGTAATTCATTTCTGGTGAGTCGAGCGACTCTCCGACCACGATGAGCTTGGACGGAGTTTTCTTGAGGTATTTGACCTTGAGAATGGGTGCCGAATCGACCTTCTCGTAGAGTTCGCGGGAGACTTCCACCTTGGCGGTTTGCATTCCGGCCCCTTGAACGGGGAACTGAATTTCGAGTTTGTAGGTGCGGCCTCCTTTGCGTCCTCGGCGCTCAATCTTGGTAGTTGGGATAGCTACAGTTTCGATGCCTTCACGGTCGATTTGCTTCTTCTCGGACGTTTCGAGGTAGTTCATTACGAGGATAAACGGTCCTGCGAGGAGCGCGATGATGGAGCCGAGCTTCATTCTAGACATGTGGTTGTGTTGGTTTGGTGGTTGATGATTGGAGGATGCGCAAACGCCTAACATTGGCATCTTTTCCAACGCGGCGCATATTTATGTCATTATATGTGGAAAAAATGAAGCTTTATTTTGAAATCACACGGGCCGATTGAATGAATAATGCGCCAGAATGCTGATCATGGTTCAAAGCCATGGATAAATCAGCTCGATCTCATCTTGGGAAAGGCCAGTTTCAAAGACACCTGAACCGCCTCTGCACCTAGTCTTGGACCATCTGGATGGCCCCCTCGCAGATGGAAGAACTGGGGGAATATCGACGGAGGGCCGCCGACCCACAGCAGGCTCGCTCGCGGCTGGAAGAACTGCTTGAAAGCATCGCACCGTCCCCATCGCCGCTAACCACGCGTCGTCAAACGACGACCCAAGCCCTGCGCGCTACCCCCAGGATTCATTTTGAAAGCCTGCGGAATAATTAGTTAAGATATCCGTAACAAATTGATTTATATGGGATTAAAACACAATTAAGCCTTGACCTAAACGCGGTAAACTGGTAAAAACGGCACCGTTATCGGATTTTAATCGACCCTCAATCTCCATGGCAAGACCAGCAAACACTGTCGGAACCGGAAGCATGACCATCTCGGTCGCGCCACAGATCCGGCAATATCTTCTGGACCTGACGGCGAAGGGCACCTTCGGCAATACCATCCAGGAAGTGTCGCGCAGCCTGATCAGTTCCTCGATTCAGGAATTGATCGCGAAGTCGCAGCTCGCTGAGCGCCGCTGGCTCGTCAAGGACGACGGCAGTGTCGAAATTTTGCCATAATCTTTTCTTAACTTAAACAACCATTCCCATGACCTCCTTGGCCCCCACCCCCCAACTTCCTGAGCCGTTTGCCTTCGCCCACGAGGCAGCTTCGCTCCGGCCCGCCACATCATCGCTCGCCCACCGCGAGGAAATGAGTCTGCACCTCCTAGCGCGCGAGCTTGCCCACTATGCACCCGCCTTGACGCAGCGTTTGCGGGATCGCGGCATGGCCCGCATGCGCGAGGAACTGGTGGGGGCCGCCTGAAAAGCCCGCGCACTTCTGGCTTGTCAACTCGGCGCGCCCGATAGATGGTGCGCGTCCTGATGAAGCTCACGCGACTCACCTGTTTACTCACTCTGACCGCCGCCGTGCTTGCAGCAGCGGGTTGCGGCTGGATGCCGAAAGTCAAAGTGCCATTCATCGGCGGCACTCCTACCGAGGAGGATCCCAAGGTGTCTTTCAATCTGCGACAGCCGCTCGCCTACGGTCATACGCTTAAGCTCGCGGTTTACCACAATCTCATCTCCCCTTCCCGAGTCTTTGCGGGCACCGTGATGGTGGATCAGAAAGGAAACATTCAATTCAAGAGCGCGGGTGTTGTTCATATCGGTGGGCGCAGTGCGTATGACGCGGTCAAGGCTATTGAGGCCGCGTTCAGCCGGGAATACGGGGACTCCACGGTCACGGTGCAGCTTTTCAGCATCGAGGACATCCATTTGGTCGCGATCACCGGGGCGGTGCGCTCGCCGGGGGTCATCCAGTGGTTTGATAACATGAACGCCGACAGCGCCCTGCCCTACGTTGGCAATCGCACCAATCACGGTGATGCTCGTGCGGTGCATGTCACCCGGGACGGCGTGCGGCGCTTCCACGCCCATAGCGGAGGAGTGGAACTCAAGGCCGGGGACCTCGTGAAATTCTCCAGTGATATTTGATTTCAGGCCCCATGTTTTCTCTTAGTGATCCATCCCGGACAGGAATCGCCGCCATCATCGGCGTCACCCCGCTGCGTCTCGGCGCGGCGCTGGTTCTGCTTTATCAACATGTTTGGTCGCAGATACCCCTGGCTTTCCAAGCGCTTTGGAACGCAAAAGCATGGGACATGATTGATCAACTCACCAAGGCGGGCCTGCCATTTGCCAAGTTTCTCGCTCTATTGGCAGTGGTCATGGCTACCTTGGTCAGCATTGGCTGGTTGTTGGGATTCCTTACGAGAGTTTGCGCCTTTATGTTAATGCCGCTCGCGCTCGGCGCGCTAATCGTCTCCAACCGCAACGGCATTCCGTCCGGCTCGGAGATTTCGTTGCTGTATTTTTTCATCGCCATCACCGTGGCATATTCCGGCCCGGGCTGGCTCTCGCTTGATGCCTTGTTCCGCAGACGGAACCGCACGAGCAAGAAATTGCGCTACAACCTCTAGCCGCACCGTCAGCCCCATGCCTGAACCGCTGCGCGTGCTGGCCGTGGATCCCGCGCTGCGGAACACGGGATGGGCCGTCCTGCAATCCGATGGCAAAAACATCATTTCCGCAGGCTACGGTGTGATTGTAAATTCTGCCAAGCTGCTCCACTCCGGCTGTTTGCTCGCGATCCGCGAGCAGTTGTCTGAAGTCATCAAGCGACTCCAGCCAGTTGAATGCGCCATCGAGTCCACTATCTACGTGCAGAGCTTCAAGACCGCGATCACACTGGGCAGCGTGCGCGGCGCAGTGTTGATCGCCGCAGCGGAACACGGGTTGCCGGTTTTTGATTACGCACCCCGTGAAGTGAAGCAGGCTGCGGTTGGCCGCGGCGCGGCGGGCAAGGATCAGGTGGCCTTCATGGTGCGCTCGATGCTGCGACTGCGCGAGACCCCGCCGCCGGATGCGGCGGACGCGATCGCCGTGGGCATCGCGCATCTCCAAGCCAGCGTGGGTGCCTTTGCCACCAAGCGCGAGCGCAAGCGAACCTGAGTCAGGGCTACGGATTTTTATCGTGAAACAACGCGATGCCGTCGGCGCAAATGGGGCTGCTGTTGGCGAGTTCGTATTGCTGCCAATTTGCGTCAGTCACCCCGGAATTCGCCGCGGAATCGTGTTCCAGCCTTGTGTAAGCAGCGCGCAGTTCGTCTTCGCGAAGACCGTGTTCCATCAAACGCTTCACCGCATCCGTCACAACGCCGACGCGCCGGGCATAGTGGGTCAGGTGAGATGAAACATCGGTGACTTCGCCGAAGTGCGTGAGATACAACTTATTGAAATTCGCGTCGTGCAGCCGGGTGATGGAGTCGAGGTATGCCACGGGATCGAATTGCGGAGGTGCGGCGGCAACGCTGAGATAATCACTGCCCTGCAGCCGCACGCCCGCGACGTCGCCGGTGAAGCAAGCGCCTTCGCAGACATAGGCGAGGTGATGCCGCGCGTGTCCCGGAGTGTCGAGAGCGGAGATTCTCATCTTGCCGATCTTCACGGTTTCGCCGTCAGCGAGCGCCACCACTTTGCCGACGGGCGCTGGCAGCATCTCGCCCCAGAGAGAATCAAACTTGTCCGCATAGACGCGCCGGGCGCTGGCGATGAGTTTCTCTGGCGCGATCAGGTGCTGCATACCACGCGGATGCACATAAACAGTCGCTCCTGGTTGCGCCCACCAGCCTGCGGCACCGGCGTGATCGAGATGAACGTGGGTGACGAAGACGTGCTTGATTTGTGCCGGATCAAAGCCGTGTGATTTGATCTGCTCAAGCAAAACGGGCAACGTGGAAGCGGGGCCAGCTTCAACCAGTGCAAGATCGCGACCCAATTCGATCAAAAACGCCGCGATGATGCCTGGCGTGTCCTGAAAACGCAGGTCGAGGGTGTAGATATGCGGCATGGTTGTCGGGTTCTTCGTTCTTGGTTCTTAGTTT
>JANNQW010000167.1:0-51915 GCA_031400955.1 Verrucomicrobiota bacterium
GGCATTGCCCCAGTTGAGCCGGTGCAGATCATCGCCCTCATGGCTCTGGGTGTAGGCGATGAATCGGGTCTGAATCGGGTCAGTCCTGAATGGCGCTTAGTTAAGAGGCATTTCCGTCCTCAAACCCTTGATTTTACTTGGATTTGTTTGCGGAGCAGGGCCTTAACTAAGCGCCATTCAGGACTGACCCGATTCAGACCCGATTCATCGCCTACACCCAGAGCCATGAGGGCGATGATCTGCACCGGCTCAACTGGGGCAATGCCATTCAAAGCATCTATGAGACCTCTGCAGCGAGCGAGTGGCGCACCTATGAGGAATCAGAGGCTAACGTCCGCGAGGCTTGGGTATTGCTCGCTCAGCTTTCTTTGGCAACTCCCGAGACGGCGGCTGAACTCTCATTAGCGGTCGCTCGCTGGCACATTGCGGATTGGAGCACTCTTGCACCTGAGGCCTGTGTCGCGTTCCTCGACGAAACCGATCTCACGTTCATGGGAAAAGTGAGACCAGAAGCACTGGCCGCCTGGAAATGGATATCCCCCAATTTTGAGGAGCTCATCATCATGGGAGCGCAATCCCTGCCACCGGAGTGACTGGCTGCGGTGTGGCGGCGTTGCGCGAGCCACACTTGCCGTTCTCGATGACATTGCAAGGCTCATCACTTCCGCGCCTTGAGCAACAACCACAGCAGGCCGATAACTGAGCAGGCCGACATTGTCCGATGCACGCCCTGGGCCACTCCGGCCCGGCACCCACGAAAGCGAATTCCTAGCAGCAAGTGCATGGCAATTATGTCACACAACTGAGTTCACCATGCGAGAGATCTGGCAGAATTCTGGAAAGAACCTGCTACATTTCCCTTACGCCGTATGAATTACACCAACGATTCCAACGAAATTCTCGACACACACCGCAAAGCTCTCAAGATCAATCTGGACAGGCGGCGCTATGGCACGTTCGCCGAAATAGGTGCGGGACAGGAGGTCGTGCGCTGGTTCTTCCGGGTCGGCGCAGGTGCGGGCACCATCGCCAAGAGCATCTCGGCCTATGACATGACGGTGAGTGATGCTATCTATGGCAAGACCGCACGCTATGTCTGCCGGGAGCGGCTGGAAAGCATGCTCGAATACGAGTTCCGCCTTAATGTTGACCGCCTTCGTGAAAGCCGCGGCGACACCACATCCTTCTTCGCCTTTGCCGACACAGTGGCCACGCGGAATTTCCAGGGCACGAATGAGTGCCACGGCTGGATGGGCGTGAAGTTCCAGGCGCACCCGCGCGATGAAGCCAGCCAGATTATCGTGCACATTCGCATGCTCGATATCGAGGCTGCGCTTCAACAGGAGGCGCTGGGCATCGTCGGTGTGAATCTGCTCTACGGCGCCTTTTTTCTTCATCATGAGCCGGAGCAGCTCATGGAGTCGCTTCTGAATAACCTCTCGATCAAGCGCATCGAGATCGACATGATCCAGTTTTCCGGCATCGAGTTCCGCCATGTGGACGCCCGGCTCATGAGCCTGCAGCTTGTGCAACTCGGACTCAGCGATGCCGCGATGTTCGCCGCCGACGGCACGGTTCTACAGCCCTCGGAAGTGTTGCGGAAGAAGGCCATCCTCGTTGAGCGCGGCAGTTTCCGCCCGGTGTGCAACGTGAATCTCGACATGCTCCGCAGCGCCCATGAGACTTTTTGCCAGATGCCCGATGTAGCCAAGGGTGAGGTCGTCCAGTTGATGGAGATCACCATGAACAGCCTCATGACCTCCGGCCAGATCGACTACCGCGACTTCCTCGCACGCGCTGACGTGCTGACTTCGTGTGGCAACACCGTGCTCATCTCAAATTACTTCCAATACTACCGGCTCGCGGCCTACCTTTCGCGCTACACGAAGGGGAAGATCGCAATCACCCTCGGCGTTGCCAGTCTGGCGGAACTCTTTGACGAAAAATATTATACTGAACTCGAAGGCGGCATTCTCGAGTCCTTCGGACGCCTCTTCAAAAACGACATCAAGCTGCTCGTCTATCCTCTTCAGAATCCGACGACGGGAGTGCACACCACCGTGGACAACCTCGAAGTCGCGCCTGGACTCCGGCATCTTTATCGTCATCTCGTCGATCGCGGCAGCATCATCCAGCTCACCAACTACGATCCTGCATGCCTCCCTGTCTTCTCACGCGATGTGCTCCAGAAAATCAAGACAGGTGATCTGTCATGGGAAACGATGGTGCCGGCGTGTGTGGCCGAGGTTATCAAGAAACGCAACTTTTTCGGATATCACCGCCTGGCTGAATGATAGCCAGGCACAAATGGCAATCCTGTTATCGGGCCGCCACGTAAATAAAAGCGGGTGGTGTGTTGCACCAGACAGTAGCGGTGGTTTAAACTCGGGAACTGCGGCTGGTCTGGCGTTGCGAAGTGCAATCTGACAGACTTGTCACATTCGATTCTTTCCCTACGGTTGTTTTCTAAGCATTCTCACCCATGGTCAAGAAAGCGTCACCCAAGAAAAAGGCAAAGGCACCTGCGACGAAGGCGGTTAAAACTCCCGACCTCTATGAGCGCATCCATCGGGAGGTCATGGATGGCTTTGACGAGGAACTGGAGATGGAGTTGGAGGACCTCAGCGAGGAGCATCCTCTGGAAGGTCTCACCGCGAAACAAAAGAAGGAGCGGGAGTCCTTCCGGCGCCGCTACTTCAAGGAACTTCACCGGCTCCAGATCGAGCTCGTCCGCCTGCAGGAGTGGGTTTCGAAGACCAAGAACAAGCTGGTGGTCATCTTCGAGGGCCGTGACGCGGCCGGAAAGGGTGGGGCCATCAAGCGCATCACCCAGCGGCTCAATCCCCGCGTAGCCCGCGTGGCAGCGCTGCCAGCACCGACTGAGCGCGAAAAGACCCAGTGGTATTTCCAGCGTTATGTCTCCCACCTACCCGCCAGCGGCGAGATTGTGCTGTTCGACCGGAGCTGGTATAACCGCGCCGGCGTGGAGAAGGTCATGGGCTTCTGCAACGAGGCGGAGCTGGAGGAGTTTTTCCGCTCCGTGCCAGAGTTTGAGAGAATGCTCGTTCGCTCCGGCATCCAGGTCATCAAGTATTGGTTCTCGGTGCCCGATGACGAGCAGGAGTTTCGATTTCACTGCCGCATACATGACCCCTTGAAGCAGTGGAAGCTCAGCCCCATGGACCTGGAGTCCCGCCGCCGATGGGAGGACTACACCAAGGCCAAGGAGATCATGCTGGCCCGAACCCACATCCCGGAGGCACCATGGTGGGTCATCCAGTCAGAAGACAAGAAAAAAGGGCGGCTCAACTGCATCAGCCACCTTCTCAGCCAGGTGCCATATGAGAAGATGCCGAACGCGCCCATTAAGCTGCCCCCGCGAGTGCGGACTGACGGCTATGCGCGGAAGCCCGTGCCGCCAGACATGCTGGTGCCGCAGATTTACTGAACCGCGTGGCCAGACTCATGCGTGCCAGCGCCCTGCGGGCACGTCCCCGAAAACCTTTCCATCCCAAAACCACCCGGCCCGAGCACGCCGCGCATCCTTCGCCCAATTTGCTGGCCTGCAGCGCCGCGGCCACGGCACCAGGCACCCTCATCGTGAGCGACATCACCTACATCCCCACTCGCGAAGGCTGGCTTTACCTCGCGGTGGTCATCGACCTTTTCAGCCGCGCCATCCTGGGCTGGAAACTCTCCGACTCTCTGCACACCGAAGTCGTCACCGCTGCTCTTCAGCACGCCCTAGACACGGGCCTGGTGATTTAGAATGCCATCTTCCACTCCGATCGTGGCTGCCAATACTCCGCCACCCTCACCCGAGAACTGCTGGCCCGCTCCGACCTGCGTCAGAGCATGAGCGCCAAAGGTTATTGCTACGACAATGCGTTTGCCGAAAGCGCCTTCGCTTCCCTCAAATCCGAACTGCTCGATGAGGGCCAGCCCTTCGATTCCAAACAGAGCGCCCGCACCGCCGTCTTCGATTACCTCGAAACCTTCTACAATCGCAAACGCCGCCACAGCTCGCTCGACTATCAATCTCCCCACGACTTCCTCAATCATTACTTCCAAACTCAAATCTCTCAGCTAAACTAATAACAATACTCTGCGCTCTGCGCGTCCACTTTTTCGGGGGAAGACCAGACAGCGCGCCGAACATCCAAGGCCCCTCACGTCAGCCGCTACTTCTTACGCGACTTCACAAACAACTCCATGCCGTCCATCGCTTTCACCAGGAGATCCGGAGCGGTGGCGTAGCAGCAGCGGACGCAGCTTTCTCCGCTGGGTCCGAAGGCCCCGCCGGGGACGACGGCAATGCTGTGCTCTTCAAGAAGCTGCATAGCGAATTCTTTTCCGGTGAGTCCAGTTGAACTCACGTCGGGGAAAACATAGAACGCGCCGCCGGGATTGAAGCAGTGGAGGCCCATGGCATTGAGCCGGCCGACGACGAAGTTGCGGCGTTCCTCGTAACTCTGACGCATGGGCTCGTAAGCTTCCGCGCCGAGTTTGAGCGCCTCGATCGCCGCCATCTGGCTCATGATCGGCGCGCAGAGCATGGTGTATTGATGGATCTTCATCATGGCCGCGGTCAGCAGCGGCGGCGCGCAGGCGTAACCGAGACGCCAGCCGGTCATGGCGAAGGCTTTGGAGAAGCCGTGCAGGAGAACGGTGCGCTCTCTCATGCCGGGAAATTCCACGATGCTTTTATGCTGCCGACCGTCGAAGAGAAGTTCGCTGTAGATTTCGTCCGTGAAGCAGAGCAGATCGTGTTTCACGCAGAGCGCGGCAATCTTTTCCAGTTCGTCTAGCGGCTCAATGGCACCGGTTGGGTTTGTCGGAAAATTCAAGACGAGCACTTTCGATTTCGGTGTGATGACCTTGGCCACATCGGACGCGCGCAGGGCGAAGTTATCCTCCAGTCGCGTATTCACGGGCACCGGCACGCCGTAGGCCATGGTTACGGTCGGCGCGTAGGAAACGTAGCAAGGCTGATGGAAGATCACTTCGTCGCCGGGATTCAGCACCGCGCGGAATGCGATGTCGAGTGCCTCGCTGACGCCGACCGTCACGAGAATTTCCGTCTTGGGATCGTAGTGGGTGCGGAAATGTTCCTCGACGTATTTGGCGATGCCGACGCGGAGCGATTCCAAGCCGAGGTTGCTGGTGTAACTGGTCTGGCCCTTTTCCAAAGAGCGGATCGCCGCCTCGCGGATGGGCCACGGTGTCGGCTTGTCGGGCTCGCCGACTCCGAGCGAGATGACATCGGTGCGGCCGATCACCAGCTCAAAAAAATCACGGATGCCGCTGCGCGGGATTCCGCGAAGCTGGTCGGACAATTTTGCATCCAAATCCATCTGGCGCGTCTGGCTCACGGACTGATAGGCAGACGTTCTTCCTCGTCACCACTGCGAAGGAGCACACCGTCGTGTTTATAAACGCGCAGTTGAAAATGAGTGGCGGTGGAAAGCACCGCGCCGAGCGTGCTGAGTTTTTCCGCCACGAATTTAGCGACATCATATAGATCCTTGCCTTCGACGATGACGGCGAGGTCGTAGCCGCCGCTCATGAGGTAGCAGCCGCGCACTTGATCGTATTGTGAAATTCGGCGGGCCATGCGATCGAAGCCGCCGCCGCTTTCTGGAGTTATTTTTACCTCGATGAGGGCAGTTACGCCGCGCTCGCCGGCCTTCTCGCGATCGATCACGGGGGCGTATCCGAGGATCACGCCATCATGTTCGAGCGCTGCGATTCGCGCAGCAACATCAGCCTCCGAGAGACCAAGTCGCGCGCCGAGTTCCGCGTTCGACTGGCGGGCGTTTTCGCTAAGAATCTGAAGCAGGCGTTCCATGCGCGAACCTAGCGCATGACGCCTGCAGAAGCCAAACGATTTCCGCGACTGAGTTACTTGTCGCCGAAGCTGATGCCGATGGCGCGCGCGGCGAGGACTTCCTCGCAGTCGGGTCCGACCAGTCGGAGCTTATCCACGGCGTCCTCGATAGGAACATCACCCACATGATAGCTCTGGTAGCTGACCATGCGGCCGAATCGTTTTTCTTTGATTAGGTTCACAGCCTTGACGCCGAATCGCGCGCCAAGGATGCGGTCGAGTGGTGTGGGTGAGCCCCCGCGCTGGAGATGGCCGAGGCGCACGTCGCGAGTTTCATGGCCGGTGCGCTTCTCGACTTCGCTGGCCACGAAGGCACCGATGCCGCCCAGTTTCACCTGCTGCTTGGCTTCGTCGATTTCACTGCGCTTCATCAGGCCGCCATCTTCAAGGTGGGCACCTTCGGCCACAACGATGAGCACGCTGCGGTGGCCGTGGGTGTAGAGCCGGTTCACATGGTGGGCCACATTCTCCAGCGTAAACGGAATTTCCGGGATCAGGACGATGTCCGCACCGCCACCGATGCCGCCATAGAGCGCAATCCAGCCGGCCCCGCGGCCCATGACTTCCACGACCATGACGCGCTGGTGGCTTTCCGCTGTGGTATGCAGGCAGTCCAAGGCGTCGACCACCGTGCCGACGGCTGAGTAGAATCCGAACGTCATTGATGTGGCATCGAGGTCGTTGTCGATCGTTTTGGGAATACCTACGGCGGGCACACCTTCCTGGCAAAGTTGCAGGCAGGTGGTGAGTGATCCGTCGCCACCGACAACGATGAGAGCATCGATGCCGAGGTATTTGATCGTGACCTTCGCCTGATCCATGATTTCCGGCGGAACTTTGGCGATATTGTCCACGCCGACCTTGGCGGCGAAGTGCCCCTTGTTCGTGGTTCCGAGAATGGTGCCACCGAGCTTCAGAATGCCGACAGTGCGTTCCGTGTCGAGCTTGATGTGGCCCGGGCCGTTGGGGAGCAGGCCTTCGAAGCCGTCGCGGAATCCGATCACCTCCCAACCGAGTTCGGAGGCCGCGCCGACGACGCCGTGAATGACCGCATTGAGTCCGGGGCAATCGCCTCCGCTGTTGAGAATACCGATGCGCATGGTGCTTTTAATGGGAGTGGGAGTTTGAGGGTTGGTATTAGAAAAAGCCGAGAAGTTCCTTGCGATCCAGGACCGGACGACCGGCGCGAAGCCAGCCGTCATAGCCGCTCCATCCAGAACGAAGCAGGGACTGTGCCTCCGTGAAAGGATCTACGGAACCGAGCACGACAACCACCATGCGATGGCGGAAAACGGCGTCCTTCCCGTCCGCCTGGCGCACCACGGTGCCGGGGCGTTCCTCGGTGACGATGACGCAACCGCCTGAGGCCGGGGTGTTTCCAGTCTTCACTCCGTCGATGGTGCCGGTGCCCAGCAGCAGATTGGTATTGTGCAGCGGAACGGTGAGCCGCTGGCCGGCGCGGTAGACGGTGATATCCCGGTTTTTTTGATTGGTATAAAAACGAAACGGCGCGCGGGAGAGCGCATACATCGTGAACCGGGCCATGTCGGCGGCACTTGAGACCGTAACGGACCGCCCGAGTTCCGCGCCATGCGGGCTGATGAAACGCGTCTGCTTGCAACCTTCACGCCCGGCCAGTTTGTTCATCTCGGAAACAAAGGCATCGACTGGACTGCCCCCACGACCGCGGCGGCGCAAGATGTCACCGCCGACGAATTCCGCCAGGACCGTGGCAGCGGCGCTGTCGCTCACCATCATCGAGGCGTAGATCAGATCGCGCAGCGTGAGTTGATCACCGGGCAGAAGACCCATGCCGTTCGCGCCCGCGATCTGGAGCGAGTCCGGAGAGACCGTGGCCAGCACATTGAGGTTTACCTTGGTGACATCCGACCAGTCGAGCGCCACCAGTGCGACTGCGATCTGGGAGAGTCCGCCAACAGCGCGCTTTACGTTGGCGTCGAACGCGACATGAACCTTCTTATTGTAGAGATCCACGGCTATCATGCTCTGAGCACGAAGCGCGCCAGCACAAAGGAACACCACAGCGCTGAACACGAGTAGACGTCTCACAAAATTCACTGACGATGGTAACATGGAGAGCGGAGTCTACCGATGGAGATATGCGGCGCAACTGAAACGTGCTGCGCGGTTGCCGTAATCCGTTGAATCGTGCATGGATTTGAATTCTGCGGAATCGTGGCTTGACTCGAATCGGAATACGAGAAACAGAAGCCATTCTTATGCCCACAGCCGAAACCACATCCAACCTCCTGCACCGCTACTACGCGCTGTTCAATGCCGGCGACCGCGAATCTTTCCTCGCCCTGCTGACAGATGATGTGGCGCACGATATTAATCAGGGCGGTTGTGAAAGAGGCATGGAAAATTTCCGCAAGTTCCTCGGCCGCATGGATCGCTGCTACCGCGAGCAAGTGGAGGATCTGGTCGTGCTCTCGAATCCAGACGGCACGCGCGCGGCGGCGGAGTTTTATATCCGCGGCGAATATCTCACGACCGATGAAGGCCTGCCGGAAGCTGCGGGGCAGAAATACTGGCTGCGCGTCGGCGCGTTCTTTGAAATCCGGGACGGTAAAATTGCGCGGGTGACGAACTACTACAATCTGCAGGAATGGCTACGGCAGGTGGGCGCGTAATCTCAGCCAGCGTTTTTTTGTGGCAGCAGCAGGGTCGTCCAGCCTGCCAGCAACAACAGACCGCCGAAAGGCGTGATGGCACCCAGCCACTTCAGGCCAGTCACACTCAGGAGATACAGACTCCCGCTGAACAAAACTATCCCGGCCAGCCAGCAAAGGGCACTGCGACGAAATTCAGCTCCCGCCAGCGCCACCGACAGCAGGGCGACCGAATGCACGAGGTGGTATTGAGCCGCAGTTTTCCAAGTCTCCATGTACTGCGAACCTTCAAGTGTGTTTTTCAAAGCATGGGCGCCAAACGCTCCCAGAGCCACGGCAAGAAACCCTGCAACAGCGGCGGCGACAAGCAGGGAACGGTCAGGCTTCACCCGCCCACGCTGGCAGGCGGCACTGGAAAATCAAGCGACACATCTGTCCGAAGGGCCGGGTTTACCCACTGCAGTAAAAATTATGTGTTCCTTTTCCTTGTCACTAAGGGGGCACTGGCCTATATAAATCAGACAACAACTCCCAACCTCAACAGCGCCGCTGTTTCAGTCGCATGATGGCCTTGCTAACACCACAACTCCGCGCAATTACTGCCCGCGTGCTCCCCGCCGCGGCACTCTGTGTTTTCACCGCAGCCTCCAGCTTCGCCCAGTCCGGAAATTCGGGCATCGCCAAGGCCGCCGGCAAGTCTGATATTCTCACTTCAATCACAGAGAATGTGAACATCACGGGACTGGAAACCCAGTTTGATCCTGACACCGGCGTTGCCAGCGCGGTTGGTGAAGTGCGTATCAATTACGGCGGTGTCGAAATCATCGCAGGCCGCGCGGAATACAATTCCAACACCAAGGACGTCATCGCCCGCGAGGACGTTACAGTGCTCAAGGACGGCCAGGTCTTTCGCGGCGAAAATGTAACCTACAACTTCGAAACTCAGGAGCTCAGGGCCAACGACCTGCGCAGCGGCCTCCCCCCCATCTTCTACAAGACTGCCGACCTCAAGGCCAACCTCTCCGACAAGGATGAAGAAACCGGTCAGCTTCGCCGCATCGACGGAGCCCAGACCTACTTCACGACGCACGACAGCAACAACCCGAATTACCACCTCACCTCCAAGTCGCTCACCATCTACCCCGGTGACCGCGTGGTAATGCACAATGTGAAAATCTACGCAGGCAAGACCCCCATCTTCTGGATGCCAGTTTACGTCCAACCGCTCGACAACGAGCTGGGCTACTACTTCCGCCCGGGCTACACGAGCCAGTGGGGCGCCTTCCTCCTGAATCAATACGGCGTGATGTATGGCGACCATACCCTGGCTACTTACCGCCTCGACCTGCGCAGCATGCGCGGCGTGGCTGGTGGACTCGACCTCAAATCCTTGCGCTTCCGCGACAATAAATATTTTGGCAAACTACTCTTCTACTACGCCTACGACACCGATCCCGGCATTGGCTTCGGCGACCATGATCGCGGCCCCTTCACTCCGGAAGAGAACCGTTATCGCATCACTTTCCAGCACCGGATCTACATACCAGGCCCCAGTGAAAGCACATGGTATCTCGACTTCGACATCACCAAGCTTAGCGATCAATTCATGCTGGAGGACTATTACCTCAACGAATTCCGCAACAATCCCCGGCCCGACAACACTATCGCGCTCGTGAAGCGCGACGATCGCTTCACCGCCACGCTCTGGACGCGTTTCCAGCTCAATGACTTCGATCACACCGACCAGCGGCTTCCGGAACTCGCTTTCGACTTCACCCGCCAGCGTCTGGGGAACACTAACATCTACTACCAAGGCGAAACATCCGTCGGCCTCTACCGCGAGAAACTCTCAGGCTACGAAGCCTCCGTTCTGCGGGACAAGGTCAGCACCCAGCAGGCCAACCTCGCAGGTTTCGACAAGAGTTTCACCTCCACGACTCTCGGCACCACCAAGCCGGTCTTCGACCCGAACGGCAACCTGATCACCCAGGCCACCGGCGTGAACCAGCTCTCCGGCTCGACGCTCACCTCGAACAGCAGCGACTTCTACCGCGCCACACCACGCATCCTGACCACCCGAGATGAAGTGCAGAACGACATCACGGCACTACAGTCTGAACTTTCAGAGAACAAGTTCATCCGCTTCCACACCTACAACGAATTCCTCTACCCGATGAGTTTCGGCGAGGGCGGCTGGCTCACCTTCGTGCCGCGTATCGGAGGCGGGGTATCCTCTTACTCGGACGTCTCAGGCGGCGCACCCGGCGTCAGCAGCGGAACAAAAGGCATCTTCGCTGCCGGTTTCGACCTTGCCGCCCGCTTCAGCCGCACTTGGAAAGACGTGCACAGCAGCACCTTCGGCCTCGACGGACTGCGCCACGTGTTCCAGCCCTACATCAATTATTCCTACCTCAACGCCGACACCATTCAGGGCCTCCCAACCATTGACCGGCTGTCCCCATCCACCCGGCCCAGACCCATTGATGTGCCGCTCTTCACCGCCGTGGACAGCCTTGATAGCTGGAACATCGCCCGCGTCGGCATGCGCAACACTATTCAAACCCAACGCGACGGCCTCGCCTACAACTGGATGGGCCTGAACACCTATGCCGATATCTTTTTCAAGGATCCTGAATTCGACCGCAGCGTTTCAAACCTCTACAACGACTTCTTCTGGCGTCCCGTTCCCTGGCTTCAATTCACCACGGATGTCCAGCTTCCCATCGGAGACAGCGACTTCAACTTCACTGAAGTCAACACAGGGCTCACCTGGATGCCCGTCAAGAATTTCTCATGGCACTTGGGTCACGCCTACTTCCAGGGCAACCCCATCTTTGTGGACAGCAACTTGTTAAACTCCCGCATCTACGCGCGCCTGAGTGAAAACTGGGGCTTCTCCATGAATCACATTTACGAAGCGGCGGACCACACGCTCGAATACCAGAGCTACAGCGTCCATCGCGACCTCAGCAGCTGGATCCTTTCCCTCGGCGGATTGATCCGCCAGAATCGCGGCGCCAACAGCGCCAGCGACTTTGGTCTGGTCTTCACAATGACCCTCAAGGATTTCCCCCAGGCCAGTCTGCCGCTCGATCTGGACCCAAATCCAACCGGTCAGGGTGCGCGATAATTTCGAGGCTTGATCTAATTTCAAACCCGGTTCCACCTGATGGACACCGGGTTTTTTATTGAACTGAAAATGACGCAGCCCTGCGGCCTGAGCACCTGATGCGGCACAGCGAGTCTCTGCAGGGCGGAACCTCGCACAATGCGGTTATTGAGTCTCATGCAATGGGACGACAAAAGCGTTGGGGGCTGCCAGCCCCATGACTCGGGCCAAGCTAGCCCCGACACCCATGATGCTGCCGTCTGTCATCCAATTACGCTGGTCTCATACCACTTGGAAGCAAGGTTCAGCAAAACAGAATGTGGGAGGGGCATCCCTGCCCCTGCAAGGAATGCTTTATATCCAAGGAGCAAGGATGCCTCCTCCACATTTTTTCATGCTCTTTGTAACGCTGTTTTATAACGGCAAATGGTATCAATAATGTGGCGAGTCTTTGCGAGCGAACACCAGGCCGCCGGGTCCCGCCGCTCTGGGCGGGTGGCGACTGCTTCACACTACTCCGCATTGTGTGGGGGCTACCGCATGGCGGGCGTGGAACCGTGAGGCTTTGCCAAACGCTATCATTTTCTGCGACGGGCAAGCTGTTATTTTGTCAAGTTTTTGCACCCTGACCCCACCCTGACCCGCTTTCCATGATTTTATGCCGAAGATCCCCCGCGGGCAGCGGCAAGCAGCGGAAACCAGAGCAACAGGGGCTCGAACTTGGGGAGGCTTGTAAGCGAAGTGAGGGTCTGGCCGTCGAAGATGAGCCCCACGCATCCGAAGATCAGCAGCACCAACCAGGTGGGCTCGCCATCTCGCGCGACCCGGATGGCGCGACCAAATCCAATGACAACGGCGCCCAGCAGAATCAACGCTCCAATGATACCCCCGTGCGTGAGCGTCGCAATGAACGTGCTGTGGAGGTGTTCCGGACTCCAACCAATCTGACCGGTCCAAACTTCGTCGCTTCCCCATTGTCCCAGTCCCACGAGAAGATCCGGAAGCGTTTTCAAGGAATGCATCGCCGCTGCGTATATCACCAATCGTCCGCTGTCTTTCCTGCCCAGCATCTCCGATATTGGATTCTCGGCCAGCATCTCGCCCCCAACTTCGATGGGCGTGCTCTGCACGCCAGCAGCAAGCATCCGGGATTTCTTCTGAATTAACGCCAAATCCGCCACAGCGGGCCCGCTGATCTGGAAAAGAAATACTAAAGCGGCGAAGATCATGCAGGGCACCCAGGACCGTCGGATACCAATCGTCCCGACGAGAGCCAGATGCCCGCAGATCAGAGCGAGAATGCCACCGCGGCTTCGGGTGAACAGCACGGCGAGCAGAAGCACGACCAATGCAAGCGTGATCCAGCACTTTGATCTCGGGTCCGTTGCACGTTCCCTGAGGCACGCGAGCCACATGGCTGCGAATCCGAATGTCAAGCCGGTGCAGACGGGGTTGAGACCTCCATAGACCAGACAGTTCATCAGGCGCTCTCCGATGCCGTGCCCCGGAAGCACAAAGTAGAAAAGGATTCCACTCAACACTGCGGCAAACGCCCCGGCCGCCCCGACCCAGAGTCCGCAATTCGCGAGTCTCCGTGGCTCCGAGCCCGCGAACCACACTAGGCCACCGAATCCGGCCAAGCCGAGCCCACCCAGGAGCCATCCCGCCTGTTCCGAATAATCCTGATCGTTGACGATGGGGCCCGCCAACAGCGAACGCGCAGTCATCCATACAAGAAAATGCGCGCTGAACCGGAGCAGCTTGTCCGATTGAATACCGAAGGCTATTGTCCTCCCGGCGCCCCGGGCCATAGCGATGACAAAGGCAATGCCGAGGCATGGAATATGCCACCAGTTGTTGAACATCACGAAGTAGCCCGCGACAAAGACCGTGAGGGCGATTCTAACAACTGCGGCGGCCCGATCGCTCGTCTCATCCGTCGCCTTTCGCCAGAGCGCGCAGGAAACGAATTCGCCAGCGGTCGCAGCGGTTGCTTCCAGCGGTGACTCCATCCTCAAACTCTTCCCGATCTTGGAGGTCCGGGACAGCAACATTATTGTCACCGAATTTCCGAATCAAGCACGGTAACTCCGCGCGGAAGCCCATGGAACTCAGCTCTCCAATTCCGAGAAAACGGGGTCAGTGCCATTCGAGTCAGGGTGCAAATAATTAACAATTTCATGGTGCGCTTGCCCGGATTCATTCGATTTCATCGATGAAAACACGCATGACCTCAAGCAGTCTCCCTCTGGCTTTTTTCTTGTCAAGACGCGCAGTTGCTGGCTCACATTTGCGGTGCTTCCCGCCACGCATCCAGCCACGACGGCTGAGTTGATTTACCACAAGCTCTTACCACTTGAGTATCGCCGGAGTCTCCGCTTTACTTCCAATCCCAATCCCCGAATCCCTATTTTTATTTCATGAAGCTCACCATCATCGGTTCAGGCTATGTCGGACTCACCACGGGCGCGTGCTTTGCCGAGATCGGCCACCACGTCATGTGCGTGGACAACAACCAGAAAAAAATCGACAGCCTGCTCGCCGGGAAGATTCCCATTTATGAGCCGGGCCTGGAGCCCATCGTGCGCAAGAATGTCGTCTCCAAGCGCCTCCAGTTCACCACCAGCACCAGCGAAGGCGTGGACCACGGCGAAGTCATTTTCATCGCCGTCCCCACCCCGCCCCAGGACGACGGCAGCGTCGATCTGAGCTTCATCGAAAAAGTCGCCAGAGAAATCGCCGTCTGCCTCGACAGCTACCGCGTCATCGTGGACAAAAGCACCGTGCCTGTCAAAACAGGCGAACGCGTCTCCCAGACCATCCGCCGCTACGCCAAACCGGGTGTCGAATTCGATGTCGTGAGCAATCCCGAATTTCTTCGCGAAGGCAGCGCTGTGGATGACCTTATGCACCCCGACCGCATCGTCATCGGCGGCAACAGCGACCGCGCCCTGGCCGTGATGCAAAAAGTCTACGAACCATTCGTGGCTCCAGTGCTCATCACCGACATCAACAGCGCCGAACTCATCAAGCACGCCGCCAACAGCTTCCTCGCGCTCAAAATTTCTTACATCAACGCCATCTCGGAACTCTGCGAGATCGCAGGAGCTGATGTCGAAAAAGTCGCAGAAGGCATCGGCATGGACAAACGCATCGGCCGCAGCTTCCTCAACGCCGGACTCGGCTACGGCGGCTCGTGCTTCCCCAAGGACATTGCCGCCTTCATCGCCATCGCCGACCAGTTCGGCAGGCCTTTCCATCTGCTGAAGGAAGTGCAGAACATCAATAACCGCCAGTTCACCCGCTTTCTCGATTCCATTCGTGAGGCGTTGTGGCTCTTTAAGGAGAAAAAGATCGCCGTCTGGGGCCTCAGCTTCAAACCCAATACGGATGATGTGCGTTCCAGCGTCGCGGTGAACATCGTGGAAGCGCTCGTCAAAGATGGCGCGAACGTCACCGTCTATGACCCCAAGGCCATGGAAAAATTCAAGGAACTCCCCCTGGCCGCCAGCGTCAAACTTGCCGAGTCACCCCTCGAAGCCGCGCGTGGCGCGGAAGCCCTCATCATCGCCACCGAGTGGCCGGAGTTTGCCGCCATCGATCTCACCGAACTCCGCGATGCCATGCACACCCCGCTCATTTTCGACGGACGCAATCTGCTCGATCCCAGCGCTGCGCTCGCCTACGGCTTCCAATATCGCGGCATCGGCCGGGGCACCTTGCCTGAGGCTATTTCTTAAGTGCCTCCTTTTTGCGCTTGGCAATTCCAGGGCAACCGCCAGAGTCTGACCGTCTCAAATCTTTACCATCATGTCCATCATAGTCGGCGGTGCCCTTGGCTTTCTTACTTGGTTTCTCATCAGATCCCTGGCTTTGGGATTCTACACGGTGGACCAAAACGAACGCGCGGTGAAAACGCGCTTCGGACGAGCGGGACGCATGGGCGATCTCACCACACTGGAAGACCCAGTGTCGGAGATGCTGAGTGAAGATCAGAAGAAGCGCTACGCCTACCCGCAGATGCGCGTCATCATGCCGGGCGGACCTTATTTTAAATGGCCTTGGGAGCAAGTATTCAAGATTTCCATCGCCACCAGCACGGTGAACATGGCATGGGACCCCGAGGATCTCACGGCCAACAAGAACGGCACAATGCTCGACGCCGTGACGAAGGATCAACTAAACACGGGACTCACGGGTCAAATCCGCTTCCGCGTCTCTGATCGCAACCTCTATGCCTACATATTCGGCATTAAGAATCCGTATGCTCACGTCATGGGCTACTTCGTCTCTGTGCTGCGTGAGCGCATCGCTAACTTCGAAGCGCCTCAGGCGGTCCAGAATTCAGATACCGCGATGGCACCGCCCGTCGCCACAGGCATTTCGATCAATGATCTGAGAAAAAACCTGCGCGATCTGAACGAACACATGGATCGCGAGTGCCAGTCCTCGGCCGGTCGCTACGGCGTGGTTTTGGATGCCACTCTCATCACGGGCATCGATCCACCGCTCGAAGTAGAATCCGCACTGGCCGCCATCAACACAGCCTACAACGAAGTCTCATCCGACATCAGCCTGGCCCAGGCATCAGCGGACCAGAAGATCGTGCAATCCCGGCGCGCCGTGGAAATCGAAACGCTGAAGGCCGAGGCGGAAGTCGAGCCGCTGGTGAGCCTCGCTGCCCAGTTGCAGGATTTAAAATCACGCGGGCCCGAAGCGCTTCACGCCTACGGACGCAATGTTCGGTTGGGTCTGCTGGAGCGAGCGCAACAAACTTTTATGGAGACAAAGCAATGATCTCTGATTTCACCATCGCATTTTTTGCCGCCCTCATCGGCAGTGTCATCGCCGTCCCGCTGCTCCTGACCATCGCCCGGCTCTTTGGCTTGTATGCGATCGTTCACGAGCGACGGGCCAATGTCTATGTGCTGTTCGGAAAGGTGCTGGCGACTCTCGATGAACCGGGCCTTCACTTTCTTCTATTCAAGATCGGTCCTGCTGCCCTCATCGTAAACTGGCTGGGAAAATGCTATGTGGTCGATCTGCGACTCGATCAGGAATATCTCCGCAGCCAGGCCGTGAACTCGGAAGAAGGCGCACCCATGGGCATCGGAATCTGGCACGAGATGTTCGTCAGCGATCCCGTGGCGTTTCTCTTCAAGAACACGGATCCGCGCGGATCACTCAGCGCGAACGTGAGCAACTCCACGGTGCGCTGCCTGAGCAATCTTCCCTTGAGCAACATGCTCATCAACCGGCATGCCATGAGCGACACCGTGCGCGGCGAGGTCTCACCCAAGTCTCATGAATGGGGCTACAAGCTCGGCTCCGTTTACATTCGCAAGGTTCACTTCCGCGATGCCGGCATGATCCGCCAGATCGAGAGCAAGGTCGTCAATCGTCTGCGCCAGGTAACTTCCGCCATCACCCAGGACGGAGTGAATCAGGTGAGCATCATCACCAGCACTGCCGAGCGCGAGGCGGCAATTGAGTTTGCCAAAGCTGCGGCCATCCGTCCGCAGATCGTCGGTGACGCTCTGCAGCGCATATCCGAGGACAAGGAGGTGGCAGAGGCCATGTTCGAGATACTGGAGACGCAGAAAATTCTCAAAAGCAGCGCGCACCTGACGCTGCTTTCCGAGAAAAGCGGGCTCATCGCTCAGATTCTTTCCGCCAAAAGCAACGCCACGCCAGCGTAACGATTCGCGGACGAAACTGGAGATTGCGGCAGTGAAATGAGTCAGAGAAGTCAAACAAAGCACCAGATACTTGCACTTTCTTCATGAAAACAGGCACCTATCAAACTTTGCTTTGAAAGCACGAAGATACAAAGAAGCCGAAACGGACCGCCGTATTGACCAAATAGGCATCAGCCGTCAAATCTCACGAAGCCGCTTCAAGATCATCTGCGGGTCTTGTCGCAAATCGAGCAAGGTATGGATGACGATGCCTCGCGCCTCAACGGTGTAAAACAAGCCATAACGGTTCTTTGGACCAAACAGGCGACGACGTATCCGTTGTGCGTAATGAACACGGGGGGCTATTTCGGGATGGTCGCGCAGGAGTTGCAGGCTCGCTTGCAGCGGTTTCTCCAGCACTGTGGAGATGAGGCCGTCGTCCTCGTTCAGTCTGTCAAAGAGCTGTCGGTGGATGTCCAGCAAGTCACGCTCGGCACCCGCCGTCCAGACAATCTCAAGAGGCATGGCGCTTGAAGACGCGGGCTTTCACCTCTTCCCATGTGGAAACTGCGGAGGGATCGGCATCGTAGGCCGCAAGGCGGCTGTCTAGCAGGGCCATGATCACCGGATCAACCTCAACCTCGTCAGTTCCATCTGCCACCAACAAAAGTTCCTCGGCAAGCTGCCGTTTCTCAGATGCTGGAAGCCGCTGAACTTCTGGAAGGAGTTCGAGGATCATGGGCAATGACTAGTCTATTGAAGGCGGCTTGGCAAGCCGCCAGTCGTGATGCGGGCACTCATACCCGTTCCGGATTTCCGCCCGCTCCCAAAATTTCTACTGTTGGCATGAGTGTCCGCATCTCTTTCCCCAAGCAAGATCGTTTGCAGCAGCCGCGCCGTGCTTCATGCTGTGCAGGTGAATCAACCCGCACGACAACTCGCTCTCGATACGCTTATTGAATGGAGCCACGGTGAATCCTTCGCTGCGGACATCGTCTCCCGTCTTGCGCGCGAACATGAACTGGATCCGCGAGATGCTGCATTGCTGCAAAACCTGGTCTTCACCGTGCTGCGCCACCGGGTTCTTCTCGATCATTGGGCAAACATCTTATGCGACGGAGCCAAGCTGGATCATGATCTCCATTGGATCGTGCGCCTTGGACTGGCTCAACTCCTCATCCTCGGCATGCCCGATTATGCCACGGTCAATGAGACCGTGAAACTCGCGCCGCACGCGGGCGCCCTCGTCAACGCCGTGCTCCGTCGCGCCCAGCGCGAACAGGCCGATCTCCTGAATGCACTGCCTGATCTTCCGCTCCACGTCCGTCACTCACACCCGGAATGGCTCGTCCAGCGCTGGACGGAACAGTTTGGAGAAGAGAACACAGCGGCCCTCTGCGAATGGAACCAGCAGCCCGCCCCCATTCATATCCGCATTAACGGCCTCCATCCGGAGCAGCCCACTGCCGACAATCTTCGCCGCTTCCACGCGATAGATCGCCCAGGTTTCTATCGCGTGGAGCAGCCGCCGCGCGAAGCTCTGGCCAAAGGCAAATGCTATGTGCAAGATCCCAGCACTGCCATCGCCTGTGACCTTCTGGCACCACTTCCCGGAGAAACTGTGCTCGACGCCTGCGCCGCCCCCGGTGGAAAAACCGCGCTCATCGCGCAACTCATGAACAACGAAGGCCGCATCGTCGCCTGCGATTCCTCACCGCGCCGCATTCCCCGCCTTCAAGAAAATCTCCGTCGCATGCGGGTGGCGATCGCCCGCACCTTCGAACTCGACTGGACCAAAACCAAAGGCACCCCCCCATGGGGCGCCCTCCACTTCGACCGCATTCTGCTGGATGTTCCATGCAGCAACACCGGTGTCATGCGCCGGCGCATTGACGTTCGCTGGCGCATCAAGCCGGAAATGTTTGCGGAAATGGCACGGGTGCAGTCACAAATTCTGCGCGCCACCCTTCCCTTGCTCAAGCCGGGAGGCACGCTCGTTTACAGCACCTGCAGCATCGAAGCGGAGGAAAACGAACAGCTTATCGAATCCGTCCTGCGCGATCACCCGGAATTCAAGATCGCAGAAGCAAAATCCACCCTGCCGTGGCAAGACGGGTTCGACGGTGCCTTCGCGGCGAAAGTGATCAGGAAATGAACCTCTGAGTAGACGACAAAATTCAGACTCAGGAAAGACGGCACTCACGCCGTCCTGCAAGGCCGCAGTCTCGACTCCGCCCTACTTCACGGTCCCCGCCTTTACCGTCGTCATCTTCGCGGGATCGAGATGCTTCTTAATCGCCGCATTCACATCTTCAAGTCTGAGCGCCATCACCATTGAGGGAAAATCATCGAGCCATTTTATGTCGAAGCCGCGCTGGGTGCAGAGCATGATCTGGCCCGCGAGCCCCTCCGTCGTTTCAAGGCCGACCAGAAACTTTCCGGCCATCGAGCTCTTGTGGTAGGCGAGTTCATCTTCCGTGATGCCGGCTTTCCACCAGTCTTCGATTTCGCGACGCGTGCTAGTGATCCCTTTGTCCAGCAAGGATGAAGCGAAGGTTCCGGTCACCTGCCAGATTCCGGTGCGAAAAGCATCCTGGCCGAGTTTGGCTCCGATCCCGTAGGTCAGACCTTCGCGATCGCGCACATTGCCGATGAGGCGACTGGTGAAACCGACTCCGAGCGTTTGCGTGGCCACATGCAGGGCCAGCCAGTCCGGATCGCCCGCTCGAAGTCCACTGGATTGACCGGTGATGACACTTACGCTGGCTTTGTCCGGCATGTTGATGACGACCTGTTCGCCTATTGATGGTGAGATGCCGGTGATTGCGGAATTCTTCGCCAGCTGAACCTTCCATCCGTTGAATGCCTCGACAGTTGCATTCTGAAATGCCGCAGCATCAAGATCGCCAACAGCGACCATGCGCATTCCCACAGGACCGTAATTCGCCAAGTAAAAGGCGCGCACGTCGGCAAGTTTCGCGTTTTCAATTTCGGCGATCAGTTCCTGTGTGGCGCTCATTCGTGCCGGGTGTCCTTTCGGATACACTGCGCGGGAGAAAGCGATGGAGGCCTGCATTTCTGGATCCTCCAGCGTCTGCTGCACCTCGCCGGCTAGCTCCTTTTTCAGTTTGTCGAACTCCGCTGCGGAAAACGCAGGCTCGCGCAATTCTTCGGCAAGCACCGCGACGACCAGCGACAGATTAGCGGCGAGACACTTCGATCTGAAGTCAACCGTGTCTGCTCCCACATTGTATTCGAGTGTGGCGCCGACCCTCTCAAGCAATTCTGCCAAGGCGAACTGATCGTGCTTTTTCGTGCCGCGCTCCAACATGCCGGCGACGAGATGAGCCAGTGCCCGGTTGGATGATTTGCTTTCGCCTGCTGGCACGCTGGCGAGCAGATGCACAATGCCCTTCACCGGTGTGGGGCAGACGAGGACATCGATGCCCGCAATGTTCTGTCGCACGACACGCTGCTCGAGGTTGGGTGACGCAGTGGCAAACTCATCCTTGGACGGCTTGGGCGGCAGCACTTTCTTGGGCTCAAAGTGTTCACTCTTCGGTGTTGCAACCTCGGAGCCATGCTCGTCCGAGGGAACAAAGCAGCCGACGACACTGCGCTTCTCCACCAGGTAATTCTTAGCAACGCGCTGCACGTCCACGACTGTCACGGCTTTTAGTTTTTCCTCGAGCGTGAAGAAAAGTGTCCAGTCGCCGACCGCGATGCATTCATTGATCTCACTGGCCTGGGCGAAAGATCCGTCGCGGAGATATTCGCGTTGTGCGAGCAGTCCCACGCGTGCCGTTTTTATTTCGTCAGCGGTCACGCCAGATTTTTTGATCTTCTCAATCTCAGCGACCAGCCCGCGTTCGACTTCCTCGTGTTTCACACCGGGATTCAGCATGGCGCTGATGATGTGGAGCGATGGGTCATGGTTGAAACCTGCGGAGCCGCTGACGTCAATCGTCAGGTTCTTGTCCGTGAGCGACCGGTAGCAGCGGCTCATCTTGCCACTGGTCAGGATCGCGCTCAGCATCTGAATTGCGGGCCAGTCGGCGTGGGTGGCCTGCGGAATTTTGTGGGCCAGCGCCACGATGCCGAGTTCGCCCGCCCGTTTGACGGTGACACGGCGTTGACCGGTCTGCTCGGGTTCCTCAGTGTAGACTTGGGGAAACGGATGCGGCGACTTGGGGATGACACCGTAGTTTTTTTTGATCGCGGCCAGGGTTGTAATGGGTTCGAAGTCGCCGATGACAGTGACCGTGGCGTTGTCCGGCCAGTAGTAGGTGTCATAGAAGGCGCGCAGTTTTTCGATGGGCACGCGTTCGATGTCGCTGAGCCAGCCGATGGTTTCATGGTGGTAGGGATGGGCGAGAAATGCTGAGGCCCAGATTTCTTTGCTCAGTGCCTCGTGCGGGCTGTTCTCGCCGCGCTCAAATTCATTGCGCACCACCGTCATCTCTGGTCGACGGTCATCTTCACGCAGTGCCAGATTGCGCATGCGGTCGGCCTCGATTTCGATCAGCAGCGGCAAGGCGTTAGTGGGGACAGTGGCAAAATAATTTGTGCGGTCTAGCCAGGTGGTGGCATTCGTTTCCGCGCCGACGCGTTCCAGAATCTGGTCAAAGCCCGTGCCCTGGCTGCGGTCAAATTTTTCCGTGCCCTTGAACATGAGATGCTCCAGCAGATGGGTCGCCCCCGTGGTGCCGGTGACCTCGTTGCGCGAGCCGACGTGATAGGTCACCATGAAGGTGGCGACCGGCGCGAGCTTTTGCGGGAGCAGGAGCACGCGCAGGCCGTTGGAGTCGAGCGTGTATTCTGTGACCTCGCCGACGGTGCGGATGAGGGTGAAGCCTTCTGCGGCTGGAAGGTCGCTTCCGGCTTCTAACAGGGTGGCGGCAAGCAGGGCGAAGATGGGGAAGAAGCAGAATTTCATGGAGGCAGAGCAGTAATCGGATACTGACTTGGCGACAAGGGAATGAAACGCACATCTAGATCTGGAAAGAATGTCGATGACTGAAAGCTGACAGCCCAAAGTGCGCTCACCCAGAAAGTGACAGATCGCGCCCCGCACGCTCAGTTCAGCATCACGCTGTTTGCTATCGACTGTCCGCTATCAGCTCCGTTTTTGAATATAAACCTGATGGCCTAGGATTTCTTGGCGACGGGTGTCGCTTGCTTTTGTTCCGCTTTCGAATCCTTGGCCGGTGTCGTCGCCGCAGTCCCGCTCTGCGCTGGCGCGGGCTGGGGACTGCTGCTGCTCAAAGGTTGGCCGGGCTTGATCCTGGCGTCAGCCAGCTTGTCTGCAGAATCTTGGAAAAGGTTCTGTAATTTCACGCGAGTAGCGCCCACAAATGGCTCGCGCGCCGTGAGTGCGGTGCCCAACCCGAAATTTTCAAGACGATTGAGCACCTCCGAACCGATCTTATACATCTCGGCATTTTTACGCTGCTGGTCATCCACACGTCGCTGCAGCATGATGGCCTCCGATGTTTTGCTGGCGCGTTCGGCGCTCAATTTTTTCATCAACGCCACAGCTTCCACTTCGTGTTCTTTCCATTTCTTAAGGGACTCGGCCTGTCGTGAAATTTCTACATCACGAGCCACGATGGATGAAGCCTGCTCGGCCGCCTTCTTCTCCGCCTCGGCCTTGTCGGTCGCGCTTTGCTTGATGAGGTCGGCAACTTTTCTTTCCAAGGCTTTAATCTTGTCGTCCTGCTCTTTGTTTTTCAGTTCGAGCTCGGTTTGTGCCGCCTGCAAGGTGGCCTTGTCCGTCTCCACGGTGCGGAGCTGGATCATGGTGTTGCGCAAGGATTCGCGCAGCTTCTTGTTGGCCTCGGCGGCGGGATCGGCGCCACTGGCGGCAAAGCTTGCGGCCGCAGCAAACACGAGAGGGATGATAATTAGGGAGCGATGGATCATGACTAGAATTTGGCGGTGAGGTCGAGCAGGAGGACGTCGCTTTTTAATGGAGGTCCGGCGATTTGATTAGCACCCATCCAGCGCACGCCAAATTTCACACGCGGTGAAAGTGCGAGGGAGCCGCCCACGGTGTAACCTTCGATATTGGTGCCGCCCGCCCCGAAATCCGAGTCCGTGAAGGCGTCAACTACTGCATCGGACTCCACGTAACGGTAACCGAAGGTCATGCTCCAGTCCCCCGCTCTTTCGAAAACAGGTTTGCCGACAATAAGGGCGAGGTTCCACGCGGTGCCTCCACCATCATACTCGCCCACTGGGGCCGGGGCGGTGGGGTCGGGAGTTGTTGTTGGATCCGGAGTCGCGACCACCGGCAGCGGGCCGCGATTGTTAAGCGCCACCTGATTGATGTCGTCCTTGTTCCACGCCAGGTTCTTGGCGTATTCGCCGAGGAATGAAATCTGAACGGGCTCGAAGTAGTTCAGATTGATGCGCCCGCTATAGGAGAGCACCTCGAAAGGTGAAGCCAGTCCGAAGTATTGAAACTGATTGCTGGTGCCGAAGTTGTTGAGCGCGTCCGGCACGATGTTGCGGATCGCACGGTAAGTGTTGCCTCGCTGCGCGAACGACTGGCGTGTGCCGTCGGTGTTGCTCTGGTCTTGGGAGTTGAATGGAATGAAGGGATCGGAAAGCTTGCCCTCAACATCCTGGAAATTGTAGTAAGCCACGGCCCCCGTCGCATCCACGTGGCGCGATAACTTCAAGTCGAGACCAATCTGAGCGGCGTAAAGCCACTTATCCGTGCTTTCATACTTGACAGGCTGGTTGGTGGCGAAGTTGAAGTCGGTGTTGAAGATCGGAAAAAGACCAGCGGTAAAGAAGGGTGTCACGCCCTTGAAGATTCGGTAGCGACCCTTGAGGGCCAGACCGTCAAAGCCCACGTCTTCATCCCAGATCAATTCGCTGGTGGAAAAGAACGGATTGTCGAAGCGGCCGAATGCCATTGAGAGCTGGCCGCGCGAATCGTGCGGAACCTTGACGGTGCGCAGTGTTTTTCCATCGGCATCCAGTTCAGTTTTCTCGGTGTATCGCACACCGCCGCCGATTTCATACTTGATGAATCCGCGATCGAGCCACAGGGAATATTTGCTGAAGTTGCCGCCCTGGGCATTGTTGGCCTGGCCAAGTGTTTGATTCATGGACACGGGGCTATTACTGTCGCCGGTGCCGATGCGAATGCCGGCGAACCAGCCGTTCTCCAGGTTGGCATCCGCGCCCAAGCGAGCGCGCAGGCGGAGACGCTGACGCTGCTGGTCAACATTGTATTGCGGCGAAAAATTCGTGCCGCTGACATCGAAAGGTGAACCGGTGTTGATCGAGTTGAAGTTGGGGAAAGCGCCGGTGTTGTCATTTCCCACTGGGAAGAAGCTGGACTCATAGCGGAGCCGGACGTCGCCGAAGAGTTTGATTCGCTTGGTCCAGTCCGGCACTTCCTTCGGTGCGGCCCAGCCTTCGCGCTTCGCTTGCGACATCACATCGGCTTTCAATTCATTACGGATCTGTTCCTTCACGACTTCAGGGACATAAGTCACTCGCACCGCGCCATCGGCATCCGGACTGGGAACGCCTGCGGCCTGAGCTTGGGCCAGCGCGGCCTCGTCCTCGGCCTGCTGAATCATTTCACCAGCCTCAACTTCGGTCAGAACTTTTTTCTTCACGAGAATGCGGATCAAGTTGATCGTGGCATTCGGCGATGGCGCGGCGGGAGCCGTCTGGGCCACGGGATTGGATGGTGCGGTGTCGAACAGCAGCGGCGAAGGCCCGTCGTTCCCGGCTTGCGCGATCAGCGGCGGGTCGCCTGAACCCGGGAGATTGAGCAAGGGCTTTTCAGCACCGGGCAGGAGCGGCGCACCGCCAAGGCAGGCGAGCAGGAGGGTAAGAGATATTTTCCGGTTCAGCATGATAAGAAAAACTATTTATTCACGACTTGCGCGCCGTGATGCGCAGATTGATCGGCATCGGCATGTCGGATGGCGGGGCCTCTTGAAGTTGCAAGCCTGTGAGCACTTCATTGGCGATGGCGCTGTCCAGTGAGTTGTCTCCGCTGGATCCAACCAGGCTGGCACGGGTAATGCGCCCGCTGCTGTCGGCCCAGATGCGAACTTGCAGGGAGAGGCTTGCATTGCGGGTGCGCCCGTTGCGTCGCAGGGCGTCGGCGACGCGCGACTGCACTTGTCCGGCATACCAGCCAAACTTGCTGCCGCCGCGACCGCCACCACCCGTGCCGGTGCCGGTGCCGCCAGTGCCGCCTTTATAGGCGCCGAGACCGAATCCGTCGGGTGGACCACTGCCAACGTTGTTGGTGCCGATGGGCGGAGGATCATCCGAAGGCTTGGGTTCCGGTGCTTTGACTTCATCCGGCTTCACTTCCTCCTGCGCAATCATCTCCTGTTTCTTCTCCTCCGGTGGCGGCTCCACTTTCGGTTGTGGTGGCGGCGGTGGTGGTGGAGGAGGTATTGGTGGCAGGGTGATTGTCATCATGCGCTCGACCGGCCGCGTCGGAGCGGAGGGTCCACCTTTGAACTGCGAAGCGGCATAGCCAATGCCGCCCACTGCCACAATAACAATTAATGGCAACAGCCAGCGATGTTTTTGGAAGAGGCTGTCCTCATCAAAATCCTCATCAGAGTGGCGGTGCTTGCTCATGGCTTCGTGGGTTAAGTTTTATGAAAATTTATTTGCCGGCCGGCTTGGTGGCCAGACCGACTTGCGTGATGCCGACGCGACCGAGCACATCGAGCACATCCATGATGGCCTGGTATTGCGTCTGGCTGTCGCCGCGCACGACCGCCGGAAAGTCAGGGGTCGAGGCTTTCACCGCGGCGAGCTTCTGTTCCAGATCGGCCAGCGATGAAACTTGCGTGGCGTTGAGCTTGATCGTGCCTTGATTGTCCACGGTGATCGCCTGGATCTTCGGCTTGTTCATGTCTTTGGACGCAGCGGCGCTGGCCTTGGGCAGGTTCACCTTCACGCCCTGGACGCCGGCCGTGGTCATGATGATGAAAATCAACAACAGCACCAGGTAGAGATCTACCATCGGTGTGACGTTGATGTCGTCGTATGATTTATTATCGGCCTGCATGGTCAGTTCGTTTCCTTGTGGTGTTCGGCCATCTTGGCGATGAATTCGTCAATGAAGGATTCAATATTGTTGACCACGTCCTTGATCCTCGTGCTCAGGTAGCTATAGGCAAACAAGGCCGGGATCGCGACAGCCAGACCAGCGACGGTCGCCAGAAGCGCACCCGCGATGCCGGGTGCGATGGAGTTCACTTCCACTTGGCCGGATTTCGCAATGACCGCGAAGGTGATCATGACCCCGATGACGGTGCCGAGCAGTCCGAGATAAGGTCCGCCCGCGATGCCGATGGTCAGGAACACCAGTTTGCTGTTGAGCTTCTGCACTTCGCGCACCATCCCGCCGTGCAGAGAGGCCTTGATCGCCTGGATTGAACGGCCCGACAGACCCTTGGTATATTTCTCAGTCGTGGAGAGAGATATCTGCCGCACGTTCTGCAACCGCTTCTGCACTTCCTCAGAACCGAGATGGTAAATGTGATACAAAGGCGAGTGCCGCATCAGTTTCTGCGCCTTGCCACTCGCGGTGCCACCCAGCGTTTTGATGCTGTCCCCGTCCTCCTGATCCAATACCGTGAGATCGGACGAAACGCTTTCCCAGCGTTCGAGGAAGGCCTCGTTGCTTTTGCCGATCTTGTTGAGATAAAGAAATTTCGCGATCGCGACCGCCCAGCCGACAACGGCCAGGATAGTGCACAGCGCAATGACCACCCAACCGTCAAACGTGAGATCCTTCGAGATGTCGGTGATCAATGTGAGGTGCTTGATGATCTCCCCGCCGCCCGAGTGCGCGGATGCTTCGTCATTGCCCAGCACGACGAGCTTTGCCGCATTAGAGCCCGTGCCCTGGCTCACGGCGGCGAATTTCAAGAATCCCTCGGAACGCGCGATCCGGGCCACCTGCAGTTCGTCAAACTCACCAACAAATCCGGCGGTGCCGGGCGTCGAATCCTTGCCGATGAGCGAAGGACCCTTGAGCGCGGGCAACGCTGCGTCGAGCGTGCCATACGAAGCGCCATCGAGGAACACCGTCATCTTGCCTTCTTTAGCCACCACCGCCACGTGATGCCAGACGCCAACGCTCACGGCTGCGCCGCTCGTGGAACGCTTTCCGTTCAGCTCCACAAACGGAACACCATTGTCCAGTCCGATGACCAGCGCATTCGTTTCATCGCGTCGGCTGAACACCACTGCATTCGGTGCCAGCGCCGCAGGTTTTAACCACGCCGACCAGGTCAGCGCCGAGCCCACTGGCCACTCAGTCGCCGGTCCTTCGGGAATCGTTACCGCAGCTTGTCCCAACAGTCGCTGGCCGCCCGCCGCCAGCGAACCAGCCACGGGGGGCATCGCGTTCTGCAAAGCCAGGCCGCTGGCCGAGGAATCCGCAGCCACGGTGGCCATATCCGCAAAGTGATACACCAGCGCCGTCTCGGCATCATAAGTCCCTTTCACGTCCTCGGCCTTTTTGGCTACGCCTTGATTGCCATAGTAAAGCCAGATGACGCTGGTCCCGGATGGCTTGATCTCCGGCACCCGCACCCAGACGTAACCTTCATTGAGCAGCGTATCCCATTTCTCAATGTGATGTTTCAGCGCGGTTTTGCCGTCATCAGCGACGAATCGCAGATCACTCCCGTCCTCCTTGCTCGAGGCAAAATCAAAGTCGCCGTCGTGCAAACGAACCAGCAGCGCGGCACCGCCAATGGCATCGCTGATGGCCACGCCTTTGTCAGAGGTATCGATGGTGATCTTCTTGCGCAGCGCCCACTCATTATTCCACCAGGGAGCCTCAGCCGCATGAACGGGCTGACCGGCAAAGTTCGCCAGGAAGAGTATGCCAAGGAGTCCGGTCTTGAATCGTGTCATGTATTTTGTCATTGGAAAGCTTGGCTTAGAAGTCGGCCTGGACGCGGAAGGTGATGAAGTAACTGTCCAGATCCGCATTGGCTTGTTTGTCGAGCGGCATGCCGGCATCGAGCGAGGCATTGAGATGTTTCAGCAACTTCAGACGAGTTCCAAAGCCGAAGCTTTGAAGCGTGGAGTTATCAATCTGCTCGGGCAGCGGATCGATGAGCGTGAGGCGACCGCCGTCATAGAAGGCATACACGCGCCATTCATTCCCCTTGCTTTCCCACTTGTGGAGCAGTGAAGGACTGCGGAGTTCCACGGTGCCGAAGATGCCATTGTCACCCAGCGCCGTGGCCTCGAGATAGCCGCGAACGGTGCTGAGGCCGCCCCCGGCATATTGTTCGCTGTTGATTAAGGGAGCACTCGATGCCTGGCCCTGCACCTTGACGAATGCCTGGAAACCTCCCGGCAGATCGTGAGTGTGCGAAAGGTCTCCCCGGAAATATAGATAACTGCCGTCCGCGTTGTAACGTTTGTAATCAAAATTCTCGGGTTCGCTCCCAACGCCGCGCAAATTCCAGTTCATCGAGGCGTTGAGCTCGGTGAAGCTCTTCTTGCCCGTCAGGCCGGCACCATAACTTATGGTGAACGGATAATAATCAATCGGCGCGGTGGTGAGCTGGCCGGCCAGCGTGACGTCTTCGTCGAAGTGCTTGTAATCCCAGCCCAAGCTCAGCGAATGAAAGAATCCTTCACGCTGCGGCAGCGTGAAGACCGCGCGCAATCCTAAAATCTGGCCTTTGCCGGCCACTGCCGCGCCGCCGAGGGTCGAGACATTACTGTCCTGCTTGGTTCCCTGAAACATCAAGCTGAGGTTATCCACGCCGGGAAACGGCATGAAGTAATAAGCTGAGTAAACCGTGGCATCCGCAGGCCGTTCCGGTGCCACCTGGAAGCTGGCATTGATCGTGTGACCCGCCTGCCACAGGTTACTGTAACTGATCGAGCCATTCAGCCGGAGTGGCGTGGTGTCCGCGCTGTATCGATTATTCAGTTCTAAAGCGCCATGCACCGGCAGGGTGTCTTTGACGTTTAAATCGATATCCACGGTTCCGGGCTCCACCCCCGCTCGCAGAGCCGGAGTTACCCGCAAATCCGCCAGCTTGTTAAGCGCCACGACATCACGCGTCACGTCGGTGAAGTTGGGCACTCCGCCTTCCTTCATGGACTCGGCTTTTTTCTTGATGTCGCTCGGCAGAAAATAGCGTGAACCTTTGACCCGGAGTCGCCCGACCGGTGCTTCTACCACCTGAAGCACCACGATGCCGCGATGGGTCGGCGGCGCAGCCACCTGAACACTCACCGTCTGATAGCCCGCGTCACGATAAGCTTTTTCTAAAGCGGCGCGGGCTTGCTCGATGTCATCTTGTGATCGTTCCGGTCCAAGGTAGGGATAAACCGCCCTTTCAACTTCGAGTGGTTTCAAGTGCTTGGACCCCAGCACCCGATACTCGCGGAGATAATAGCTCTGGGACGGAGCTGGCTGTTTGCCAGCTAAAGGCAGCTTATCGCCAGCTATAGGTGGCTGTTCGCCTGTAACTGCTGAATTCGCTTTTACTTGAAACAAGCATAGAAGCACCAAAATAACCGCGTCGCAATATCGGCGCACACTTAAGCAACCCGCGGGATGGCGCGAGAAAGGAGGCTTGAGTGTGCTCGGTTTGATCATTCAGGGAAATTTGGCAGCTTCCCCTATCTCACTGGGTAAAGGTTGAGCCAAGACGGTCAAAGTGACGATTCCGTCACTCAATATTTGAGCTTGGAAGATGTCGTAAGCGGGTTTTTGACAGAATTAACAGAATTAGAACATAATAAATAATTATGTAGCCGTTTTCACGATGATGATTTTATGTTTTGGGAGAAATTTTGGAGCGCACGCGCCCTCGCGAAGGGTCAAACGCAAACCTTTGATGCCATATCGTCAGGGGACATCCGCAGGAAGTCCGCGAAGGCGCAGACTTCTGCACGCGGGGCGCGTGCGCTCCAAGAACTCCAACGCACACGCCACCTGGCTACGAATTTATTTAAACCGCTCTAACAAGAAGGGGGTGCGATGAAACAACCATTCATCCATCAGGAGAGCGCGATTTTGTTTGCAAGCGCCTCTCTCCCAATCGTGCTCATCCCATAAATCCTGTCCATTTCCCCTATTCGGATTAGCCCACAAAATGCGGCCGCCCGGCACCCTTTCGAACTACCGTTTCGGGGTGAGGCGATCTGCGGTGATGACGCTGGATTTCTTACTGCCGACAAAGGATCGCGTAATCTTCGAAGATCTGATGTCGCTTGTGTTGATCACGCTTGAATCCGGGACGGCCACGATCTGAGTCGACGGCCTGTATTGCCAGGCTACCACACGCCAGGCCGAAAACAAAATCATCATCACACCCACACAGGCGATCAATATTTGCAAGGTTACGATTGGCCGTCTCGAAGGGATTGCCTTCCCGAGGGAAGTGGCCTGATTTAGGGTGCTTAAGGTGCTGATCTGGGGCGATGATTCGAGATACCGGATTGGCAGATGGCTTGCAGCAGCGCTTCTCTTGGCGTAAGTCTTGGCATTGTATGCCATGTCGACGTTTTCGACAATCGTGGCAGTCCCCTGGAAGGGCACGCCGTCCACTTCGTAAGTGTAGCAATAGCTTTTGCGCACCACTTTACATGCCTTGCCAGTCAGATGGCGTAGAAAATTAACCGGCCTGACCTCGATGGACCTGTCAGTCAACTCGGCTGTCGCGGATATCCAGGGCCCGCGCTTCAAGCGCATATCCTGCAATATACGCGCCACCCACACTGAGGCCATCCAGATGATCCCACAGGCGGCTAGAATGCCAGCCGACCACACGGCGGTCTCGGACAGATTTAAGGCAGCAAGACAAGCCTGCGATCCGGAAGCATCAAACAAATTTGCTATCGAAAAGTTGAACATGCGCCAGATCATATCTGGACAATGTTGAATGCCGAGTTTTTGAATGTTACTATTTCGCCTCATACCATTTGAGAGGATCAACCTAAATACGGAGCTGATAGCGAATAGTCGATACCACGAGCGGTTTAAATAAATTCGTGGCCGTTTCCACGATGCTATTTTCTTTTTGTGCGAGAAATTTTGGAGCGCACGCGCCCTCGCTTGCCGCCCTTCGCGCCCTCGCGAAGGGTCAAACGCAAACTTTTGATGCCATATCGTCAGGGGACACCGCAGGAAGTCCGCGAAGGCGCAGACTTCTGCACGCGGGGCGCGTGCGCTCCAAGAACTCCAGCACGCACACCATCTGGCCACGAATTTATTTAAACTGCTCTAATTCAGGGCTTGCTGAAGAAACCATTTTTCCTCGGGCAAAACGGCGCTTGGGAAAATTTTTTCTGCGATGCGAAAGGCATCGGCGGCGCGACCTGTCGCCTTGAGCAGCCCGGCGAACACAGCGCGCTGACCAACGGCAAGCCCAGATGCATCCATGCCGTCGAGCCACCGTCTGGCAGCATCCAAGCTGCCGCATTGGTAGGCTGACAAGGCCCAGATCAGACGTTGCGAGGAAAGTGTTCCTTCAATTGGAACGTCTTTTTGCTCTGGGGAAAAACGATTCAGCACTGGCTCGATGTCCCGACCGGTCAAGAGTCGCAAATATGTCGCCTCGTCAACATAGGGCACCATTCCCGGCTGAGCCTCGAGAATGGAATCCGCCGTGGTCAACAGGTCATCCGTCAGCCCCATTGCCTTCTGAAGACGATAGGTGCGTTGCAGAACCCCCAGGCGCATGATCAGGTTTGGAGACGAAAAACTCATCAGCGCCTGGAGCTCCATTTGAGGACGATTCAATTGTCCCGCCTGGTCGGCCACACGAATCAACTCGAACGCGTCCTTCGCGGTGCGCGCGAAGGTCAATGCGACCGCGAGATGGCCGTCGATCACCTCCACGGACTCGCCCAAGCCCTGAGCGCATAAAGCCTTCATCAAGGCTGCATCTTTATTTTCGATCGGCAGCGAGGGCCTTGTCAGCAAGGATGAAAAGGTGCTCCAATCTCGCTTCATGATCAGGGCTTCACCATAAGCCAGAAACAGGTCACGCGATTCGAAGACCACGGCCTTGGGTTCGAAAGCCAACGGAGCCGGCGCTGGTGCTGTGGCCGAACCGGCGGTCTTCGCAGCTTTATTTTCACTCAAGTCATTTAGGATTATTTCCGCCCGCCCCATTTTTGCCAGCCAAGTATAGTATTCCGCGCAATCCTCCGGGTTTTTTCCTGCGACACGCTGCGCCTCTTCCAGAACCAGTTCATCGGCCAGCGCAGGCTGCTGCCTCGCGCAAGCCGACAAAATCGCCAGCCGGTCCGTGTTGTTGATGCCGGAACTCGATGAAAGTATGGCCCGGACATCCAATATTTCGGAACCGGAAAACGGCTGGGTCGACAGGGCCAGCAGGGCCTTGGAGGCCAGCTTGCCGCCACCGCGGCTCAGCTCCCAGAGCGTGTGTCGAGCCTCCTCGCGAATCTCGTCGAAGGCCGAAGTCTGCTTCATTTTAGCGAGCCTGAACCTCGCATCCGGATCATTAGGAGATCTTTCCAGGGCGATTCGCAGGAGCTTTTCCGACTCTTGTTCACGACCTTCGATCATCAGCAGGTCAGCTTCGATTTCGAGAGTCCTCGGCTGCTGCCGCACCTCGACAGGCAGTGTCTCCAGAACGTGGCGTGCCGCCGCGGCCTTGGTTGTTTTAACCAGCGCTGCTGCAAGACTGACACTGTCGTCCACCGTAGCCGACGGACCGTTGACAATTTTGTGCCAGAAATTGGCCGCATCAGCAGCTCGCTCAGGAATCTTATCAGACCTTCGCGCGAGTTCGCGCATGATGTCGGGATCCTGGGGGGCCAACTGCCAGGCTTGAACCAGCAACGCCATGCCTTGATTGATCTCTCCGCTATCAAGCAAACGCGTGGCATCGGCTTGATAACTCCGGGCCCGTCCCATCGACCACCAGGCTGAAACCCACCGCGCTGTCACCACGATCACCAACAGCACGCCAGCCAGCAAAATACCTGCCATGACCTTCTCGCCCCAGCGGGCAGACCGCCTCGATTTGCTCCCAACAATGTTCTTCTCTTCAGAGGCCATTTATGCGCAGGTTATGGTTTGGCCGGATTGGATTCCTGAAAATCCAGGACAAGTCTGAAGCCGACATCCGGCAGCGCCTTGCCAGCTTCGACACGTTCCTCGGAATTGATTCGAAGCTTGCTGCCTTCAGTGGTTTCCCAGGAACCGCCGCAATAAATCCGATTGCTGCCAAGATCACCGCCGACATTGGCGCACCATTCAGCTGCATTCCCCGCAAGTTCATAAAAACCGAGCGAATTGGGCGGCAGAGACTTCACTGCCATTCTTTCCGTCCGGGCACCTTCAGGAAGCGGTCTGACGTCGATATTGATCAGTTTTGGCGACGGCGGCCACTCGGAGCCCCATGGATAAGCCCGCAGTTTCCCCGCCGGATCATTTTCTGAAGCTGCCAGCATCCACTCGGCCTTTAATGGCAGCCGGTAGGCCGCACTTTGAGGAATCGTCCCGCGCGTCTGCTCCCGCTGAGTCAACCACCGGCAAAAGAGAACTGCTTCGGCCCACGAAACCCCGACGCAGGGATGTTCCAAGTCCGATCTAAATTGAGAGGCGAGCGTCGATGGATCCTCTGACGCCATCACGAAAGCCTTGTAATCCATCGCCCGAACTTCGTGTTCTCCCAGAAGAACTTTGCTTCCCGGAAGCGGCAGCAGTTTTAAGCCAAGAGAATTGACATAGGCCCGCCCTTCCGCAGCCATCGATGCGTCCCCCTTGTCCGGGGCGCCAGTCTGCGTGCCCTGGAGACGCCGCTCGATCATGGCCCGCTTCACTTCATCTTCGGAAATCACCGGCTTGCTCATGAGAAGATCCCGTTTTTCTTTCCTTTCAGCGGTCATATTACTTTCAAACTCGGACTTCTTATCGCTATCCGTCAGAACACAGCGGAAGCCGATCCCGGGCACCCGGGTCTCCGCTGCGACAGACAATTGGTAAGCCGGATTCATGCATTCCTTGCGCCAATACATCCAGGAGGCACCACGCAGCGTTCCCGATAAAATATCGCCCGCCACCGGATCGAACGTCCACTCCCATGCATTCCCGCCGAGATCATAAATGCCATCCGCCGTGGATTTGAACCGTCCAACCGGTGCCGTGAATGCGAATCCGTCGTCTTCAGCACCCTCAATCCGTGCCCTGTTATAGTTTCCCGCGCCCAAGGGTGGCGGCCAATCGGTTCCCCAAAGAAACGGCTGCGGGGCCGTGGCGGAAACTTGCGTCGCCTTCCTGCCCGAATCCTTCAGACCGGCCGCCGCGTCCCACTCCGCGTTGGTGGGAAGACGATAACTTTGCGTGGCCTTGAGAAGCCCCGATTCGCGCTCCTTCTCCGTCAGCCAGTCGCAGAAGTCCATGGCCTCCTCCAGCGTCACATTCACAACCGGATGCGAATCGTCCTGGGAAAAACCCGGACGGTGCACCCATTTCACGCCAGCGGAAACGACGAGAGCGTTCCAATCCGACACCCGGGTCTCCCAGATGCAGAATCGAACATCCGTGCCTTTGACACTGCGAAACACCATGCCCAGGCCGTTGCGAAACTCTTCGGCCGCAGCCCCGTTCGGAGTCGCGCTGAGAAGAACGGCTCCGACCATCCCGCAAACAATCCTCCGCCAGAAAAAACCAGAGCGATGACTAAGGTGGAGGAGGTGCATGATCATTTGCTGGGTCAAGCCAATCAACAGGCGAATCTAGTTTATTAAACTGAAAAAGGAAAATAGACAGAATTTACAAAATAAGCAGAATTGAGAGAGAGGCACTACAAGTGAGCAGCCGCTCACCCAACGGATGAATATGAATTTCTTCATAACTCCATTCTGTTAATTTTGTGAATCCTGTCTAAAACCCGCACCCTGCGTTTTTCAGGATCAGAGTTTCTTCCGCCGCCGTCTCTCTTCTTCATCATCGTCGTCACTGCCGCCATATCCCAGCACTTCGACCGTGATGATCGACGGAGTTTCAACGGGCGTCTGAGCTGTTGCTGGGGTGCTTTGTTTCATGGCATCAGCCGCCGCACTGGTGCTGGCACCGGCGGCGTTGCCGGCTGCCGTCAGTCCACCGATGTTTGGTGCGCTGACCACGGGCGCGGTGGGAGTGCCCACGCTGCTGCCGCCGACGGCAATGTTGCTGGCGTTGAGCACGGCGGTGGCGGCGATCGTGAGGTTTCCAGTGGCACGGATGCCCGCATCACCGGCGTCAACGACACCCACGGGAGCGATCAAATCGACATCGCCGGGAGGAACATTTTTCACCGTCGCCAGCACGCCAATGCCGCCCCCGGTCGAGAGACCTGCAAGGTCGGTGGCGATATCCGCGCTCTGAGGATCGATCAAGACACGAGTGGGCGGTGCGGAGGCCACAGTCTTCGCTGAAGCGCCCGCAGCAATGTCGCCGGCAGACGACCAGATCACGAGGTTGCCGCCACGCAGGGTGAAAATGCGGGACACACCCACGTCCACGCTGTCGTTGGTGAAGATGTTGATGCCGCCGCCATACTCGGTGACGATACCAGGCGGCGGATCAGGATTGCCCACGATGCTGGCCCCGAGACTGAGTCCGCCGCCCGGGGTGAGGATGTTGATGCTGCCTCCGTTCTTGGTGCGGATGTCGCGAGAGAAAGTAGTGATGTCGCCTTGCGAGGACTCTGGGAAAAGGGCTTCGATTGCCGCGAATCCCGCAGCATAACCGCCCGCAGTGGCGGAATCGCGGCCTGCATCCCGCAACGCGAGGTAGAATAGCTCCAGCGCAATGGCATTGCGCTGCTCCAGAGGAAGCAGTTCAAGTTCGGCGACGCTGGTGACGGTGCTCCCGATCCCGGTGGCCGTCGTGGCATATTCTGTAAAATACCGCGCTCCGTCCGGCCCGCTGAGGATCTGATCGATGAACGTGTCGAAATCGAGAGTGCTGTTGGCAAGTCCGAACGATTTGCCCATGCCAGCCCCGACGATCAGGCTGGCGCCTTCAAAGGGAAGATAGGGGTTTCGCGCATTGCCAATGCTGGTGATGCCGGCGCCGGTTCCGTCGCCAACTGAAGCGGCCGCGCCCAGAGACAGATCCCGGCCCGCCAGAACCTCGAGCGTGCCGGGGCCGCTGATCTGGATATCTCCCGCCAACGCCGCCGGCTGTAACGCATTCAGCAGATTCCCCGTGCTGGTGGACTGGATGCGTGCCGGAGTGCTGGGATTGTATACGATGATATCCCGGCCTGCCGCAACGATGCTAATGTCGGCCTCGCTTGTATTCTGGATATACAACGCAATATCGGCGATGTCGTTCCCCGCGAAGACCTGCGCCCGTTTCCCGGAATAGAGCGTGAGGGTGGAGACATCCCCGCCGAGGGCGTAAAGGCGCACGGGGTTAGAATCGCCGGTATGCAGGACGCCCGGGGCGTGGCGCGTTTGCTTGAACTGGACGACGGCCGCGGCTCCGGTGGTGGCGCCAGTCTCGACAAAACGATCATTGAACGTGTTCAGAAACGTGTTTTGAGTGGTCCGCATGCCCCCGGCAGACGGGGTCGCAAACAAATTCTGATAGCCGAAGGGCTGGCTGATGCTGTAGATCGCGGCGGGATCGGTGTCGGACAGGTTGAACGTGGATGCCGACCACAGCCGGGTGGAAACTCCGCTGATGGTGACGGTTCCCGTGGGCTGGAGTCCGCCGATCGCTCCTGCGGCCGAAAGTTCGAGGGTTCCGGTCGGCGAAGGGAAAAGCTGGAAATTGCCGACCGTGTTGATGTCGCCGGAGAACGCCGTTGCCTTGAGGGTCGGCGCCATCAGATCCATAACCGTCCGGAACGGAGTCACATTGGTTTCCGAAAGTCGGAGCCAGGGTTGGGAGTTGGACGCGGAAACTTCGCCGGATGTCACCAGCAGCAGCTCCCTGCGAAACCACTCGAAGAGAACGGGCGAGGACGCGCTTCGAGCGGTGGACGGCAATGTGACCGCCTTGCGCAGGTCGATGTCACCTCCCAGCGAAGTGATTTCGACAGCGCTCGACGGAGAATAGGTGGAGAAGTAAGTCTTATACCAGTAGCTATTGTTGTAACCTTGTGGGAGGAGGAACGGATTGGCCACGGGGCCAAGCAGCACATCACCGCGCGCGCCCACCGAGAAGTTGCTTTTGCCGACGAAGAGAGTGGTGGGCAGCCAGGTTTCGGGGGCAAAAATTTCTGGATTGGTCAGGCTGAAGATGATGCCGCGCGAGGGGGAGCGGGTGCGATTGGTGGTGATCGCGCCTCCGGCGAAGAGGGTGCCGGAACCCCGTTCTACATAGTAGACACCCCCGTCAATATTCCTCCCTGCTTGCACCACAAGGTCGCCGCCTCCGAGCTCCACTAGGGAGGCGGCATTGGGTGCGATGGCGGCTCCGCCTACGGTCTTGCCGGGCATGCGCGCATTGGTGGGCACAACTGCGTCGACGTTGCTCACATCTCTGCCGGCGACGACGGTGACGTCGCCCCCGCCCAAGGCTCCGACACCTTCAAAGAAGTTCGTGAAGTCAACCCACCACGTGGTCGAGGCAATGTCGGAGGGCACGTCGCCGATAAACTGATATTTGGAGGGCGCAAAGAGCCCGGTTGTCGAGTCCACGGCACCGCGGCGATAGAGCCAGTTAACTGGCATCTCCCGGGAGGAATCGGCGATGAGGGAGCCTCCGGTGGCGGTGGTGACGTTGCGAGTGTAGTGCGCGACATCGGCTCCGGCGTTGAGGGTCACGTTGCCGCCCGCCAAGGTGTATTGCACGGCGGACGGCGGATTCTGCTGAACCGCGCCCAGAGTGCCGGTGAAGGTGCCGTTCATGTTCGGGACCGGCGTGTCGAAGGTGCCTCCCATATTAGGATCGGTCACCTGAACGCCCGCCGTGAAGATGGTGGCGAATTGATTGAGCAGTTGCACGTCGCCAGCGGTGGCGATGTCGATGTCCCCGGTTCCGGTGCGGATGGCTTGATACTTGTAGGTGGTGGCTGTTGGCAGACCGATGGCCGCGCTGGTCAAAGCGTTGGCCGCACCGGTCGCCGTGTTCGCCCCTCCGTTCTTGCCCAGCCTGAGCGAACCCGGCCTGTTCTCCGGAAGCGCGGCGAGTTCAGCCGTCGTCAACGATCTCACGCGATGGAAGTCCACCGCTGTGGGATCGAATCCTGCTGCGAACCGGTAGCTCCAGGACTGGGCATTGAGCGGCACCAGCGTATTGTTCGCCAGAAGGCCGGAGGTGTAAATCGAAGTCGTGAAGCCGTCGCTGATGGTGTTGAACAGGTTCAGATTCCCCGATGCCCGAAGTGTCAGCACGCCGGGAACAAACCTGTCGCCGAAGCGGAAACGCTGGCCTGCCGTGGTGTTGCCCAGATTCCAGTCGCTGGTGGAGTTGCTGGTCGTTGTTCCCAAGGTTAAGTCGCCGAGGCGGTTGATGATCTCCGCGCCGGGAACGATGACGAGAGAAGAAGACAAACCGGCGTTGCCACCCAGAATGCGGTTGAACATGGTGTTGTAGCCGGCCGCCGGCGTCCCGGCGACACCGATCAACTGGTTGCCGTTGGTGCGGACGTTGTTCTGCACGGTCGTGGTGATCGTGGCTCCGGCGGCGTTGGAAATGTCGAAGAGCCAGTAGCCCTCGACCGTGATGCTGGAGCCGCCGGTGATCGTGCTGTCCAGAGCGCTGACACGGATGTCGGTGCTGTTGGTGAACAAGGTGCCGTTCTGCGGAGCGCGGAGATGCAGCGTGCCCGAGAGCTGACCCAGGGCCACATTACCGGGAGTGGTCACGGAAAGGTCGATGCTCGAGGCCGGCAGGAGGCCGGCTGCGCCAAGCAGGTTGACGAAACCCGTGGGGTCAATGACCCCGTTGCGCTGCGAGCCGGCCTCGAGGAAGACGGCGCCGCCCTTGCCCGCATTACTAAAATTCTGGCCCTTTACAGTCAGGACCGAACCGGCATTCAGAGTCACGCTGCCGAATGCTTTGAGGTCGATGGTGCCACCAGTGTCGCCCGTGGCGTCGATGGTGCCCGTGACGAGAATCGAACCGGCGTCCACAGACAAGTTGAAAATATGTGCCTTGGAGGTTCCGTCCACAGTCACCAGAGTATCCAGACGGTCACGTATGCTGCGGGATTGTTCGAAACCCACGATGGAGGAAGTGAGGCTGCTGATCAGTCCCTGATTGGGAACCGTGCCGGGCAGTCTTCCGACATCCAAGGAGAGGATGCCGCTGGTGCCGGCGTCGGCGACACCGAGCAACTGGCCGGCCACGCTTAGCAAGCTCGTCGGGGAGTTGATGTTGACCCGGCCTGCATCACCTCCTCCCGTGGCAGCGGAAACGTTCACCCTGGCACCCGCGAGGATCGATACGGAGCCGGCATCCGCCGTGAGCGTGATTTCCCCGGCATCGGTATATTTTACGACATCGAAGAAAGTCTGCTGCGTTCCGCCCACATCCAGATTGCCACCCACCGTGAGAGCGCCCGAGGTGGCTCGAACGTTCAGCAATCCGCTCGGAAGCAATACATCGGAATTCACCGTGACCGCAGTGCCTCGAATAGTGAGACTGCCACCCAGACCTCCCGCGACGCTTGCTGAACCGCCCGTGATCGAAAGAATGTTCACCGGACCTCCTTCCGCAATCAGCGACTGGGTTGCGGAACGCGCTGTCGTCAGCAACGGGGCACGGATTGTCAGGGCCTGCGGCACGGTCAAGCCTCCAGCTCCGCTCGCCAGCACCCCGGAGGACGCGTTGATCTCGACAGTGTTGAACTGGTCGATGCGGACAGGATTGGCACCGAGTTGAAAGGTTCCGGCATTGAATTGCAGGGTTCCATCGGGCGGCGAGGCGGCAGCCAGGACGGGCACGTTGGCGGAGTTGTCGATGGTGATGCTGCTGGCGTTGAATTGCAGCATGGACCCAAGCTGGTTGAAACCGCGAATCGTGCTAGTGTGCAGCGCCAGACTCCCTTGGGCATCGAACGAGCCGGTGCCATACAAGTCGATGGAGGAGTAGCTCAACAAGGAAAGCGAATCGGCGGCGGCAAGATACCCCAATGCTCCGCCAGCCAGCACCAGACCCACAGTCGGCTGCAAGGCTCCCGGATTGGTGAATTGCATGCTGATCTGACCGCTGTTCAGATTGATGGCCCCAGCCTCAAGCACTGCGGTGGAAGCCAGGGTGGATGCATAGGTGGAGTCGAGGGTCAGGCTGGCTCCGCGCAATATTGCGCCAGCACCAACGACCAGATTCGGTTGGGTCGAGGATGCCACCGCCGTTCGCGAGGTTTGGGCGGCGGGATCCCCGCTCACCCGGACGAGCGCGCCGTCCCCGATCGTGATCGGGATGGCCCCGCCCGTGCCGCTGGCGAAGGTAATGGTGCCGCCACTATTGAGGGTCACCGAGCTCCCGGATGCGACAGTGGTGGAAACTCCCGCGGTGAGCGTGGAGGTGGCGCCGTTGGCCGCCGTGATGACCCCGCCCACGGTGGAGGTAATACGATCCGTGCCGGGCGTGCCGCTGGGGAAATTGATGGGTGTGCCACCCCGCTGGAAGGTGAGACTCTGCCCCACGGTGGTCAGCTCCAAGGCCCCGGTGACCACCAGCGTATCCGCGGACACGATGGTGCCCGACTGCTCGATGACGGATCCTGGCGCGAGGGTGATGCCGCGGTTGGCGGCGAGAATGATCTCCGGTGCCGACAGGGCGGTGCCGGCGTTGTCCACTGTGATATTACCTGCGCGAACTGTCACCGCAGTGAAAGTGTCACCAAAGGTTCGCCTGCCGCCAATAAGCAGGCTCTCCGCCCCAAAACTGCTCAGCTTGCTAGAACTCAAGGCGACGACTCCTAGTCCGCCGCCTGTGCCGGATTCGTTGATGATAAAGTCCAGGGGCGCGCTAATATCAACGAGGCCTCCCCTGCCGCCAAAAGCACCCGAAGCCAGGACATCACCGTCTATCTGCATTGCCGTAGTGCTCTGGAAGAGGAGATACCCGCCGTCGAGCGGAAGGCGGGGCACCGTGGCACCCACCGCCTCGGCGCTGGCTCTTAAGAAAGTGTTGGCGGAAAAGGTTTCATACGTCGCCCGCTGCAGGAATGTGGCTGCCGGTGCCACCTCAAATCGGGAGAACAGCGGGGAGAGCCTGCGACCGCTGTTCAAGTCATTGAATTGGTAGCCCGCGACGTAGCTCGCGCCGTCGGGATTAGTAAAAGTGCCGGTGGGCGACCCGCTTTGAGGCGTGACTAGGAAAGCACCGGGCATCAGGGCGTAACGCGCCGGCAAGAGTGTGTAAACCCCGGCCTTCAGCCCAGGACTGGCGTTCAAGAAAACGCGATCACCCACCGACAGGGAATCGTTCACATAACCGGGCTCGCCCGCCGCCAGGTTGTCGCTGTCCGCAGAGTCGTTAAAAGGCGCGAATGGGGCAAAGTTCGATTGATATTTCGGAAGAACGGCAAACGCCGTAGACGACGCCAAGATGTCTGTGGAACCACCGTTCCCTTCGATAAAGCGATAGGCGAACAAGTCACCACCACCGCTGACGTCGAGGAGCGAGCCAGTCTCCATGACGAGGTTCTGGGCGGCGAGGTTGATGGCTTTGGATGTCACTCCCCCCGCAGTGATGTCAATTCCTGCGGGATCAATCCAGGAATTGCCGTCCGCGCTGAAGCCGAACGGGATGAGCAATTCCGCGCCGGTGAGGCCGTCCACTGCGGAGACGGAGGTGATGCTCCCCGAGAGGAGGCTGAGCTTTTCAGCGACCGGAACCGGCTGACCGCTGATGGGGGCCGTGGGCGCAGTGCCGGTGCCGTCCCATCCGAGATTGATGCCGCCGATCGGCGCCCTGAGCACGCCGCCCTGAGTGATATTCGAAGCATAAATGCTCAGGACTCCCCCGGCGGAGAGCGGAGTGCCTTGCGCGCCCATGCTGCTAATGGTGACACTGCCTTTTTGAGCGCCAGCGCCATTCGTGTAATCGTAAGCGGTGATTGTGAAACGCGAAGCCGTCGTGGGATAAATCTGTCCAGCCTGCAAATACAAATCCCCGGCGATTTCCAGCGCGCCGTTCCCACGGATGTCACCGCTGGATCGAAGATCGGCGCGACCGATGCCCTGGAGCGAAAGGGTGCCTATGTCCAGCAGGCCGGCGTTGACATTAAGCACTCCGGTTCCGTAGGTCGGGGCGAAAAGATACTCGGAGGTCGCGCCTGCGGCATCGGTTTTGGTGAAGAGGATGCTTTCCTGGCTAGATTGCAGCGGCACTTGGAAGGGCATTCCCAGCCTGACATAAGGCGCAGTCAGGTTCACGATGGAATCGGCCTGGATGATGCCGCCGGATGCGATCTTGAGATACCCACGCGCGTCGAGGGAAACTGGTCCGGTGAACTTCACATTGCCGCCCAGCGTCAGGGAGTCGAAGCCTCCCTGCGTGAAGGTGCTGGCGGCGAAGTATCCCATGGCGGGAACCGCGGAGCCGCCAGAGAACAACACTGCCTGGCCGATGGCTGTCTCATCCGAGCCGAAAGGTACCGGAATGGTCAGTCCGCTTTGCCGCACCTCGAGATTGATGTCGGCGGAAGTTCTTGGGGTGCCTATCTGGTTGAATTTCCCCGACGAAACTGACAGGCTGCCTCCGACTGCGGTCGGCCCGCCGGCATGGCCTCGCAGGGTCGCATCAAGAAAAAGCAACTGGCCGCCTTTGAAGCTGATGTTTCCGCCGTCGCTGTCGTGATCAACCGGCAACGACAGCGACGCATAAAGCGCCGCCGTGAGTCCGCTGCTGGGCGGCACCATTGGGAGGCTGAGCGGACCGACGCCGAGAGCGTTGAGATTCAGATACGACGGATGAACATCCAGAACATCTGAAGTGCCGGATGCGTCGAGCACGGCGCCGGCGGCCGCGACGATGTTGCCGGACACGGAGATGTCACCTCCGGGCAGAACGTAACCGGTGCGCCTGCCAAACCTGTCCGGCAGCAGGATCGTGACTCCCTTGGTTGAAAGCAGGCTGCCCGGTGCCAGATACACCGTGGTAAATGCATTGGTCGGAAGCGGATCGGAGGTGGGATAGGAGTCGGCCCCCTTGACGGTGATGGCGCCTCCCGGTGCGATGACGGAACCGAACACCGCCACTGTGCCACCGGTGAGCGATACGGTGGCTAGGGGATCGGTCCTGATAAGTGCTCCCCGGCCTAGAACCAGATCGCCCTGCGAGAGCAGGATTGTCGAGTCCAAAGTATCCTTCAACGCGGGTGCGTTCAGGCTGATGCTGACAGGTGACCTGAGGCCCTCTGGCTTGAGCAGGGTGATAAGCGAGGGTGCGTCCGTTTCGAAGCCATAGAGGACCGCCAGATAATTTTCCGCGACCGGCTCGATTTTTGTTTCCGGAGCCACGTAAACGGAAGGGAGGATGTTGCCGTCCTCGTCGTTGAGGCCGCCCACGCCGGTCAGGGTATAGCTCGTGAAGCCTCCCTTCCGGAAGAATTCAGACTGCAGCAGAAGCGATTTTTCGTGCAAGGCGGAGCCGCCGATTTGGATCAGCGGCGCCTGCAATGTGAGCGCGCCTCCCGTCGCACCCGAGTAGCCCCGAAGGATGCCAGCTAGGGTGAGTGTTCCGCCAGAATCCGGTCCGCCTGCGGCATCCGTTCTGGCAATCACGGAGGCTAGGCCGGGATCCTGACCCGCCTTGATGACAATGCTTCCGCCATCACCATAGCTGCGACTGCCGGCGGTGCTGACAACCACCCCACCCGACACATCGACAACACTCCCGGCGGCAAGATTGACCGTAAAGGCATTAATGGACACATCCCCCCCGTGCGTGACTATCGGAAGACTCAATGGATCCGGCGCGCTCAGCCGGTCATCCACGACTAATCCTGCAGCGCTGATCCGGGCTCCTGACCCCAAGGTGACTCCGCCCCGGTCTTCATTGGGTGGCGGCGTAGGGAACAAACCCACATTCGCTAGCAAGTTGGCCGTCACTTCCGGGGATATATTGTAGGAAAGGAGTGAGACCGTGCCGCCCGGAAACACGATGGAACCTTCAACCGTGATGTTCGAACCGGTGATGTCCAGCTTCCCTTGGGGCGGGCCTGCCAGCGTCACGCTCTTGGGCACCAGCACTTCCCCATCGGGGTTCTTCACAGTGAGGCTGGCAAAGCCACTGGTTGTGTAAAGTGAGGGCCGGAGAAAGACCCGGGCCAGCCTCTCCGGCGGCAGAGGAAGCGGATTCCCACTGCCGTCCAGACTGAAAGAAGGCACCGGCGGAAGGGAGGAGTCTTCCTGGAAAACTATCGACGGCGGTGTTGGCGAAACGTAGGGATAGGCGGGTGCTTCCCGTTGCACCAGCTGGCTCTGGAAGGTGAGAGTCAGGTCGCTTCCCTCCGGAAGATCGTCGCGCTGGCGAGGACCGGCGACGGTGTGACCCCAGAAGTCGCCATCCAACGCCATGCCAGCCGCTCCAATCGCCAGACTGCCGCCGTCTGCCCCGTGAACGTAGGGTTGCTCGTAATGCTCGCCGGACATCCAGGGGATCCGGAAGGTTCGGGAAATGCCCCAGCGCGGGTGGGATTCAGTGAACAAGCCGGTGAAAATTCCTTGGTAAAGCCGGTTCGGCGTGGCAGAGGCGATCTCTATCAGATGCCCCGCATACCAAACCCGGGTGGTTGTGACGGTGCCGCCTCCATAGTTGACGAAGCCGCCGGAGACATCCACGACCGAACCGGGTTGAAGCACCACCGAGCCCCCGGCATTCAGGCTGACCGAGCCCCCGCCAACTGTCAGAAGTCCGACGCTGCGCTCGATGATGTTCAGATACCCCGACAGATCCGCTAAAGGCGTTCCATACCAGGTGCGGCCGTTGTAGACCCCTGTCTTGCGCAGGTCCACGGTGATGGTGGGATTGTTGCCATCTCCCGGCCGGAATATGCTAGTGCGCTGGAGCGGCGAGTCTTTCACCTCCGCGCCCCGGAGTTCAACCGCTAGGATGTATTGGGATAGCGGAGCCGCGACATCGGTCGAGCCGGCGACGTTGATCATCGAATTTTGATCGAGGAAAATCTGGCCGCCGGAATGAACGAAGGTGTTCGATGCGCTGGACGAGCCGCTGATGACAAAATCCCAGACACCCGCCCGGACGTCCACGACCGCATTGGGAGCGAGGATTGACGATCCCGGGGCCATGTGAACCACCCGGCCCGTGACATTCACCTGGGACCTGAGTGCGAGGGCCGTTCCAATCCGTGTTTCAGTGCTGTCGTATTCCGGCAGAATGCGCGTCACACTACCGGGACCGAACTCCACCAACCCCGTCGAGCGGTGCAGGAACGGGGCGACATTGGGACGCTGCACCGCATCGTAAGCGGTGTTGCTCAGTGCGTCGTAGCTTGCGGACAGGTCAATGCGTCCATTGACGGAAACGGAGGTGGTGCTGTTGATCGCGGCGAGCTGATTGACAGTCTTGCCAGTCATGATGACGCTGGCCCTGGGCGCGTCGATCAGGCCGGTATTGGTGACGGTGCCGGCGTATTCCGGTAAAAGGGAAGCCGGATCAAGCACGGCGCCAACGAAAGCATCTAGGCCGCGGAGCGATGGGTCAGTGGAGCGATGGGCGTCGAAACCAACCTGGAGGCCGGCGGCCAGGATGGTCTGGCCATCCGGCGTGGAAATGGTGCCGGCGTTGATGACATTGGCACCGGCAAGAACAATGCGGCCGCCGACGCTCGCCTCCGAGGTCGGGGCCGTGAGCTGGGCACCCGCCCGCACAACGACATCACCGATCTTGCCGCTGGCCGGAAGCGCGGGCGGAGTGAAGGCGGGCGTTGGACCCTTGGAACCAGCCGGGATGGCCAGTGCACTGAAGAGGAACTGCGCGTCGGGATTGTTGAGCAGACCTCGGGTGATCAGGTTCTCGTTCAGCGGCAGGGACGAGGCCACCAGCGTGTGGGTGTTGACCTGGCTGCTGCCCCCGAAGATGATGCCGTTTTGGTTGATGACATAGACTTGGCCGGCCGCAGTGATGGAACCGAGAATTTGCGAAGGCAGTCCGCTGGGATCCTCGACCTTGTTGAAGGCGATCCATTTACCAACATCCGCTCCACCCGCGCTCTGGTCGAAGTCGAGCGTCGTGTTGCGCCCGATGTTGAATGTTCTCCACCTAAGCAAGGCCTCCTGTGTCGTCTGTTTCACCTTCACGGTGTTGCCCGACTGGACCGGGGCGGCGGCTCCGGTGGCGCTGATGAAATGCAGACCGCCGGTGGCGAGGCCGTCGGGCACGTTCGGCAGCGGCTGGCCCGGCGTGCCCAGGTTGCTGGCACCGGCGGCGATGGCCCGCGCTGCCGCCTGGGCGTTCTGGACGGCGTTCATTGCCTGCGCCGTGCGCGCGAGGGCGTCACGCGCGTTAATGCGTGCGCGATCCGAATCCGCAGCCGTCGTGCCGAAAGATGCGCGAGGGCGTGCCGTATTGGCGGGCGCACCTCCTCGCAGAATGTCTCCGCTCCGGCCCGCCACAGGCATGAAGCAGAACATCGCGGCAGCCAGAATCGTCGTCGCCCGGTGGTGGCGCAGTAAACCCAAAACTGGCTGCGGGCGGGAATTCAGATGCGGCATGGATTGGCAAAAATGGCAGCGATATGTTTGCTTTCTCAGAGGGCAGGCGGCGTCTTCAATTCTTGATTTCTTTTGCCGCCTGAGCCAGCCCATCCTCGTAGGCCTTGATGGATGCGGCCCGGACCAGATCATTGAAAGCGGCATAACCATACCGGGCTCGGAAAATCTGGTCGGCCAACCACTGCGCGTCCCTCCATTTCTTTTCATAAGCAGGGTCGGCAGGATCTTGGTTGGGCCCGCCAATGTCCTTAACGAATTGACTCTGCATTTCTTGAATGGATGCAATCTGCTCCGGAGTCGCTTGAACCACTCCCGGTTCAGCATACCGGGGACCGGTCCCGCCTGTTGGGCTGCCGGGGCTTTGGCCGTTTCCGTCGGATACCGGCTTGAATTTCAACCCCGCCATGATCGCCGGATAACGGACGGGCGGAGCGGCGCTGCCCGGATCGGTTTCCGCAGCTCCGCGCTCCCGCCCCTCGGACGGTGCATTCCGCATCAGGAGATTTGCGTTGTCGGCAATATCTTTGTCCAGCTTGCGCAGTTGCGAAGCTAGGTAATCACGACGGGTCACCCCTGACGGCGGCCGCCACGAGGTCGATCGCATGATCGTCGTTTCAAGTTCTTTGCGCCGATCTGCGGCATTGGCCAGCAGTTCGCCACGGATGATATCAAGAATCGTGGTCTCCGGACAGCCGATCTGTCGCAGACGTGAGATGAATGCTGAGTAATCCTCGGACTCCAGGCTGCTCCACTGGAACGGCTTCGGCTCTGCTGAACGCAAATCTGGCTTTGGTTGGTCATTTCTGGCCGCCATGGGTGCAACAACCGCTGGGGCCGGGTCGGCGGCAGGCGGCACGAGACGGGGGCCGTGCAACAGCAGTCCTGCCACCATCGCGCCTGCATTGAGCATGAGTGAAATCGCCAGCAGAACAGAGGCTGGACGAAGTTTATTTTTGGCTGTGTGCGAGGGATTCATAATCGGCATGGATACGAGTCGTTATTAAATGCGAAGGCTGATGCGGGCATAACCCGCATCAGCCGCAGTTCTTAAGTGAGAAGCAATTCCTTTATGATCAATATAGCGGCGTGATGTTACCGCCGTCGGCAAGACGCTCGACCTGCATCAGGGACTTCTTCAAGCCCGAGGAACCTGGGAAGTCGTCAAGATTGGTTGCGAGACCGGCCGCGAGAAGCACAGCGCCGGCAGGAGCATCATCGCGGTGCATCATGTGAAGGTAACCCCAAAGGGAATATCTGCCTTCATAGACGGCGGTAGCCGAGTAGGTGACACCGTTGTATTGGCACTCCACTGCGCCATTGGTCAGGGCGGTAGCGCCGTCGCTGAGGCCGATGTAACCAAGCACATAGCAAGGGGTCTTTCCGCCCACGGTGAGACCGCTGGTGTGGGCAGCCACATAACCGGCCACCGAACTGCCGCTGGAGGCACCGTTGTTGCCGATAGCGGTGGCAGTCGCGGCATTTTGGCCGCAACGAACACTGCTGATGGCACCTGTCGAGTTCACGTCCATCGTGAACTGGGTGGTGCTGTTCACCACGGACACCGTGGCGCCCACGGGGATATTGGTGCCGGTGATGGGCTGGCCTACGATCAGCGTTGTGCCGAGGACGGTATGATCGACGACCGCGGTGCCCGCAGTATGCACAATCCCCGAGATGCTCTGGTTGGAGCCCGTGGTGTTCGGGGTGTATTGCGTCACGCTGGAGAACGCACCGACGCCGACTTCAGCCATGGTAGTGATGCGGGTGCCGGAGCCGTTGTCGCGACCGGAGCCAATCACACCTTTGCCGTGGTCAGCATTGAGGCCCGTGAAGAGCGCCAGGGGCTGAACATTGCCTTGGAACAGCACTTGTGCGAGCTGCGGAGTGACGTTGGTGATCGGCGATCCTTCGCTCGTCATGAACTTGAAGGGCAAGACGACGGTCGTAGCGTCTGTCAAGGTTGGCGACTGGAAGTTGGTCGAACTCTGGAACACGTCCGAAAACGCGATGTCAGCCACGTGATTCAGTGCCGTGGGGGTGCCGTAGGTGCCGCCGTCGATCTCGGCCATGAAGACCACGTTCGCTTGGGAGGTCACGCTTTGCACGCCTGCTGCGGAACCCGACCAAGAGCAATAGACGTTGTAAGTGTCCGAGTTATAGGTGCCGCCCGTGAAGTTGGCCTTGTTGGCGCTGTTGAGGGTGGCATTGTCCTTAGTGACGGTTTCACCGGTCAACATTTGCGCGAGCGAATCAAAGACCGACGCCCGGCCGGCTGTGGAGCCGGTGATATAGACGTCGTAGGTGGCAGCTTGGACGGCCGAGGCGAGACCAAGCGTGAGGATGAGGAGATGACGGAGTTTCATGATGTTTTTAAGGATGAATGAGGTTTTTGTTTTTTAATTAGAGCACATTTTTGAATGCTGATATGGAGTCAACTAGAATTAAGCACGGGCCGCACGGCGGCGGCGCAGGAAGAGGGAACCGAGGCCGAAGGCGAGCAGCAGTGCACGGCTGGGCTCTGGAACTGCGGCGACGTTGAAAGTGACGTTGCCGCTGCTGTCGATGTCAAAGTAGCCTTCATTGGTGACGCCGACCGTGGTGCCACTTCCCGCTTCGAGACGGAAAAGGTCCAAGCGGTTGTTCACTAAGCCCGAGGCATCGCCGCCCTGGATTTGGGAGGGTGAGAAGACACCAAAAGCCAAGTTTGAGCGACCGAGTCCGGTCATCGCGTCGGTCCAGTCGGCCTCTGCCGAATTGAGAACGCTGTTGTCCCAGATTGCCGCGAAGGCGTTTCCGCCCGCCTCAGTCTGAAGCGCAAACTGGCTCTGTAGAGTTTGCTGGCGGGTGGCCACCAGTGCGCGACTGGATGAACTGACGCTGTAGGCCGTGGCTGGCGTTGCCAAGACGGTTCTCTCTTTCGAGGCATAGAATGTTCCGGAGGTGTCCCCGCTGAACGAGTTGCCGTCGTTGGAAGGATTGCCGATGACAGCCCAGAGCAGGGCGCTATCGGTGGCCCAACCGGCACCAAAATTTGTCGTGAGCAGCGATCCGAGGTTGCCCTCGACCACGTTGACGTTGGACGCCGCATCACGGTAGGTTCCAGCTTGGCCAATGTTGAGCACGACATCCGTGCTGACCACGGACTTGCGGAATCCAATGAGGATGTCCCCCTGCGTGTAGGTCACCACCGCCTGAGCGGATGGTCCAGCGAGGCTCAGCGCGACAAATGCCGCAGCGGCCAGTGTAGATTTGATTGTGTTTTTCATTTTGTTAGTTTTGAGGATGAGATATTTCTGGAGTTGTCTTTTTCTGTTTTGTCTGGGGAGAATGAATCTAAAACGTTTTTGATTTGGTATCGGGCACGGCGCTGTTTTAGGTGCTGCCTCGCCGGTTGGCAAGGATTCCGATGTTACGATTCCGCCGCATGATCCAGGGTGCTGTTGGCACCGGTAAGATCAGAAGCGGTAGAGGCCACAGATGCCCTCGTGGCAACCAAGCGAACCCCTGCAAAGAGGATCACTGGGGCGCTGGAGGAAAGTGTGGATCTCATTTTGAAATTTTCAGGGGTTTGGTTTCAGGTTGTTGTCTGGGGCGCACCGTCGCCGGAGTGTTGATTCCGGTTTCGATGCGCGCCATTATTTGCAGAGCGCCGTGATGAGAGCGAATCCTTTGCGGTTACGATTCTGTCACCTGCAGAAGGCAGAAGGCAGGAGGCAGGAGGCAGAAGGCAGGAGGCAGAAGGCAGAAGGCAGAAGGCAGGAGGCAGGAGGCAGGAGGCAGGAGGCAGGAGGCAGGAGGCAGAAGGCAGGAGGCAGGAGGCAGAAGGCGGAAGGCGGAAGGCGGATGGCTAATAGACTGAAAGTCATGCGCTTACGTGCTGATTAAGCGCTTGCCTGGAAGGTTTATTTTGGGGAAATTACTTAGCTATTCTGGCCGAGGGTGCGAGGAGGTTCGCTTCGCAGGTGCACACCAGCCTGTCGCTCCCTCTGGATTCAGTCAAGATGCCTGAAATTCACAACGGCTGGTGCGCAGCCGCGAAGCGAACCCTGTGTTCTTTCTCATGGCAAAATACCCTTGACGACAATCTCATGTTGACATTAGATTGTGGTCATGACTAGAACACAAATACAACTGCCAGAACCTCTTTTTGGCCGGCTTCGCAGCATCGCTCAAGCACGTGACATCTCCGTGGCGGAGGTGATCCGTCGGGGCATGGAAATTTACGCCATGAGCTGCCCGGAGACAGTGCCTGCTGGCACAGTCTGGGAAATGCCAGTTCTAAGAGGCAGTGGCGGGCATCTCATCGATCCTTCTTCCGTGAAAGGGGAGGCTCTGGCCATTGAAAACCGTTTCAAAAGGAATCAGCCATGATCACCGCTGACACGAATATCTTCATCCACGCTGCTGATCCAGATTCGCTGAATCATAAGAAGGCCCGTGAATTTTTTTCGGAGCTGGCCTCATGGGAGGATGAGTTTGTCGTCTGCGAATTAGTGCTGGTAGAACTCTATATGCAGTTGCGCAATGGGGCTATTTTTGTGAAACCCTATTCCGCCCGCGAAGCGGCTGACTACTGCCAGGCCATGAAAGCCAATCCGCTTTGGCGCTGCGTGGACTACGATCCGAGGGTCTCCTCCCGTTTGTGGAAATGGACTGCCGAGACCAAGGCTGGATTTCGACAAATCATCGACGCCCGGCTGGCTCTCACCTTGCGGCATCATGGCGTTACCAAGCTGGCCACAGCGAATGTGAAAGACTTCAAAAGCTTCGGGTTCGAGAAGGTATGGAATCCCTTGCTGCCATGAGCACAACGCGCCATGTAATACCACGAGCAGTTGAAAACAGAATCATTCTTTCTGCGCGACCCGGAGGGTCGCAAGAACATAGCCGGTGGTGACAACCACCGGCTTATGGTTGGGCCATGTGCGCTCCAGCGGAGCGCGAGAACGATGCTTTCCACATTAC
>JANNQW010000168.1:0-2751 GCA_031400955.1 Verrucomicrobiota bacterium
GCATGATAGGTCGTCGCCAGTTCGGCCGCGTGGGCTGAATCAAGATCATAAATCGCGACGAGTTCCGCGCCTTCGAGCGACGCGAGAACGCGCGCATGATTCTTCCCCATGGCTCCGACTCCGGCGACTCCGATTTTGATTGGCTTGTTCATCCGATGCTCATCATGAAAAGAACCGGCTGGGAGACAAGGTGAAATCCGTCACTTCCATCGCAGCGGAAAGAAGATGCGGGATGCTTCGATGCCACCCCGGGAACGCCATTCTCCTGAATGGCATTCTTCACGCTGGCATGATATCGCCAATCAGGAGATTGGCGTTCCCGGCATTTTGATACTCAGACGCTTTGCGAAGGAACCTGCCGAACCGCGCACCTGATCACATGCCGCCTGAACTCCTCGCGGCTGCAAAACCGACTGTGACACCGATCACGATCGCGCCGACAATATATAACGCTAATACGACGATCGCCATTACGCCGAGAAATTTCCAGAAGGCACGCTGCTCATTGAGCGCCTTTTCCAGATCGATAACCTGACGTGACGCCAGAAGATCGCGAATGGAGTTGGCATATTTCCAAAGCTTCAAACCCGGATAAATGTAGAGAACGGCGAACAGGGCATACACGACCGTGAGACCAAAGCCAAAACCGGCTTGATACGCCGCACTGGTTCCGGTTCCTTTCATCAGCCCTCCTGACGACCCCATCACTCCCATGATCACACCAGCCAAGAGCATAAACCCAGCACCGATGAATATCATCACCGACATGAAACGCACCCAAGGTTTTGTTTTCTGCAGCTGGAGCAGCACTCCCTGCGTCACAGCGTCGCCGCTGGTGCCGGAGGTTCCTCCGAATAAATTCGACTGCGGGCTCGCGTAGGGATTGTTCGGGTCCATTTTGGTATCAGTTGTTTGTTATTCATAGGGATCAACGACCCGGAGCGGGAAGTCTACCCTGTAGTGGGTGCCACTATAGAAATATATGTCAGAGGTTGTCAAAAGCATTCTTTCCGGCTTCAATGACCGCACTCAATCCCTCATGGCGGCTGCGACACTCACGGATACCTTACAAGCAGTGGAACTCGCTGATGGAGTGGAGATTCATCTGCGCGTCGCCGGTCCAGCGGTTCGCAGCGTGGCCTGGCTGCTCGACTTCCTCATCCTCATCGGGTGTTACATTGTCATGTCCATCATGTTTCTTGTGGTCTCCCGCTGGACTGGGGCCGAGATTGGCAGGGGGCTCATGCTGCTCTGCATGTTTCTGCTCACCTGGTTTTATAATGTGGTGTTCGAAGTGGGGGCCAAAGGCGCCTCCCCCGGCCAGCGGGCGATGGGATTGAAAGTGGCAAGCGTGAGCGGCGCTCCAGTCTTGCTGTCGCAGTCGATCATCCGGAATCTGCTGCGAGTGGTGGATTTCATGCCCTTTGGCTACTTGCTTGGCCTCGTTTGCTGTCTCTTTACCAAGAAGTTCCAGCGCCTCGGCGATCTCGTTGCCAACACTGTCGTAATTTATTCGGGCAAAAAGAAAAGCCAGAGCGCACCGCCGAGAGTGAACGCCGATCCCGTCGCGCCGCCCGTCGCCCTCACCCGTGAAGAGCAAGCCGCACTGCTGCTTTTCATCGAGCGCGCACCGCAATGGTCTGACGCCCGCAAGCTTGAGCTGTCGAACGTGCTCGAACCCCTGACCCATGCGACCGGCATGAGCGGTCTATCGAAGCTTGCGGGCATGACGTTGTGGCTTCAGAACCGGGGGAGAAAATGAGCAGTCCAGCCAATCGTCATCAATCGTCAATTTGTTGTTTCGGGAGATGGATTCCCGGCTTTTGATCACCACCCCTCCACTTCATGAACTCCTCAGAATTCGAGAATGAAAATCTACCGCGCTGGCAGCGTCTGGAGGAAATGATCGAGGGCGTGGAGAAAAGGCGCACGCCGGAGAATGTGGAGGAACTGCCGACACTCTTTCGCCAGACCTGTCATGACTTGAGCATCGCGCAGCATCGAATTTACGGGATGGGACTGGTCGAGCGGCTGAACAGCCTTGCCATCCGCGGTTTTCGCACTCTGGAGCGTCGCATCGGCGGAGGCTGGGAGAGCCTGTTTCGGATGATGCTGGTGAAGTTTCCGAAGATGGTGCGCGCGGAGTGGCGCTTGTTCTGGTTTTGCTCGCTCATCTTCTGGGGGCCTTTCCTGGCTTTAGCCATCTGGACGCCACACGATCCCGAATGGGCCATGTCGCTTCTGGGACCGCAGTCGATGGTCAACCTGGAAAGCATGTATGGAGAGCACACATCACCACAGGATTTTCTCCGGGAGGAATACGGATCCGATTTCATGATGTTCTGCTTCTACATCTACAACAACGTGGGCATTGACCTGCGCACCTTCGCGGGCGGTCTACTGGGCGGTGTCGGCGCCTTGCTCATCCTGCTCTTCAACGGCCTCCATCTCGGCGCCAGCACCGGATACATCCATCACGCGTGCAATCCCACCACATTTTACTCTTTCACATCCGGCCACTCGGCGCCCGAACTGATCGGCATCGTGATCTCAGGCATGGCGGGCATGAGGCTCGGCCTCGCCTTGCTCATTCCGGGGCTTCACGATCGCAAAACGGCGTTGGTGCTCGGCGGACAAAAGGCGATGACGCTGATCACGGGAGCAGTGGCCATGACCTTTCTCGCCGCGTGCATCGAAGGCTTCTGGTCGGCGCATCCGATGGAACCGTGGATCAAATACACGTTTGGTGCC
>JANNQW010000169.1:0-10623 GCA_031400955.1 Verrucomicrobiota bacterium
TTGGGGTGGTGCAGAGAAGCACAAGCCCTTGATCGATAAGGTCTTGGAGTGGCAAAAACGGACTTCGCCGAAGTTGCCTCCTGAGCACTCGCCACCGGACGATAATGAACTCAAAAACGCTGCCTAACTTCGGAATCCGGGATGAAGGCTGCGGAATGCCATGAGCATTTTCTTTGTCACGACTTGGGTAGCATAACCTTCACGCAGCTTGATGCCGCATTCGTGGATTTCTTCAGCGGTCATCGCCAGGACCTCGTCGAGCGCGGAGAACAGCGATTCCCGGGAGCCGAGACAGAAGGCACCCTTGTAGGTCGCAACGCCGATGACTTCCTCTACTGAGGTGCCCGCGACAAAACAAACCGGAGTGCCGAGATAGTAGGCTTCCACCACGAACTCGCCGCCGCCATCGAGCACATCCGGCCCAAGTCCCAGCAGACCATCCGCTACTACGGTCTCTATCCCAACCGCAGCCGCGGCATGGCCCCCCGTTCCAGCGCCGCTCATCCCGCCACCGCAGGCCGATCTCCCATGGAGCAACCGCCCTCCCACGAGCCACTCCTGCTCCCGCCGTCCAAAGCCAGCGCCCAAGCCATGCGCCCTCTCTGGCGCGACCTCATTCTCAGCGTCTGGGGAGCCGACCTCTCCAGTGCACCTGCTGCAAGGGCACCATGAAACGGGTGGAAACCATCGTGCGGCCTGAGCAGGTTGAATTCTTCCTGCGTCTCCTCGGGCTCTGGGAAGGTGTGATCGACATCCCGCCGCCCCATGAGGCCGCCCTACGACATCGAGACCTTCCAGCCCATTCGCGCCGCCCTGTCAGACCATCAGAGCAGCGAATCCACCTGAAAGCACAAGGAAGTCCCGCTCGATGATGAGCGCATCCTAGTCCTCGCCGCCAATTGAAGCAGGCCCGCCCGCCACCAAATCCTCCAGCCTGCGGTCTCCAGCCTCAAGCCTGAACTGTAAAACACCGCTGCTAAAAAAATCTTGGCACAGCGGGCAGGAGAGGTATGCTCACCGCGTTGAAACTGCGTCATGAAACCCGGCGCTACCCACCGCCACCGTGACAAATCAGGCGCGCAACATGCCATGGTCGGTCGCATTCATCCTTCCTCTTTCACAATTCATCCTTTATTCGCCCCTCTCTCCCCCCATACCCCATCCCACCCCGTCTCCGATGCACGCACTGGGCCGCTCCGGCCCGGCACCCACGAAAGTAATTTCCTAGCAGTCAGTGATTCGCAGTTTCAAGCACGGTTTGAAGAGCGCGTTTGAATTCAACTCATCTCGCCACAGGCTCTGGCTGGAGAATGAAGCGTTCGCTTCTTCTGTTCCTGCCGGTTCGCTGGTTTTGGACGCGGGTAGTGGCGACGCCCCCTACAAGCCACTTTTCAAACATGCTCGATACGAATCCGCTGATTTTGAAAAAGTGGACAAGAGATATGCGCCACCCACCTATGTGTGTGATTTGAAAAGCATACCCGTTGAAGATTGCCGCTTTGATTTCATCATTTTCAATCAGGTGATGGAGCATCTTCCGGAGCCGAGGCTGGTTCTTGCTGAACTGTTTCGTGTGTTAAAACCTGATGGAAGGATGATTTATACAGGCCCCTTTTTTTACGAAGAGCATGAGCAACCTTACGATTTTTACCGCTACACGCAGTTCGGGTTGCGCTACCTGTTGAACTCAGCCGGGTTTCTAATTGAGAGGCTGGATTGGATGGAAGGATATTTCGGCACAGTGGGCTACCAGCTAAACAGCATGGCGAAATACCTTCCAGGTAGGCCGCGTGAAATCGCCAAAGGCGCAAAAGGTTTTCTGTTGGCACCCCTGATGTTTCTGCTCAAAAGCCTTTTTGGCGTGCTCTCTGTTGTTTTTCATCGTGCTGAACTAAAATGGAAGTTTCAGAAAAGGGGATATCCGAAAAATTACGTGGCACACGTCTGCAAGCCCTCATCAGCAATAGTCTCTAGACCATGATTTCAAAACTCAAACGTGCTTTAAAGCGTCTACTCAAGAAGGCACCGCCCGCCGATCCCTTAAAAGGATTGGAGCCCGTGGACATCGTTCTCATGCGAAGGATTCAGGCAAGCCGCCTCACCTATCTGGCCGACAACAAGCTGGTCAGCCTTGTGATGACATGCCGGCGCATCGAAAGCAGCGGTCTGAAGGGTATTTTCATGGAAGCGGGTTGCGCCCTCGGCGGCTCAATCATCCTCGACGACTATCATGACTGGGGCGGGTGCAAGAAAGCGACGGACGAGTTTTTGCAAACCGTTGTGGGCCAGTTCGCCCTTGATGATTCGGCCAAATCCATGAAGATCACGCGGGTGAGGTTTGACTCCATACCCCCTCCCACCCTGTCTCCGATGCACGCCCTGGGCCGCTTCCGCCCGGCACCCACGAAAGCAATTTCCTAGCAGTAAATCCAATCTCCACGCACATCGCCGAATTTGAAACCGCCCCGGATGCTTGCCGCCTATACCCACTTAAGTTGCCTCGCCTATCGCACACACAACATAGGCGACATCATCCAGACGATCGCTCTCACGCGCCTACTCCCTCCGATGGCGGCGATCTACCGGCATGATCTCGGAAGCGCCCTCCCGGAGCGCGTGTTTGTGGTGAATGGATTTTTGGAACAGGACCATCCGCCTCAAGCTGAACCCGAGTGCTTGTTCGCCGGAGTGAGCGGCCCCTACATGCGACACGCGCAGTATTTGGATTGGCTGCGCCGCTCGCCTTGTCCGGTCGGAGCAAGGGATCCAGCGACGCTCGCACGACTTTCCAAGTCGGGCATTCCCACAGAACTCGCAGGCTGCGCCACACTCACCTTGCCACGCTACGAAGGGCCAAGGCAGGGCATCATCTCCGTCGATTTCGAGGGGCCGGGAACCCGACTCACTCACGCGATTTCAAGGCACATGAACCTCTCGGAGCAGTGGACAGCGGCTACCGAACTTCTTTCCAAATACAAAACCTCGGAAGCCGTTTACACCTCGCGCCTCCATGTGGCGCTGCCTTGTCTGGCGTTTGGCACTCCAGTCTGGATCGCCCGCCCAGGGGTCCGCGGATTTCCCGAAAGATTCTCCCTGCTTGAGGAAATGGGGATTCCGTTTGAGGAATCTGTCGTCCGCGACATCGCGCCGCAGCGGAAGCGATACATCCGTTTTTTGGAGGAGCACCTTGGCCAAACCATCGAACCGGGAGAGATGAAAATTCCAACCCTCGCGGGACCCGACCGGTTGCATTTCCACGAGCAGGCGCGATTCCTCGGCGAAGACCTCTGGCACTGGCTTCAATTCCACTGGGGTCGCGAAGGGCGAAGGCTCCGCTTTCAGCGCTGGTGCGCAGCCTACACGGAACGGAGAACAGCGGAGCCGCGGATATGAAAGCCCTCTTCGTTCTTGATCAAATCCAAGATGGAGGCGCGCAAATCCAAGCGCTCGATCTCGCTGTCGGCTTGAGGGAAAGCGGCATCGCGTGCCGTGTCGTGGCGTTGTATTCGGAAGCCAAACGCTCGAGCCACATGGGTGTCGAGACCAGCGGGCTGGGTATTTCCACAAACGCCACATCCTTTCCGCTGGCGTGCCTGCGATTGTGGAATGTTTGCCGTCGCGACCGACCCGACCTTGTGCACAGCCACGCCGAAGTCCCGAACCTGGCGAGCCGCATCGTTTGCCGCTGGCTCGGCCTGCCGCATTTTGTCACCGCCCACTGCGAATTTCTGTGGAATTGGCGACGCAACTTCGGCATGGGCCTCGAGCGGCGCACATCGTTTTTGACGCACCGCTATTTCGCCGTTTCCGAAACCGTTGGCCGCATGCTGCGGGAGGACTTGCATATCCGACCAGACCGCATCCGGGTGATCCCCAATTGGCCGCCCCAGCCTGCCGAATTCCGCAACGACAACCCGCTGCCCCCACGCGGATTTCCGACCCTTGTGAATGTGGCCCGGCTTCACAAACAGAAGCGCCAAGACATCCTCATCGAGGCGTTCCGCGAAGTTCGCCGGCGTTTTCCCGAAGCGGTTTTGTGGATTGCCGGAGAAGGCCCTGAAGAGTCGATTTTGCGCGGTCTCACAGGCGATGGAGTCCAGTTTCTTGGCTATCGGCGCGATGTCCCCCGGCTTCTTCGCGCAGCGGACCTTTTCGTTCTTTCCTCCGACTGGGAAGGCATGCCCCTCTCGGTTCTGGAGGCAATGAATGAGGGCGTCCCCGTTGTATCCACCGATGTGGCTGGAATCTCCGATCTCATCCAGCATGGCGTCTCGGGCAGGGTGGTTCCGCGTGGAAATTCCGCTGCCCTTGCCGAGGAAATCATCCAATGCCTCAACGCTCCCGATCAGGTCCGAGCCATAGGTGCGAAAGGAAAGTTGGTATGTGACGGTCTTCGGGATCGCGGCGTGGCGGGCTACATCGCCAGCTACCGCGAAGTGCTCGGAGGCTTGGCGAATTCGGCCGGAGGAGATTCAAAGCCATGAACGAACTTCGCGAGCAAAATATCCAGCCCAACACATGCATCGTCCACGCCGGAATGGTCAAGACCGGGACTACATCGATCCAGTCGAGTTTGTTTTACAATCTTCGAAGTGACCATTTCCGGTTGCTAACGCTGGATTCCTACTTCGGAAACCTGCTCGTCGGCTCGGCGTTCGCTGGTGACTACGGCATCGGAGAGCGATTTATCTCCCATGGGGTCACCGCTGAAATGGCGGTAACGGTTCCCGCGCAATCGCGGGACTATTTAAATCGGGCTTTGGCAGCGGCCGGTGGCCACCATCGCACACCGATCCTCTCTGCTGAGATCATTGGTAACCTTCCGCGCGATGGCATCGAGCGTTTGAAGGGGTTCCTCGCGGATCGAGGGTGGATAACCCGGGTTATCCTCTATGTGCGGGCACCCTTGGATCTTTTGGAAAGCCGATTTCAACAACTCCTGCGAAATGGTAGCATTCCAAGCCGCATGCCGCGCAAGCTCGACGATTACATCAAACAAAGCAGTCGGATGAGTTACTCGGAGCCCCTGCGACTCCTCGATGAGGTTTTCGGGTGCGAAAATGTCACCCTCCAATGGTTCGACCCCAAACGGTTTCCCAGCCGCTGCGTCGTCCGACATTTTTGCGAATTTGCCGGAGTCCCGATCAGGGATGGTGACATCCTTCGCGAGAACGACTCGCTCAGCCTCGATGCACTTCGCTTCGTCTATGCTCTCATGCTCGCCGGTCGCTTCAAGGTCGGGAGTCGAATCGACAGATTGCGACGATCACTCCTTTTGGAACGCCTGGGAGAGTTGAGAGGGCCATCGCTCCGCTTTCACCCGGAGCTGGTCGCCCCGTTCGTCGAGAGGGTCGTTCCTGAAATGGCCTGGATCGAATCGCGCATGGGCGAGGTGCTGCCATTGTCCCTTCATCCGCGCGGCAACGCAGAGGGCGTGAAATGCGAGGCGGACCTCCTGGACTTCAGTGCCGAATCGCTCGATTGGCTCGCAAAGACAAGCGGTCGCGGGGTTGTGAAAATCAAACAAGGGTCCGACATGGTGCATGCCGTGGTTGATCAACTCGAATCGATTGGCTTGCTTGGATCGCCGCGCCGCGTGTGCCGTGCCGTTCTGGCAAGAGCACACGAACTCCTGCGGCGTGCCAGCCTCCGTTCGCAAAATCTGCAGTCATGACCGGGCCACTCTTTTCAGCTATCGGTGGAATGTCTGAAATGATTTCCGTCGTCATCCCCACCCGCAACCGCCCTCAAGCCGTGGAATCGTGCCTCGACGCCCTGGCAGCGCAAACATTGCCACCCGGAAGCTTCGAGGTCATTGTGGTGGACGATGGCAGCAAGCCGCCTCTCTCGCTCGATTGCTCGCGGTGGGCCACGAAGTTCGATCTCAAGCTCGTCAGCCAACACAACACCGGCCCTGCCGGAGCGCGCAACCGCGGAGTCGCCGAGGCGCGTGGCGAATTCCTCGCCTTTACGGACGACGACTGCCGTCCGCGGTCGGACTGGCTGAGCGCGCTTAGGTCAATTCATGGCGGTCACGAAGATCGTCTCGTCGGTGGCCGGGTAGAGAACGGGCTCCCGGCCGACTGCTTTGCATCGGCCAGTCAGGCGCTATGCGACTATCTTCTCGACTATTTCCGGGCCGCTGAAGGACGAGCGCCCTACTTCACCTCAAACAACATCGGCATGAGCCTGGCCGCGTTCAAGAGGCTCGGCGGTTTCGACGAGAGTTTCGGTCGCGTGGCTGCCGAAGATCGGGATTTTGGGCTTAGATGGGGCGAGAACGGCGGAAAGCTCGTGTATGCCGCGCACGCTGTGATCGAGCATTATCATGCCATGACCTTCGGCGAGTATTGGCGTCAGCACTCGAACTACGGCGCCGGGAAACACTATCTGCACAAATTGATGGAAGTGAGGCAAGCAAGAAGGCCAAGGCTCGAGAGCTTCGGTTTTTATTCCGGTCTGGTGCTCTGGCCCATCCGGAAGAACGGATTCAGGCGCGCCGACCTGTCGATCCTCATGGCGCTTAGCCAGGTCGCGATGGTCAGCGGCTACTTAGAGGCGGTTTGGGAGGAGCGCAGGTAGGCACCCTAGGGCTTCGTCGGGGCTCGGATAGAGGTGCGCGTCATACCCCCTCTCATCCCCATCTCCCGCACACCAAGTCCTGGGTGAAGCCTTCCTTAAGGTGCAGCTTCACCACCTTCAATTAAAACTCCGGGGAGTAGCGATTCGTTGTCTTGCTCTTCTTGGCGCTGCGTGTGCGGCGCCTTCTTTTCTACTTCTTGTTTTTTTTCCATGATGACACGCTTTCTTTCATTGGAGTGTCACCCCTTTTTGCGCTCACGCCGTGATCATGATCTGGTTGTTAGCTTTTGAAGCGGACACGATGAATCTTGCCAGAATAGCGGTGCCCATGCTAGGCTCATAACCTCACATCCATGTCGGCTCCCGCTCAAGATCATCTTTTAGGCGCAAGACTTTCCTTTGGAGTGACTCCGGAACTGTGCGCCGCCATTAAAGGACGCGGCTTGGAAACGTGGCTTGATGAGCAACTCCATCCGGATGACAAGGCGGATTCCGCATGTGCCGGACGCTTGCGCAAGACAAGTTGGCCCATCGAATACGGGGCGGGCGGCGAGAAGGATGAGAAGTGGCCGGCACTGAAGGAGAAACGCACGCTCAATCATCTCGATGCGTCTTCCGGGGCACTCTGGCGCCTGGTGAACTATGAACATCCAATGGATTATCAAGAGCGCGTCCGCCCGCTTGAGGAAGTGAAGGTGGCGACATGGGTGCGAGCGGTCTATTCGAAGTGGCAGCTCCGTGAATTGATCATAAGCTTCTGGCACAACCATTTTAACGTGAATGCTGAGAAGACCGAGGTCATCGCCGCGCTGCTTCCCGTCTATGATCGTGATGTGATTCGCCGGCACGCACTGGGAAACTTTCGCGAGATGCTCGAAGCGGTGGCCACCAGCACTCCGATGCTTTACTACTTGGATAATTTTTTGAGCAAGGCCAGTCCTGCGAACGAAAATTTCGCGCGTGAACTTTTCGAGTTGCACACGCTGGGTGCTGCGGCCTACCGCAACGATCTTTTCAAGCGATGGCGCGAGGTGCCCGGTGCGCTGGAAGGCAGGCCGGAGGGCTATATTGATCAGGACGTTTATGAAGCCGCGCGCGCTTTCACGGGCTGGACTGTGGCCAACGGCGACGAGGACGAGCACGGGAAGCGGCCCGACAATGGCGCGCTCCTGTATCGCGAGGGCTGGCATGATCCTTATCAAAAACGCGTGCTCGCCACGGAGTTTGACCCGAACCAGCCTCCGATGGCGGACGGAAAAAAGGTGCTCGACCTCGTGTCGAATCATCCGGCCACAGCCACGCATGTGTGCTTGAAGCTGTGTCGGCGCTTCCTCGGTGACGACCCGCCCGCATCACTCGTGAAGAAAGCCGCTCAGGTGTGGCGCGACTCGGCGAAGGCACCGGATCAAATCGCCCGCGTCATCCGGGCCATTGTGCTCGCACCGGAGTTCGCCTCGCAGCAGCGCAGCAAGGTGAAGAATCCGATGGAGTTGGCGACATCCTTCCTCCGCGGCACAAGCGCGCACTTTCAGCCCACGCCGCAATTTGGCAATGCAGTGCAGAACATGGGTTACAAGCTCTTCACATGGCCCACGCCCACCGGCCATCCTGACGTGAACGCCTACTGGCTCGGCACGAACACGACGGTGGGGCGATGGAATCTCCTGAAAAATCTCCAGAGCAACGACATGCGCGCCGCCCGCTGGGAGCGCGCGGATATCTTCATCTCCAAGGATGAGACGGCGCGGCAGTTCGTCGAGCGCTGGTCATTGCGTTTGACCGGGACCACTCTGCCCGATGTTGCGACGAACAAGCTCGCGGCCATCCTCGCGCAAGCCGCCGGCATCAAAGCAGATGCCTTGCTCAATCGGGAAGATAATGACACTTGGGATCAATCACTCGACACCCTCGCGATGATCGGTGCCAGTCCGCAGTTTCAAATGAGATGAAATATTCACCAGCAATCTTCATGAATCGCCGTCGCTTCCTCACTCATGCCACCGGCATTCTCGGAGCCACGGCCACCGTGCGTCTATCTCCATTCGCCTTTGCCGGTGGCAAGGACAACGCCAACCCTCACGCCATCGTTGTTCTCTTTTTACGTGGTGGATGCGATGGTCTGCATTTGCTTTCGCCTGCCGGCGACTCGGCTCTTGAAGCCGCTCGACCCGCAGATTTACGGGTTACGGCCGAAGGCGAAGAGCGCGGACACGAGATCAAGGGAGCGACTGGAAATCCCTCGTTTCTTCTCCATCACGAGGCGAAACCGCTGGCGGAACTATTCCAATCAAAGAACGCGCTGGCCATTCATGCGTGCGGCCTGACCAATGGCACTCGCAGTCACTTCGAGGCGGAGGCCATGATGGAACGTGGTGCTGCGGAAACGAAGCTGAAGGCGCTTTCCACCGGCTGGCTGGCACGTTATCTAGCGCAGTCGCGCCAACCTGCAGTCTTGCGCGCCATCGCGGCGAGCGACACCTTGCCGGGTTCATTGTTCGGCTGTCCAGATGCGGTGGCGATTCCGAGTCCCAATGATTTCGCGATCGATGGCGGGAAAGATCATGCTGAAATCTTGCGCGCCCTGTATGCCGATGGTGCGACCGACATGCATAAAGCGGGGCAGGAAGCACTCAGGGCTCTCGAGACCATTCAGACAAAATTGAAGCGTGACAAGGATGGCAACCTCATCACTTACGAAGCTGCTGCGGGCAGTTACGGCCAGACCAGTCTGAGCAACGCCTTCGAAACGGTCGCCTGGTTGCTGCGCAGCGGACTCGGTCTGCGCGTGGCCACGGTGGACTACGGTGGGTGGGATACGCATGAGAATCAGAACGGCACCTTTTCCAGACAAGTCGGCGAAATGAGCGAAGCATGCGCCGCCTTTGTAAATGACATGCGCGCAGCCAAGCTGCCGGTGACGCTGATCGTGATGAGTGAGTTTGGCCGCCGTGTGAAGTCAAACGAGAGCCAGGGCACGGATCATGGCCACGGCAATGTCATGTTCGTGCTCGGCGAAGGGTTGAAACGCGGCGGACTGGTGCATGGGAAGTGGCCTGGACTCGATACCGCCGCGCTGGATGACGGGGCTGATCTGGCCATCACCACCGACTACCGCGCCGTTTTGTGCGATGTTCTCGCCTCGCGCACCGGCATGGCGGGGCCGCATGAGTTGTTCCCTGATTATGCGAAGCCGGATGCGCTCGGCATCGTGTAATTTCACTTGCCATTGTTCACCGCTAAAGCTTCCGGCACGCCGCACCCCTTGAAGGAGTTGGTTCTTTGATTTTCGGATGGTGGAGGTAAGCGGATTCGAACCGCTGACCTTCTCATTGCGAACGAGACGCTCTACCAACTGAGCTATACCCCCACATCATGGCCGTATAAATAAGTGAGGATCACTATGAGCTGCTCAAATATCGCGGCAAGCAAAAAAGGACACCGAACTCCAGGCCGTGCCTGCGTTCCATGGTGCCGCGACATGTCGCCTCAGTCAGCTCTGTCGGACGAAATGTCTGGGATGCGTGCATGAAAAGCAGTTGTCTGAACTGACGGTCGCCAATTTGCTGCTTTGCCGCCGCATGAATCTTCATGAAGGGAAGCTGGCTGTTGACCACCACATGACGGTCGGCGACGGCGGCAGCTTCGATGATCTCGTCCGCGTGCCCTAGTGATTCCACCATCGGATTCTCACGAAACTCATGGCATCCCCGGTTTAACGCCAGCAAGCACTGGGAACGATGCAAGGCGGGAGGCGTGCAAACAGCTACGATGTCGGGACGCGTGGCTTTAATCATCTCTTCGATGGTTTCAAACAGCGGAAGACCCGGCCATGATTTTCCGGTGCGTTCGCGGGTCGGGTCGTCCACATCACGACTGCCGACGACCGCGAGTTGCTGTTTCAACGCACGATAAGCCGGCAGATGAATATTGCGCGTGACAGACACCAAGCCTGATATGGCGATGTGCTGCTTGGTGTGCCGGTGGAATTATGCGCCTTTATGGCGGATCCGAAACAACGCGATGGCGTTGTAAATGCGAGCG
>JANNQW010000170.1:0-7207 GCA_031400955.1 Verrucomicrobiota bacterium
TGCCGCTGGTGCTGCTGGCGATCCCGTCGCTACTTTCCGCCTATGGATTTCTCGCCGGTCCGCTCCAAGCCATGGTGCCTCACGGCGGACACGGAGAAGGCGGAACCCTGGTGATGATCGCCTCTGTCGCTGTGCTCATCACCGGTTTGCTCGCCGGCTTCAAACTCTACCACAATGCAGAAAAGGATCCGCTGAACATCCCGCTCTTGGCCAACAAGTTGTACTTCGACGAAATCTACGCGTTCATCGTGAAGTTCGCGCAGGACCATGTTGCCTGGATCGTTAATGCTTTCGAGAAGATGTTCGTGGACAGTTCCACCACGCGCCTCCCCAAGGCGATTGCAGCCAGCCTCGGCGGCTTGTTCCGCCGCATGCAAAATGGCAACCTTCAATCCTACACCTTCGTCTTTGGCGCTGGCGTGATCATCGCCGTCTATCTCGCGGTATTTTTCTCCTCCAAACTCGGATAACGCCATGTCGTCCTCTACCATGAGCACCCCACTTATCTTCATCATCGCATTCATCCTGATAGCCGCGATCGCCGTTGCCGGATTGATGTCAAAAAAGTGAAGCTATTGAACTCGTGAGTCCCCTCGAAATCATCATCCTGCTCCCGATCCTCGCCGCCCTCGCGGTCTGGTTCGGTGCGCCGGCGCGCCTGACCTCGCTTGTCGCCTCGCTCGCAGGCCTTGCTTTGTCGCTGGTGCTGGCGGTGCAATATCAATCGCATCTTGGTGGCGGCATGGCCTTCACCTCCGCGCACACGGTGCTGGCGCATCCGCACATTCAATTTGCCGTCGGGGCGGACGGTCTCAGCCTCACGATGGCGTTGCTGACCACGTTCATCACTTCTGCCGCGCTGTGGTCCATCGTCGATAAGGAGCGCATCTACTACATCGCCTCGCTACTGATATCCGCCGGTGCGCTCGGTGCATTTCTCACGACCGACATCTTCTTCATCTATTCGTTCCATGAACTGGCGCTGATCCCGACCCTGCTGATGATCGCGTTGCACGGCCATGGTGAAGACCGGCGCGCGGTCGCATGGAAAATCACGATCTATCTAGGCGTCGGCAGTCTGGTGCTGCTCGCGGGATTGCTCGGTGTCGTCTGGTATTGCAGCCCGGCATCAGGGCTTACCTTCGATCTACAGGCGCTCAAGCCTTTCGATCCCCAAGGAAAGTATGCTGCGTTTGTGCCCGCGAACTTCTTCGTGTTGCTCATCGGTTTCGGCACCCTGGTCAGCCTCTTCCCCTTCCATGCTTGGGCCGCACCCGCCTATGCCAGCGCGCCCACGCCCGTGGCCATGCTCCACGCAGGTGTCTTAAAGAAGTTCGGTCTCTACGGCCTGATTCGCATTGCACTGCCGCTCTTCCCCAATGTGATCCTGACGCCGTGGATCCAGCAGGCTTTACTGCTCATGCTCCTGGGCAACATCCTCGTCGTCGGTTTCATCACGATCTATCAGCGCCGTCTCGATGAGATGCTGGCGAACTCCAGCGTGATGCACATGGGCTACATCTTCCTCGGCTTGGCCGCAGGCAACGCGCTCGGGCAAAACGGCGCAGTCCTGCTGATGTTCGCCCACGGCATCTCCATCGCCCTGCTGTTCCTCCTCTGCGGTAAACTCCGGAGCAACCTCGGCACGCTCGAGTTTTCCAAGCTCGGCGGGCTGGCCGCTAACGCACCTTTCCTCAGCCTCGTCTTCGGCTTTGCCGCGTTCGCCTCCATCGGCCTGCCCGGTCTCGCGAACTTCGCGGGCGAAATCCTCGTCTTTCTCGGCGCTTTTCAGTCCTTCGGCGAACAGGGCTTCGGCATGATCCACATCGTCACCATCCTTTCACTCTGGGGCGTGGTCATGAGCGCGGTTTACATGCTCCGCGCATACCGGAAAATTTTCTTCGGCGAAGCGACAACGGGTCTTTTCATCTCCGACCCCACGCTGGGGCAACGCGTGCCCATGTTCCTTCTGGCCGCCGTGCTGCTGGTCGTCGGCTGCCAGCCCTCCCTGCTGCTCAACCTCATTCAGAGCGCGATCGGCGCGAAGTAATTTGTCATGAGCACACTCTCCCTAGAAGTTTTCCTCGGTGCACTGGCCCTCGTGCTGTTGCTCGTGGAAACAGTTATCACCGTGCCGCGCAAGATGATCGCCTACGCCGCCATCGGTGGTCTGCTGGTTGCGCTCGTTGCTATATTCTTCTGCGCAAAAGGCGCGGTGCCACCCGGACTCGTGGAGTTTTACAAAGTGGATTCGCTGGCCCTGTTTTACAAAGGGCTCGCACTCGTCAGCACCATCGCCGTGCTGGTTATCGCGCTCGAATACGCGCCGGTCATCAACCAGTTCGTCGCCGTCGATCCCGAGAAAATAAAAGAAGCCGGTCTCGGCGAGTTCTTCGCGTTGCCGCTGATCGTCTGCGTGGGCCTGATGGTCATGGCTTCAGCCGTTGATCTCATCACGATCTTCGTCTCGCTGGAACTCACCACGGTCAGCTTCTATGTTCTCGTGGCCTACATGCGCCGCAGCGCCTCATCACTCGAGGCCGGTGTAAAATATCTCATCCTCGGCGCGCTCAGCACCGGCCTGCTGGTTTACGGCATGGCCTGGCTCTACGGACTCACTGGCCAGATGACGCTCGAGGGTATCACCGGCAAAATCACCCACTGGCAGGGCAGCACCGCGCCGCTGCTCTTCGCTGTCGCACTGATCCTCGCCGGACTCGGCTTCAAGGTCGCTGCCGTTCCCTTTCAAATCTGGGTTCCCGATGTCTATCAAGGTGCACCCACGCCGGTTACCGCCTTCCTTTCCGTCGGCTCCAAGGCATCTGGCTTCATCGTTCTCTCCCGCATCGCGGAGATGTTGCTTGCGAAGGACTCAGTGATCGCGCCACAAATTGTTCAGGTGCTCCTGATCATCGCTGGTGCCACGATACTTTTCGGCAACCTCGCTGCCATCGCACAGACGAATCTCAAACGACTGCTCGGCTACTCCAGTATTTCACATGCAGGCTATCTGCTGCTGGCACTGGCTTGCACACACACCGGCGCTCTTGGTTTTACCCCATCGGAGATCGTGGCGTTCTATCTCGCCACCTACCTGCCGATGACGTTCATCTGCTTTCTCGTGTTGGGTGCTGGCCGCGCCCAGGGCATCAGCGAGGACATCGCCTCCTTCCGTGGTCTGGCGCGAACTTCGCCGGTGCTGGGTTTCACACTGACACTGGCCCTGGCTTCGCTCGCTGGTCTGCCGCTAACAGCGGGATTCTTTGGCAAGTTCTTCGTCTTTTTCAGCGCCACACTCGAAGGTAACTACGCCTCGCTCCTCATCGCCATCATCGGTGCCGCTGCAGGCTTCTACTACTATTTTAAGATCATCCTCGTGCTCCATTCGCCATCCGAAACAGCTTCGCCCGCCATCGTCCTGAACCGCGCCTCGCAATTGATGATCGCGGTGTTCACCCTGTCCATCGTGGTGGTGGGCGTCTATCCGGAAATCATCCGGCGGCTGATCCAGACTACCCCTTGAAGCGGCGTGCCGGTTGCACGTCCGGCGCATCGGGTGCAAGTTCGCGTCCTTTCACCCGATGAACCCGCGCTATCTCCAGCCCGACTTCGACACTTTCCAGGCGCGAGCCAAGACCGGCAATCTGGTGCCGGTGTGGGTGGAACTGGCGGCGGATTATGAAACTCCATTGTCGGCGTTTCAACAAATTCACGATGGCAGCTACAGCTTTCTGCTCGAGTCCGCGGAACTGACACAACATTCAGGACGCTACTCGCTGCTCGGCAGTGAGCCGCGCCTGATCTTCACCGCGCGCGGGAACGAAATCGAAATCGAAGAGCGCGGTGCCAAACGCAAGTTCACCGCAAAAAGCGATCCACTGCGCGAACTCGAAACCATCATGGCGAAGTTCAAGCCCGCGCTGCCCGCCCCCTTGCCCGTGTTTCACGGCGGAGCGGTCGGCTATCTCTCCTATGACATGGTGCGGTTCTTCGAGCCGACCCTGCCGCCACCGAAGAAAGACGAACTCGGCCTGCCGGACATGGTTTTCATGATCACGGACACCGTGCTCATCTTCGATCACAAGCACCGCAAGCTCACCATCGTGGCGAATGTTTTCACGCCCGATTTCCCTTCACTGAGAGAGGCGTATGACGCCGCGCAGCAGCGCATCACGCAAACCATCGCGAAACTCGAAACGCCGCTCAAGGTCAAGGCGCTGCAAGCCTTCGCGCCGGACGCAGCCACGGGGGCCCCCGCGCCCAAGGCGAATACCACACAGGCAGAATACGAAGCCATGGTTCTCGCGGGCAAAGAATTCATCAAGGCTGGCGACATCTTTCAATTTGTGCCGTCACAGCGATTTGAAACAGAATACACCGGCAGTCCTCTCGATCTTTACCGCGCGCTGCGCCACGTAAATCCATCGCCCTACATGTTCTGCCTGCGGTTTCCCGACGGCTTCTCGCTCGTTGGCAGCTCGCCGGAAGTGCATGTGAAATGCCTCGATGGAAAAATTGAGATTCGTCCCATCGCCGGCACTCGCTGGAGGGGCAAGACGCCCGCCGAAGACGAAGGGCTTGCACAGGAACTGTTGGCCGATCCCAAAGAACGTGCCGAGCACATCATGCTCGTCGATCTCGCGCGCAACGATGTCGGTCGCGTGTCCGAATACGGCAGCGTGAAAGTGAACGAGCTGATGATCATCGAGCGCTACTCGCACGTGATGCACATCGTTTCCAATGTCGAAGGCAAGCTCGCGCCCGACAGCAACGCCTACGATGTGATGCGCGCCACCTTCCCCGCCGGAACTGTGAGCGGCTCGCCCAAAGTGCGGGCCATGGCGATCATCAACGAACTCGAAAAAAGCAAGCGCTGCGCTTATGCCGGCGCGGTGGGCTACTTCGGCTTTGACGGCGCGCTGGATAGTTGCATCGCGTTGCGCACTTGCGTGTTGAAAGACGGTAAGGCGTTCGTGCAGGCCGGTGCCGGCATCGTGGCGGATTCAATCCCGACGAGCGAATACGAGGAGACGGTGAACAAAGCGCGAGGCATGCTGCGGGCGATCCAGCGGGCGAAGGAGCTTGGTGCTTAATCGGTTTGTAATTCACTTTCGCGGCGCGACATACTTCGCGAGATCACGCATCGCGATCACCTTGCAGCCTTCGCTTTTGAGGTGCTGCATGTAGCTTTCGAACTTCGCCGGATCAGTGTTTACCCACGGATGTTTGATGTCCGGCACGCCGTGAAAGGTCATCACCGCAATCTTTCCATCCTTGGCCTGAGCGACAGTGGCTTTGAACTGCTCCAGCGTGCTGTCCGGCTTGCCATCGAACGCCTGCGGCATCGTCAGCGCATTATCCTTCGTCGGATCAAATGCCTTCGCCCCGCCCGCGCGCGCAAACTGATAGCCGCGCTCGTGCAGCAGCTTCACCGCAGCCTCGTTTGTCTGATAGCCGGGATAACAAAAACTGACTGGCTTCGGGATGCCGAACTTCGCGCACTGCCGCTCGATGAACTCCACGTCTCCTGCAAGCTGCTCCGGCTTCTGTTTCGTAACGGCCTCATGTTTCCGCGTGTGATTGCCGATCTCGAAGTCCTGACCATGCAAAGCCTTGATCTGCTCCCAGGTCATGTAGTGCTCCTTGTGCGTGGAGAATTCGAAGCCCTCCGTGATAAAAAACGTCGCGCCGAATCCAAGCTTCTTCAGCAATGGCGCCACAAAAGTCGCGTGGCTCGCCACCGAATCATCAAATGTGAGCACGACCAGTTTTTCAGGCACGGGTTCAAGTGCCATGATCGATGTTGCCATGACCATGGCTAATACGGAAATAAAATGAGATTTCATGATTAATTAGAGTGCTTATGGAACCACCTGTATAGGCACATTCGCCGTTGCGGCATGTCCTTTTCCATCGAGAACATAGACAAACACTCGGTAGGGACCTGGTTTGTTAGGTGCTTTGATTTTGGCGCTGCTCCCGCTTGAATTAATTAGCCCGTCGATCGACGATGGCGGAATTTCGCGGCTTTTGGAATCTCTGATTCTGCTGTCATCGGCGATCTCCCAGCGCATTTTGAGCGCGTCGCCATCGGGATCGGTGGCTTTCACTTCGGCTGTGAAATCTTCTAATGGCTTCAAGCTTGTGACGCTGCACTTGAATGATTTTAATTCCGGGGCGCTGTTCGCAGGCGGCCTTCCGCTCCACAGTTTTTCCATCACGTCGGCGGTCGCGGTGGTCTCGCCGTTTTTGGTGAACACCCCGAACCAGGTGGACGTTGCTTCCTGTTTCTGACCCCAGATAAAGAGATAGCTGCCGGCGCACATTCCGCCGGGCGCAATGGCTTTTTCATAGCCGCCCCGGATCATGTCCGCCTTCTGGGTGCTGATCTGTTCGAGCGGGGCGTTCCAAGCGGTCTTGGGCGATTCCCAAAAGCCGCGCGGCCCGAACTCGGTGACAACCCAGGGACGAGTCCAGCCAGCATTTTTTAGATGTTCGCGCAAGCCGGGAAGCGCGCCGTAGGTGTTGATGCCAACGAGATCGAGATCTGGTGTGTGCTTATTCAATCCCGTCGTCTTCACCGGACTGAGACCGGCGACCGCCGTGAACGTGGGATGTGCCGGATCTTCCTGATGCACCATTTTTGCGAGACGATTGATCTGCTGCCAATAGGCGTCGTTGCGTCCATCGCCCTCGGATTCATTGCCAAGCCCCCAGAGGAGTAACGACGGATGCTCGCGATACTCGCGGATGGTCTTTCGAACGCGCTCAAGTTGTCGCTCGCAGTGTTCCGCGTTGCGATAGGAGAACCAAGTGCACTCTGGCTCCAGCCAGATGCCGGCGCAGACGGTGAACTTCAATTTATTCGCCTGCTCCAGTGTCTCCGCGAGTTCGCGATCGCCCCAGGTGCGCACGGAGTTTCCGCCGCGTTTGACAAGTTCATCGAAATGTTCCCGGGCACCTGCTCCTTTGATAAAATACGGTTTCCCATCTCGCAAGAGACCGCTGCCCGGAGCGATACTGACCTTGACAGCAGCGGCGCGACCGGAGGCAATGCAGAGGATGAAAGCAAGAAATATGAAGGCGCGCATGATGCTGAACGCCATGCATGAGTTTGGCCCGTCTCGCAAGACGGATTCCTGGAGAACGCATGAGCCACTTTCACCGCCCGCGCAACGCGTCGCGGATCAGCTTGTCGGCGGTGATG
>JANNQW010000171.1:0-21844 GCA_031400955.1 Verrucomicrobiota bacterium
ACGACTCCGGAATGCCTCCTGGCGATTTCGATGTGACTGGCCCGATCTCTGGTCAACGCAGCCCTAACGATGTCCGCTTGATTCCCGAAACCCCGAATGGCGCACGCGGCCTTTGGGACTTCGGCGCACAGACCTACGATGAGAAACTTTTCCAAGACCACGCTGATGCGAGCTGGGCGATCGAGCGGTTGAATGATAAGGGCGTGAAACCTTTCTTCCTCACGGTCGGCTTCTATCGCCCTCATGTCCCGATGTATTCGCCAGCCCGCGTTTTCAATCAGATCCCAGAGAAGGAGATCGACCTGCCTGTCATCAAGGAAAACGACCGCGACGACCTCCCGCCGATCATCGATCAACTCATCGCCTCCCGTTTCAGTCCGCCGCACGACTGGTTCGTCAAGACCGGCAATTGGCGCAAGGCCGTGCAGTCATACCTCGCCTGCGTGCGCTTCACCGACGAGCAAGTTGGCCGTTTGTTAGATGCCCTCGACGCCAGCCCGCACGCGAAAAACACCATCGTCGTCCTCTACTCCGATCACGGCTTTTTTCTCGGCGAGAAGCAACATTGGGCGAAGCAGTCGCTCTGGGAACGATCCACCCGCGTGCCTTTCATCATTTCGGCCCCAGGTCTCACGCAGGGCGTGACCTGCCAACGCCCCACTGAATTGCTCAGTATCTACCCGACCCTGATCGAACTCTGCGGCCTGACGAAAAGGCAGGATATCGATGGCGCCAGCGTTGCGCCCCTCCTGAAAAACCCGCAAGCCGAATGGGATCGCCCGGCCCTCACCACCCACGGAAATAACAACCACGCCGTGCGCACGGAACGCCACCGCTACATCCGTTATCAAGACGGTTCCGAGGAACTCTACGACCACCAGACCGATCAGAACGAATGGACGAACCTCGCCAGCAGACCGGAACACGCCGACCTCAAGACGGAACTCGCAAAGTGGTTTCCAAAACTGAGCACGCCACCCGCCGCGACGGCCGCGCCGAAAGCGAAAGCCAAATAATCTCGGCCATGAAGTGCCTCATCATCCTCTCTGCGTTCCTCGAAAGGGCTGAATCAGAAGATTGACTGGATTCTATTGTAATGTTTTATAAACCGCATGAAAACGCATAATTGGATGAAGCGCTTTGTATTGTTACTTGTCTTGTCAATTGGCCCGATGTTGGGGGCAAAAGAGGAGCAGAGAAAGTGCGGCATGGGCCGGGACTACTGGCTCTACACGCCTGACAACATGGTTCCCAATAAAATCTATTGGCTGGTGGTAGGTGTGCATGGCGCTAAAGGCAGCGGAAAGGGTGCAGCCGGGTTGGCTCGTTGGGTGAACGAGATGGACAATGTAATCGTGATCGGCCCGTCATTTCCAATCAATGGCCCATACTATCAGGGTTTGGGGGGCGAATCAGATCGGCAGCTTCTTGAAATCCAAAAAACATTGCAGAAGGAATTCAAACTGCGCGGCAAGATGTTCCTCTACGGGTTCTCCGGTGGCTCCCAATATTCCCATCGCTTTGCCATCAAGCACCCCGAAAGTGTGATTGGCGTGTCAGCACATAGCGGCGGGAGTTGGGATCTGGGTGTGCCGCCCGCAGCAAAGAAGCTGTTATGGACGGTTTCTTGCGGCCTAAAGGATACAGGGTTGAGCACTCCCGACGCCAAGCAGACGCGGATTGATTACTTCCGTAGTTTTTATGCTGGCATGCATCAAGCCAAAGGTTTTACCTGCAAGCCATTTGTTACGGAACAAGGACATCAGGCAGCGGGCGAGGTGGCAGTAAACACCAGTGAGTGCTTCCGGGTAGCTACCACGGGGATGTTTGATTACCAGCTTGAGGCGACAAAGGGAATGCTGACAGCGCAGCGCGAGTCGTGGATAATGAAAGATACCCAGTTGGCGGACAAGACTTTCGATGACGGCAAAAACAAATACGTATTGAAGGTCAATAAGGACGGTTGGACGGTCGGGAACGACGCTCTCAGGGCAATGGCCGAGACGCGCAAGGCCGTGTCCGTCGGCAATTAGAGTCTAATCGTAAATATAGGCGTTATGCTCCCCTGATTGCATGCGCAGTTTAAATACGCCAATGTGTTTTGCGGCTCGAAAAATCCATGCTATTTGAGCCGTAACAAAACAACATGGGAAAATACCACGGACTTAAATCGAATACATTGACAGACATCACCTGTCTGCTGGCAGCGGCGTTCGTGGGTATTGCCACTGCGGCGGGAAGCATGTCATCTGCTTTGCGCGCAAGGACGGCAGTCGCGGAGTGTCCATCAAGGAGTTCACGCTGACGCCAGTAAAGTAACAGAAAGAGCAACCACCAAAATAAACCCCAACAACATGAAACCCATCAATCGATACAGGATCCTGCCACCGCGCGCCTTCTGGGTAAACCGTTTTTGCGCAACGGCAACATTTGTCATTCTGTTCCTCACCGGCGTTCAGGCTCGCACCTGGACCAGCAAGGACGGATCAAAGACCTTCGAAGCTGAATTGAAAGTGTATGACTCAGCCACCGGGGCAGTCATCGTGACCTTGCCCGACAGGACCGCGATGAAGTTCAACCAGGACGTTCTCTCCGAAGCGGACATCACCTTCCTCAAGGAGCAAGGCAACACCGATGCGCCTTCCGCACCCTCCACTTCCAAGCCGGCAATGGGAAAGATCGACGCCGATCCGAAAAATCTATTCAAAAAGCACGATGGCAAACCGGCGGATATGAGCAAGCCGGTGCAGGTCTTCATCATCATGGGTCAATCCAATGCCGTGGGCCTGGGCAAGCTGCCTTCGCTGGAGGCTGCGGTGAAAACTAAAGGAAAATACCCTTACCTCGTGGACGATGCCGGTGGATGGATCGAGCGCAAGGATGTCCGCAACGTTTTCATCATGTCTCTGAAACTCCAGCACAACGACTGGATGAGCGTGAAAAACAGAAATGCCGTGGGTCTGGAGCATGCTCTCGGACACGCCCTCGGTAACGCGATCGAGGCCCCGGTGATGATTCTCAAATCCTGCATTGGCAACCGCAGTATCGGTTGGGATCTTCTGCCTCCCGGTAGTGAGCCTTACGATGGTCAGCCCGGCTATCGCGGGACCAGTGAGAACCTCAAGGGCACCGGTGAGAAGCCCGCGGCGGGATGGTATGCGGGCAAGCAATACGACGACGATGTTGAAGGGGCGAAACAAATCCTCGCCGACTTGAAAACCTACTACCCGGAAGCGAAGAATTATGAAGTCGCCGGCTTCTTCTTTTGGCAGGGTGAAAAGGACGGCGGGAATCCCGTGCATTCGGCCAATTACGAGAAGAATCTCACCAATTTCATCAATTCCGTGCGCAAGGACTTCAATGCTCCGAATGCCAAATTTGTTCTAGGCACGATGGGTGAAGCCGTGAAAGGCAGTGGCAACAAGGTGATGGAAGGGCAACTTGCCGTGGACGGCAAGGAAGGCAAACATCCGGAGTTCAAGGGCAATGTGGGCACCGTCTATACGCATGATATGGCGCAGGGTGGCGGCGGCAACGGCCATTACGGCGGCAACTCGGAAGTCTATATGGACGTCGGTGAAGCCATGGGCCAGGCCATGGTGGAACTGTTGAAGAAATAGGCCGGCTGACCGAGCGCCATCACGCAACCAGAGCATTTTAATAAACTTCGAAGCCGCATCTCGTGAGAGTGCGGGACTAAATTGCCCGGCGACAAAACTTCCAATCTTCCCGCGTATTCGCTTCGCGGCTGCACAACACGAAGCGCGGCTGCAACTTAATTGATGCTCTAATTCCTGATGGTGATTGGCATCCTTATTTTTATCTCGGGAACAGCCGGACTCATCTATGAAATTCTGTGGATGGAGCAACTCGGACTGCTCTTCGGCAACAGCGCCCAGGCTGCCGCTTCCACGCTGGCCGCATTCTTTCTTGGGCTTGGTTTGGGCAGTTGGTGGTGGGGCCAGCGGGTGTCACGCATCACGAATGCCCTCAGGGTTTATGCAGCTCTGGAAGCGGGGGTCTTGGTTTGCGCCTCGGTTTATTTTGTTTTGCTGTGGTGCTTCCATCAAATCTATCCTTGGCTGATAAATTTTGGCGGCAGCAACACCCTCTGGGCACTGTCGGCCAAGTTTGTTTTGGCCTTGGTCCTGGTTTGCCCTGCTGCCTTCTTCATGGGCGGCACTCTGCCGGTGATCGGGCAGTTGCTGGTGCGAAACCAGAATGATTTTGGCCGGATGGGGTCGCGACTGTATGGCATCAATACTCTGGGTGCCACCCTGGGCGCTTATCTGGCCGGTTTCATTCTTCCTCCGGCCTTGGGTTATACGCGCAGCTACCTAGTCTCTCTGTGCCTGACTGCTTTCGTTGTCTGCATGGCTTTGCTGCTGGCCAGACTACCGTCGCAGGAATCGCGGCCATCAAGCAAGCAAATGGATCCCGCGCCAGAGCCGGCGACTGGCCCGCCGGTGCTTTCGCAATCGATGATCGCCTTGTTCTGTTTTATCTCCGGACTCATGACCCTGGCGCTTGAGGTGCTGTGGACTCACATGTTTTCCCACGTGTATGAAAACACGGTCTACACTTTCGCCGCGATCATGGTCACCACCCTGCTCTCTCTGGCGGTGGGTGCCGGCATCTCATCTTTTCTGGCGCGCCGGAACTGGTCGGGGGGCAAAGTTCTGCTAATTTTGATAGCAAGCGCCGGTGTTTGGGTGGGCCTCACTCCCCATCTGTTCATGACCCTGACTGGCAACATGCAACTGGTGTCCAGTTCCACAGGTTGGTTGGGCTATCATGAAAAAGTATTCGCATTGACCGTGGCGGTGCTGGGCATCCCGCTTTGCCTGCTGGGCACGATCTTCCCTTATTTGCTCAAACTCAGCGAGCCCTATGTCACCTGCGCTGGTGGCATGTTGGGACGTCTCGCCGCCATCAACACGGCGGGCGCCATCCTGGGCTCGTTGCTGGCGGGATTTGTTTTGCTGTCGTGGTGGGGACTGTGGTCGTCGATCCAAGGCATGGCCGTGCTCTATGTGCTCCTGGCTGTGATGCTTACATTCGCGATCAAATCTCTTAGCAAGGTTTGGCGGGTGACTGCGCTCGGAGCGGCCTTGCTGTGCTCGGCCTTGTGGCTGGGATCAGACTTGCCACCGATGCATCTCTCACCTCAGGAAATCATGGTGGAATATTGGCACGGAGCCAGCGGCACCGTCGCGGTCGTCAACAAGGGAAACAACCGGATGCTCAAGGTCGATGGCCATTATGGCTTGGGAGGTTCGGCAGCAGCGGAGATCGAGAGAGGGCAGACCAGAATTCCCCTGATGTTGCATCCCCAGGCCAGAAGCATTTTCTTCCTGGGCTTGGGCACGGGCATTACCGCAGGTGAAGCCTGTTCCAGCCAATACGGCCTGAAACGGATCGTGGCCTGCGAGCTGATCCCCGAAGTGGTCACAGCTTCACGCAAGCATTTCAGCGACTTCACCGGAACACTATTTACCGACCCGCGCTGCCAGGTGATGGTTGATGACGGACGAAATTATCTCAAGGCCACGCGCGAGACTTTTGATATCATCAACTCCGACCTGTTCATCGTTTACCGCAAGGGCGCGGGCAGCCTTTACTCACTGGAGCACTTTCAAAACGTCAAAGCACACCTGGCACCGAATGGAGTTTTTGTCCTGTGGATTCCGCTTTACCAGCTCACGAAAGAAGAGTTCGGCATCATCGCCAGAACCATGATCGAGGTCTTTCCCCAAGTCACAGCCTGGCGCAACCAATTCATCACCTGGGGCGATGCCGTCGCCTTGGTGGGTCAGACCAGCGAGGGCTCCTTCTTCGCGGAAGACCATCCCGGCTATCCACTGGACAAGCGTCGGGAGAACTGGAAGCGGCAGGGTCAGAGACTCAGCGAAACCAATCTCCTGCTCAATTACTGCGGCAACTTGAGTCGTGCGAAGAAACTGTTTTCCGGTTATCCATTGAATACCGATGACCGGCCGCTCATCGAGTATTCGGGTCCCATCTCCGCCAGCCTGCAGGCCATCGACAAAGCCGCTTGGCTGGCCGGGCCGAAATTCATCGCCCTCATGAATGAAATGCAGACCTGCGCCCCGCCTGAGCAAGATCCCGCTCTTGGAGGACTCCCTCCGGAGCAACGCCATGCCGCGCGGGCCGGCTACTATTTGGCCAGAACCTTTTTATTTGAGGATTACTACAAAAAGACCCGCGAAACCGAGCCCGTTTGGAGGCAGGAAGCCCAAAAGGCCCAGCGCGAATTCGATACGCTTTGGCTTCAGAAGGAATAACCATTCAATCTAAATACAGAATTGATAGCGAATAGGCGATGCAGGCGGTGGTGGTCTGCACATGGCCCTGAGTGAACTGCGATTGATTGCATTCTTCACTTTCATTTCCGTGAATTGTGTTCACTGTCGCGCTCTAGCAAGCACTCACCCATGAGCACCCCCAAGAAATGAGCAAAAAAGAATCGGCCTGGAACATTGAAGACTCCGCCGGAGTCTACGGAATCCGCGACTGGGGCAACGGCTATTTCGACATCTCATCCAAGGGTGAAGTTGTGGTCAACTTGCGCGATGGAAAAAAAACCAAGCCTGTTTCACTGGCGGACATCGTGCGCGGGATGCGGGAGCGCGGCACGCAGCTTCCAGTGCTGATCCGGTTCGGCGACCTGCTGCGCTGGCGCATCGAAGAACTGAACGAGGGGTTCGCGACCGCCATCAGCGAAGCCAAATACCGCGGCGTGTATCGCGGCGTGTATCCGATCAAAGTGAACCAGCAGCAGGAAGTGATCGAAGAAGTCACGCGCTACGGAAAGAAATATCACTACGGCCTGGAAGCGGGCAGCAAGCCGGAGTTGATCGCGGCGCTGGCTTACATGCAGGATCCGGAGGCTTACATCGTCTGCAACGGCTATAAAGACGAGGAGTTCATCGACCTTGCACTCCACGCATTGCAGATGGGATTGAAAGTCATTCTGGTGCTGGAGATGCCGAGCGAACTTGATCTCATTCTGAAGCGCTCGGAGAAACTTGATGTGAAACCCATGCTCGGCGTGCGCATCCGCCTCTCGACGGAAAGCGCGGGACACTGGAGCAGCAGCGGCGGCGACCAGAGCGTGTTTGGCTTGAACATTTCTCAGGTGATGGCGGCCGTCGATACGCTGCGCAATGCTGACATGCTCGACTGCCTGCGAATGCTGCACTACCATCAGGGCTCACAGATTCCCAGCATTCGCGCCATCCGCAATGCAGCCATGGAGGCCGCCCGGGTTTATGTCGGTCTCGTGCAGGAAGGGGCGAAGATGGGCATCCTCGATCTCGGTGGCGGCCTGGCCATCAGCTACGATGGATTGAAATCAAATGACGCCAGCAGCGCCGACTACGGCATGAAAGAATATTGCGCCGATGTTGTCGAAGCCATCGGCATCGTGACCGACGAGGCCGGCGTGGAGCATCCCGACATCATCTCCGAATCGGGCCGCGCCATCGTGGCTTACTACTCGGTGCTGGTGATGAACATTCTCGATGTGAACCGTTTCGAGACCTCTGGCATCGATAAGCTGCCGAAGAAATCGCCGCCTCTTTTGAAGCACTTTTTTGAGCTGCGCGAGCGGATCAAAAAAAACGGCGACAGCCTCACCAGCGAGTATCTCCAAGAAATCTACAACGACGCCGTCTACTACCGGGACAAGGTGCGCAGCGAATTCAGCACCGGCAAACTCACGCTGCGGCAGCGCTCCATCGGCGAAGAATTTTACTGGGAAGTGCTCACCTGGGTCGCCCGTCAGGTAAAGGACGGCGGCTTTAATGCGGAGCAGATGGAGCGCCTCAGCGCCGTGTCCACGGACATATACTACGGAAACTTCAGTGTCTTCCAGAGCCTGCCCGACTTTTGGGCAATCAACCAGCTCTTCCCGGCGATGCCTATTCACCGGCTCAAGGAAGAGCCGACCCGGCTGGTCGTGCTCAGCGACATCACCTGCGATTGCGATGGCAAGATGGACAAGTTCATCCACTCACGCGAGATTAAGAGCAGTCTACCCCTGCACGACATCAAGGTCGAAGACGAATACATGCTCGGCATCTTCCTCGTCGGCGCTTATCAAGAAACACTTGGCGATCTGCACAATCTGCTGGGCGACACCAATGTGGTCAGCGTGAAAATAGAGAACGGCCGGCTCAAGTATGTCCGAGAGCTTGAAGGCGACACCGTGGCCGAAGTGCTGGATTACGTGGAATACGACCCCAAAGAACTCATCCGACGTTTCCGCACGCTGGCGGAGGAAGCGGTGGTGAAGAAGCGCATCTCACCTAAGGAACGCCACCACATCATGGAGGCGTATGAGGAGGGCATGCGCGGCTATACGTATTTTGAATCGTAGCAGCCGCGCGCCCATTTCGCGTCAAGCAAGCGACGCTTCACGATCACGGCTGCCGATCCATGGCAGCGCGCCCAGCCTGCGCATCATGGCCTCGGCATTGTAAACCGCGAGCAGGATTGATGCACCAGCAAGATCGGCGATGAGCGAGTTGCGGAAGAAGGCGAGCGTCGGAGGCAGCCCGGGCGCACCGGTGCCCGTGGTCAGCGCCTGCACCCAGCCTGCGGTATTTTTCGCGTAGGCGGGATCGGTGATCCACGAGATGGTGTTGGTCACCAGATAAAATATTACGCTGCACGCGAGCGTGCCTACCAGCGTATCAAGCACGCCAGCGCGTCCACGCAGTCGCGCCCCAAAAAATGCAGCTGCGGCATAGCAAGCATAGGCGGCGAGCACCTCAAGGTGGCCGTTGGCCTGAGACCACCAGGCTGCGCCTTCACTGACCAGATCAATGCCCAGCAAGATCAGAGTCCAGGACCACCAAGGCAATGGCTTCGGAAATACCACCGCACCAACGAAGGCAAAAGCCATCAGTGGCGAGAGATTGGGCCAGCCCGCTATGATGTGTTGCTGGGACAGGACGCGTAGAGCCAGCGCGGCGAGCATCAGAATGAGCGGAAGCCAGATGTGCGAATGACGGTGGAAAGATGAATGCAAAGACATGGAGAGATAGAAATACAGGGTGCTCAATACGACAACAAGGAATTTGTCTAATAATAACATAGACAAATTTCAAAAGCCAACTAATCATCACTTCATGATTTCACGAAAATCCATCGCCCTTCTGCTATTCCTGACCTGCCTTGCCTACCCGATGTCGGGCAAAGGAGCTACCTTCATTTCCTATTTGTTGGTTCAAGGTCCGTTTGGACCCAGCCTCGCCTTGGAGACGCAAAAGTGGGAGGTGATTTATGACGAGGGGACACTGACCACTGGGCAGGATCTGCTCAATGCAGTATTTGGCACACCGGCGCTGTCTAGCACATATTTGGGCTTCGATTATCTGACATCGGGAAACGCCACTCAGGGCGCAGGTTACATCGATTTTAATCCCGGACTCTTTGTCGAGTCGTTCACTTTGCATGGAACGAAAATTGCGCAAGAGACAGACTTCGACCCCAGCTGGATCTATTGGTCAGCTGGCGGCAGCGACGGAGGCTTCGTGAATTATTCCAGCGTCTCGTGGGCATATGCAAACAGCGGCCCCGGCTCGAGGTTGCTGGCGAATGGAAGTTTCGACGCTTTCAATTTTGGAACGGCGGATTTTTCCGCAACGTATCTCGACCCCGGCACCACCACCCCGATCAGTTTTGGCACCACCCTCAACGCACCTCTCACAGGCAGTTTCACCGGCGCTCAGGTCATCAATCTCTCCGTGCCCGAGCCGGGACGGCTGATCCTGTCCTGCCTTGGCGGCATGGCGCTGTTCTGGCAACGACGCAGAAATGGCAGAAGTTGGAAGTGAACGCAGATAGGAACATGCGTGATATGCCCGCCGGCTCGACCAAGGGCTTCACCCTGCTGGAGCTGCTGGTCGTGACTGTCATCATCGCGGTGCTTTCAGGTCTGACTTTCGCTGGGTTGGATGTGTATCGCGGCCTTGCTACCCGCGCCGTCTGCTCCAGCAATCTTAGGCAACTAGGCGCGGCCGTGAATCTCTACACTTCAGACTCCTCCGGATTTTTCCCCTCTTATGTTAAAAGCAATCCCGGCGGTGGAAAGATGTGGTATTTCGGACTGGAAACCTCAAAACCAGGCGCAAGCGAAGGCAATCGAGATCTGGACGTCACGAGTGGTCCGCTTTATCCCTACATTCAAGAAGTAGGAAAAATCGAAGTCTGCCCCGGATTCAATTACTCCAGCGCCTTGTGGAAGGCCAAGTTCAAGGGATCAAGCTATGGCTACGGTTACAACTGGTTGCTCGGCGGCCGGCTCGGCGGCACACCGGTCAATGTGGCCACCCTGAGCAGCGGCGGAAGAGTCATCCTGTTCGGTGACTGCGGCCAGGTGAACACTTTTCAAGCTCCGGCGACACCAAAAAAACCGATGGTCGAGGAGTTTTACATCATCAATGAAACAGACAAGACGATCCACTTCCGGCACGGTGGTCGCGCCAACATTTTGTTTGTGGACGGACATGTGGAGTCCATGAAACCCCACCCTGGCACGACGGACAAAAGGGTCCGCGGAGAAATCCTCGGACGGGTGACCAAGACGGGAAGCGCCGAGATGCTGAAGTAGGCTTGTTCCAAGCCGAGAGCACTCTGTCTGCTTCCGGCAGATCCAAGGCGGTAAAAACATATGATACTTTGTTCAAAATTTTACTTGCACATGAGACGCAGTCTCAATATTATGGGTTCCTGCCGTCAGATTCGCGTTCCAATAACCAACCCATCTCCGGCACCCCAACCCAAACTCAAATCACCTGACACACATGACCAAAACCTTGCTCAGCATCTGTGCCGTCGCGACTTTCGCGCTTGGCCTCACCACAACCCCCTCCAGCGCCAGCGAGCGCCGTTTCACCTACAGTTATGAAACCACCGGCATGGCCAAGGGCGCGTGGGAATACGAACAGTGGTTCACTTGGAAAAGCTACGACCACAAGGACCGCTTCGATTTTCGCCATGAGTTCGAATACGGCATCAGCGACACCCTCACGCTCGACATCTACATCGCCGACTGGCGCATCGAGGACATCGAAGGCGAAGGCAGTGAGGCCGAATACAGGCGCTCAGGATTCTCGCTCCGCAAGCAGCTGACCGACCCGAACAAGTCTTCCATCGGCAGCGCCCTCTACGGCGAGGTACTTGTGGGTGACAAGATCGTCGTCCTCGAAGGCAAGCTGCTCCTGCAGAAAAACTTCGGCCCCCTCACCGCCGTTTACAACCTCGTCATCGAGGCTGAATGGGAAGGCGACGACCTCGGCAGCCTAAACGAGTCAACAGGCGTCTGGGAGAATACTTTCGGTCTCAGCTACCAGGTGAACCCAAACTTCTTTGTCGGCCTGGAAGCGCTGCACGAGGTCGAATTCGCCAACTGGTCCGATGCCGGCGACCACGTGTTCTACGTCGGCCCCAACATCTCCTTCCGCAAAGGCAACTTCTTCGCAACCATCGCCGGTCTCTTCCAGGCGACCGATGTATCGGGTGAGCCCAACTCACAGTTGCGCATCATCACCGGCTTCACGTTCTAACACCTGTTCATATTCCTGGCCGGATGAACAAGACATCCTTCCCCGCCCGCATGCTGCTGGTTGTCGCCGCGCTGTCGGGCGGGGCCTGTGTCACCCTGGAGCAGGCTGCGCCACTCGTCGAAACGCTGCCGCCGCACCTGCGCACCGGGACCTCATCGCAACTCGCGCATGGACGCGACATCTACATCACCAAGTGCGCCAAGTGCCACAGCGTGGAACCGGTCGAAAAATATCCGCTGGCGCAGTGGGAACATGAAATCCTTCCTGAGATGAGCGAGGAGACGAAACTCACGCCGGAAGAAGCCGCCGCTGTGCGCGCCTACGTGCTCACGGTTCTAAAGACACCGGCGGCCCCGTGATTGTCCACGCAATGTGGTTGCGGGTGTCCCACACGCATCACCTGATAGCGCCTGATCATCCACGCCATTACCGGTCAAGGACATACCTTTGACCCTCCACCCTCACCAAGGGCGGCACCTTTGTCTTCTCAAAAACTTCGTATCCTTGCAGAAGATTCTCCCAGAACGGGAACCACTCCTCCCCCATCGCAACCAGCATCCTTGCTTCCGTCATTTGAAACGGAAACACATGAACTAAAAACTCCCCCTGCCCTGCTCTCAGCGCAGCTTCGGCAATGAGATAGATTTTCTCAATGACGGGATCGGTCATGGCAAAACAGCCGACAGACTGATCGCTCCCATGCATCATGATCCAGCTCCCGGTGCGGCCAAAAGAAGCGTCGTATTCATTGGGAAAGCCGAGGTTGAATGACAAATGGCAGTCGCTCTCCGGATTCATGGCATCAGCACCCACCCGGTAAAATCCCTCCGGCGCCTGATGATCCCCCTCCGCCAGCTTCGGCCCCGGCTTGCCAGAGAAAATGGCGGAATATGATCGAAACAGCCGAAAGCGTGACGCTCCACGCGGACGCAGCCAGATTTCAGCCTCGCGGGATTCCTTGAAGATGCGGATGAAAATCGGATCACCCAGGGCAAACCCCGCAGCGCGCAATTCACCACGAAGCTGCGGGCTGACGCGCCGGCGCACCTCCTCGATGCGCGTCGGCGGAATTCGGCTCCTGATCCACCAATGAATCATGCCGCCGAGCAACAGACCAAGACAGACCGCGCCGAGGATTCGCTTCAACCAGATCATAGGGCAGTATAGCCATGTCGGCAGCAGCATTCAACCGGCTGGCACCCGGAGGAGTTCTATTGAGTCCCGCGTAATTAGGCAACAAAAGTGTTGGTGGCTGCCAGCCCCCATGATACGGGCCAAGTTGGCCCCGACACCCATGCTGCCGTCTGTCATCTAATTGCGCGAGATTCAATATATACGGAATACAGTCAAGTCCCACGCACTTTGGGTTACCGTCTCCTCTCCACGATGCGCCAAGCACCAGCTATTTTTTCTTCTCCGTAGGCCGGCGCGCAAACTCCATTCCCGCCTCGCGGCACAAGCCCATGAAGGTCTGCTCAGCCAGCGTCAGCGGCTTGTTTTTTAGATGAGCCGCCACCCACTGCCGTCGCACCCGGCCCTTCAACAGCGGCAGCGCCACCAGCTCCTTGGACTTGATTTCCGCGCGCACGGTCCAGGGCGCGACCATGGCAATGCCCAGCCCCAGCTTCACGAGCTCCTTGATCGCCTCCGTGCTGCCCAGTTCCATGAACGAACGCGGACGCACGCCGAGCTTCTGAAAGTAATCGTTCACCAGCGCAAACGTGTAGCTGTTGCGGCTGGAGACGATGTAAGTCTCGGCTGCCAGCTCCTGCGCTTTCGGCGGTCTTTTGCACCATGGATGAATGGCGCTGATGAGAAAGACCAGCTCGTCCTCGAAGATTGCATGACAGTCGAGCCGTGATACATCGCGCGGCTTGAGCGAGATGGCCAGATCGAGCGAACCGTTCTCCAGCCTCTCCTGCGTATCGGGAGTCTCTCCGGGGACGACGGTGATGTTATAAAGTGGGAAGGAATCCTTGAACTCGCGCAGCACGGTCGGGAGGATGAATTGCGAAGCTGCGGGCGTGCAACCGATGCGCAGATGACCGCGCGGATTCCGGTCGAGCGAACCGAGGCTGGCCCGAGCCTGCGTCATCTGCATCTGGATTTGCTCCGCATGGCGCAGCAGTTCCCGCCCGTGATGCGTGAGAAACACCCTCTTGCCCTGCCGCAGGAAAAGCTGGCAGCCGAGTTCCGCCTCCAGCGCCCGGATCGCATGACTGATGGCGGACTGCGTCAGATGAAGGGTCCGCCCCGCCTGCGTAAAGCTGCCTTCCCGGGAAAGAACGGTGAAAGCGCGGAGCTGCCGGGAATCAATCAGGGGTTCCATCTATGAATAGAATTCATGCATCAGGAGAAAATGTTGTCGAGTCATTTTTCGATACGGCGAGGCTCATGGCACGGCGGCTGCACTCTGCGATGTCATGCAATCGAGATTCCGCCAGTCCAGCCGCCCGGCCCCGCTGCCCGTGGTGCGCATCGGATTCATCGCCCTGGCGGACTGCGCCCCGCTGCTGGCGGCGGAGGCTCTCGGGTTGTTTGAGAAGCACGGCCTAGATGTGGAACTGAACCGCGAGGTCGGCTGGGCCACCATCCGCGACAAGATTCTTTATGGACAGCTCGACGCCGCCCACGCCATCGCCGGACTGGCCCTCTCCCTCCGCCTCGGTCTCGACGGCATCTCCTGCCCGGCGCTCGCGCCCTTTGTCTTCAATCTCAATGGCAACGCCATCACGCTGGGCATGGACTTGTGGCGGCGCGGCGTGCGCGACGCCGCCACTCTGCACAAACTCATCCGCAGCACGCCGCAACGGCTCTTCACCTTCGGCATCGTGTCTCTCAGCTCATCGCACCACTTCCTCATGCGCACCTGGCTGGCAAAGGGCGGCATTGATCCCGACCGCGATGTGCGCCTGGTCGTCCTCCCGCCCACGCAGATGACCGGGTCGTTGCGCGCCGGATTGATTGACGGTTACTGCGTAGGTGAACCGTGGAACTCCGCCGCGATCATGCACGGCTACGGCTGGTGTCCGGCGCTGAGCTGCGATCTCGCGCCCGATCATCCGGAGAAAGTGCTGCTGACCACCGAGTCCTTTGCCGGAGAAAATCCGGAGGCGCTGCGCCGGCTGATCCGCGCGCTGCATGAGGCATGCGCCTGGTGCGACAAAAAAGAAAACCGCAGCCGGCTCGTGGAGCTGCTCCTGGGCAGCGGCCATCTGCACGCCGAACGCGAAGTGCTGCGCCTGTCGCTCATCGGCCCTTTTTGCGATGGAACCGGCCAGGCGCGCGATGCAACGGACTTTCACGTCTTCCACCGTCGCAATGCCAACGAGCCCACCCGTGCCAAGTCCGGCTGGCTGCTGAAAGAATTCGTCGCGAACGGCCTCATCGAACCCGCCATGGAATCCGCCGCCCGGAATGCGCTGCACGCCTGCTGGCGTCCCGACCTCTACCACCAGGCGCTCGCCCCAGAATCATCATCTCGAAAACATCCCAAACCCAGCCGCCAGCTTCAACCCCTGCACGCATGAAACCCTGGCAACCACTCAGACTCAATTCCCCCCGCTCTAGCCAGCCATGAAACTGTCCGATCTCAAACACTCCGGCCACTGGCCCACCCTCCTCACGGCGTTCCTCTATTTTGATTTCAGCTTCATGGCCTGGACCGTTCTCGGCGCGCTCGGCGCCCAGATCGGCGAGTCGCTCCATCTCGATGCCGGACAAAATGGACTGATGGTGGCGACTCCGATTCTCGGCGGAGCGATTCTCCGGCTGGTGCTCGGCCTGCTTGTGGACCGCATCGGCGCCAAGACCACCGGCATCATCGCGCAGATCATCGTCATGACCGGTCTGGCTGCTGCGTGGCTGCTCGGCGTGCCTACCTTGACGACCGTCCTGATTTTTGGCGGCATCCTCGGATTCGCCGGAGCGAGTTTCGCCGTCGCACTGCCGCAGGCGGGACGCTGGTATCCGCCCAACATGCAGGGCGTCGTCATGGGACTGGCCGGCGCAGGCAACGTCGGCGTCGTCATCGACAGCCTCATCGCCCCGCGTCTTGCCCAGGCTTACGGCTGGCAGAATGTGTTTGGCTTCTTTCTCATACCCGCCGTGCTGGTCTTCATCGCCTATGTGATCTTCTCAAAGGACGCGCCCGTCGAGATCAAACCAAAAAAACTCTCCGACTACCTGAACCTTCTCAAAGAAAAAGACGCACACTGGTTCTGCTTTTATTACACCGTCAGCTTCGGCGGCTTCGTCGGCCTCGCGAGCTACTATGTGCTCTACTACAAAAGCGAGTTCGGACTCACGGCGGTGCAGGCGGGAGACTACGCGGCAATGTGCACCCTCGCAGGCGCGGTGATGCGACCCGTCGGCGGCGCCATCGCCGACCGCTTTGGCGGTATTCGCGCGCTGCTGGTTTTTTATTCGCTCGCCACCGTCGGCCTCGTATCCGCAGCCTTCACTCACCATCTCCAGGGAAACCTGATCATCTTCCTGCTCATCAGCGGCTCGCTGGGCATGGCGAACGGCTCGGTCTTCCAGCTTCTCCCTCAGCGTTTCGGCAAGGACCTCGGTGTCATGACCGGCCTCGTCGGCTGCGGCGGTGGCGTAGGCGGTTTCTACCTGGCTGTTTCTCTCGGTTACGCAAAAAACGCCACCGGCTCCTGCAGCATCGGCTTCCTCGCCTTCGCGGGCCTCTGCCTCCTGGCGATCGGTGGGCTCGCACTCATCAAAACCCGCTGGCGCACCACTTGGGGCGCTCTTGCCGAAGCACGCATCTAGCTCAATCGACCTGATCGCCCCTTGAAAATTCATCTCACCTCCTACGGCATGTCTTGTGTGGACGGAAAACCGTCCTCGGATGCCTTCGCCGTGGAATCGTGGGAAGAAACCGTCGTCGCCGTGCTTTGCGATGGTGCGGGCACGGGAGATCCCGCACGCGAAGCCGCCCATCGTGCCGTGCGCACGTTCATCGAAAACTACCAGGTGCGACCGCGTTCCTGGTCGCACCAGCGCGCGCTCAACGAATTCACCCAGTTTCTCAACCGCACCCTGCATCAGGAATCCCTCGCGCGCTACGACCGCCCTAAAATGATCTCCACGCTCGCCGCTGCGGTGATCGAGGGCAACCGTCTCTACGGAGTAAACGTGGGCGACAGCCGGATCTGCCTCTCTCGCCAAGGGAGGCTGATCACCCTCTCTCAAGATCATGTGGACGCGCAGCGCAGCAACATCCTCACGCGCGCCCTCGGCCTCGATCCGAAAATCGAGCCGCACTTCTTCGAACTGGAATTGCAGGACGGCGACCTCGCCTTCCTCTGCTCCGATGGTGTCACAAATCACTACAGCACGGAATCACTCGCGAGCGCCCTGGAGCAGCGCAACACCGCGCGCAGCATTGTCAAATCCGCCCGTGCCACGGCCACGACCGAGACGATGGATGACATGAGCGCCATCGTGCTCGACATTTCCCAGACCGGAAAACTGCGGGCCATGATCGAACGGCAACTCACCATCCCCGGCTCGCTTCACAAAGGCGATGTCGTTGATGGATACGAACTCATCCGCGCTTTCGCAGGCACCGACCGTGTCTGGCTGGCAGAGAAAGACGGAGCCCGCGTGGTGCTGAAATTCGCGCCGCGTGAAGCCATCGACAGTGAAGCGCACCTCGGCGCATTCACGCGTGAAACTTGGAACGCCACCCGTCTTGATGCGGAGTGCTTCGTGCGTGCGCAGGAACCTCCCGGCCAGACCGCCCGCTACTACGTGATGGAGTTCGTGAACGCACCAGCACTCACCAATGTGCTCACGGAACGTCGGCTTTCCGTGGACTCCGCCATCTCGCTTGGAAGGTTTCTCTGCGAAGCCTTGAAAATACTTTTACGGCACGACCTGTCGCATGGCGACATCAAGCCGGAAAATATCCTCTGCATCGGCGATTACTCCAAGCTCGCGTTCAAGCTCGTGGACCTTGGCAGCGCTGCGGAAATCTTCTCCGTGACCTCACGCGCCGGCACTCCGAGCTACCTGGCACCGGAGCGATTCCACGGAGCACCGGTCAGCGAGCGCACCGAAATTTTTTCCATTGGTGTCACCCTCTATGAGAGCCTCACTGGAACGCTGCCTTACGGTCGCATCGAGCGCTTTCAAACTCCCGCCTTCCACGTGCCGAAACGCCCGGCCAGGATCAATCCCAACGTTCCGCCCTGGCTCGATGCCGTCATCCTTCGCGCCACTTCGAGAAAACCAGAGCAGCGCTACCAGCACTATTCTGAACTCGCCTACGATCTCGACCATCCCGACCGCGTGCTGCCCTGGTTCGAAGACAGCGCTCCTCTGCTCGAACGAAACCCGCTCGCGTTCTACCGCGCCGGTTTCTTCATCCTCCTCGCGCTGGCATTATGGATGCTTCTCAAACTGGCAACTCGCTCATGACCACTGTTCCGCTCATTCCCGACAGCGCCCCCTTCAGCGCGGAACAGCGCTCGTGGCTCAATGGCTTTCTCGCCGGAATGCTCAGCCGCAGCGCTGCGCCTGCTGCCGCTGAAACCAAACGCCCGCTGCTCATCGCCTTCGGCAGCCAGAGCGGGAATGCGGAAAGCCTCGCGAAAAAGCTCGTGAAAGAGGCGAACACAAAAGGCTTCACGGCGCAGGCGGCGGGCCTCGACTCGCTGCAGTCCGCCGACCTGCTGCATAAACAAAACCTGTTGCTCATCACCAGCACCTGGGGCGAGGGCGACATGCCGGACAACGCCGTCGCCTTCTGGGACAGCCTCAATCAAAACGGAACCTCGCCGAAGCTCGCCGGCCTGAACTATTCCGTGCTCGCCCTTGGCGACAAAAATTACGCGGACACGTTCTGCCTCGCCGGGCGCAAGCTCGATGAACGACTGGAACAACTCGGAGCCTGCCGCGTGCATCCCCGCGTGGACTGCGACGTGGACTTCGATGAGTCCGCAAAGCAATGGAGCGAGAGCGCGTTCGCAGCGTTGCAAGAAGGGAGCGCGGGCGTCTCGCCCGTGCAGCCAGCAACTGCTGACATTCAATCATCTCCCAAAACAGAACCCGGCCATTCAAAGAAAAATCCCTTTCCCGCAAAACTGATCGCCAACATCAGACTCAACGGCGAACGCTCCGCCAAGGACACTCGCCACATCGCCTTCTCGCTCGCCGGTTCCGGTCTCGCTTATGAAACCGGTGATGCCCTCGGAGTCTTCGCGCAAAACAATCCCGTCGTCGTGGATTCCATCATCGCTTCTCGTGAACTTGACCCCGACGCGCCCGTCAATCTCCCCGATGGCAGACAAGCTCCTCTACGCGAGGCGCTGCTCAAGCATTACGAAATACGCGCACTTCTCGGCACACAATCAAGGGGCGGACAAACTCCCCCGGAGTTCATGGATGGCTTGAAAAAGCTCCAGCCCCGCCTCTACTCGATCGCCTCCTCCCTCAAGGCACATCCCGGTGAGGTGCATCTCTGCATCGGCGCGGTGCGCTACGAAAAAGACGGCGTCAAACATCAGGGCGTGGCCTCCACCTTTCTCGCTGACCGTCTTGCAATCGGCAATTCCACCGGCGTCTTCATTCACACTGCAAAACACTTTCGCGTGCCCGCCTCCAGCGACACCCCCATCATCATGGTCGGCCCCGGCACCGGCATTGCGCCCTTCCGCGCCTTCCTCGAGGAACGCCAGGCCACCGGCGCGAAGGGTAAAAACTGGCTGTTCTTCGGCGACCAGAAATCAGAGTCAGATTTTCTTTACCGCGAACAGATCGAAGCCTGGCATGATAGCGGCTTTCTCACCCGGCTCGACCTCGCCTTCTCCCGTGATCAGGCTGAAAAAATCTATGTGCAGAACCGCATGATCGAACAAGGCGTTGAAATCTGGCGGTGGCTTGATGCAGGCGCGCACTTCTACGTCTGTGGCGATGCCACGCATATGGCCAGGGATGTGGATGCCGCCTTGCACACCATCATCCAGGAGCACGGCAACAAGTCCCCGGACGAATCCTCGGCCTGCATCGCCGAAATGAAGAAATCCAAACGCTATGCTCGCGATGTCTACTGAACTCCTCAGCACCGACTGCACATCGAGCGGCGACTTCAGCGCCGACCAGAAACGCTACCTGGAAGGCTTCTTCGCCGCGCTCAGCGCACGCGGCGTTTCTTTCGGTGACCTTGCACCGGCGCCTGCTTCGCACGTAGTCCCTTCCCTTGATGACCTCACCAAGGAGGAACGCATCAAGCACGACCTGCATCCCTTCGACGCCATCGAGCAGCTCATGCTAGATGCACGGTGGAATGCAAAGCCGGAGGCCGAATCGGTGTTCCGCTTCAAGTGGAACGGCCTCTTCTGGCTGAACCCGGTGAAGGACGGCTACATGTGCCGCCTGCGAATTCCCGGCGGCATTGTGAAATCACATCAGCTCCGCGAACTGGCCGCCATCGCACGCGAACTGACCACGGGCTACATCCAGATCACCACCCGGAACAATTTTCAGATCCGGCTCATCGAACCCAAGAACTGCCCCGAAGTCCTGCGTCGCATCCAGGGCTGCGGCCTGCACTCGCGCGGCGCTGGCGCGGACAACATCCGCAACATCACGATGAACCCCTGCGCGGGTTACGATCACCATGAACTGATCGACATACGCCCGTTCGTGAACGACCTCGCCACGCGTATCATCGGCAGCAAGGAGTTCTACGATCTGCCTCGCAAGTTCAACATCGCCTTCGACGGCGGCGGCCTGGTCAGCAGCGTGGAAGATACGAACGACATCGGCGCCAGTGCCGTTGAGGTCGATGAGAACAACGCAGGCATCGCGCCCGGCGTCTGGTTCCGCATCGCGCTCGGCGGCGTGACCGGTCATCAGACCTTCGCCAGCGACTGGGGCGTGATCATCAATCACGACCAGCTCATTCCCGTCATCATGACCATCGTCCGGATTTTCATCCGCGATGGCGACCGCACCAACCGCAAGAAAGCCCGATTGAAATATCTCATCGAGCAGCGCGGATTCGATGGCTTCCGTGATGATGTAGAAGCTTTACTCGGCTTCAAACTCACGCCACTCGCCGTGGACTCGCCATTGCAAGTTCCACGCAAATTTTCCCAACAGGGCCACTCGCATGTCGGCGTCCATCAGCAGAAACAGAAGGGACTGAACTACATCGGCGCCAGCGTGCCCGTTGGCCAGCTCACCGCGCGGCAACTTGAGCGCATCGCCGACATTGCCGACAGCTACGGCACGGGTGAGATTCGATTGACCGTGTGGCAGAACTTCATCGTGCCAAATGTGCCGGACGCGTTCGTCGCCACCGCCGCCAAGTCTTTGAAGAAGCTCGGCTTTCCCACGGAAGAGAGTCCGCTGCGCAACGGATTCATCGCCTGCACGGGCAACCGCTACTGCAAATTCGCCGCGACTGACACCAAGGGCGACGCTATCGCGATGATGGAATATCTCGAAAAGCGCGTGCAGCTCGACCGCCCCGTGAACATCCATTTCACCGGCTGTGCCCACAGTTGCGCGCAACACTTCATGGGCGACATCGGATTGCTGGGCACCAAGGTGAAAAGCGAGTCTGGCGAAGGCTATCACATTACGGTTGGCGGCGGCTTCGGCGAGAACCGCAAGGTGGGTCGTCAGGTCTTCAGCGGTGTGCCGATTGAATCGCTCGCTTCCATGTTGGAAGCGATGCTTAAGGGCTACCTTTCCAATCGAACAGAAAATGAATTGTTTCATTCATTCTGCAACCGACACACGATTGGTCAGCTTCAAGAGCTCTGGTCTAATGCCGCATGATGATGGAACTCGACCAGCGTGAATCGCTCGTGGACAAACTGCTGACCGAGCAAAATGCGCTCGGCACCGCAGTTTCCCGATTCACTAACTGGCACGATGACGCGCATTCAGAACCGCTCCAAGCTCGCTACTATCGCAATCTGATTCCGCTGAACAAACCCGTTCGCGGCGAGCAGTATGCCTTCGAAGTTAACCTTGACCAATGCACCGGCTGCAAAGCCTGCGTCGCCGCGTGTCATTCGCAGAACGGACTCGATGATGATGAAAGCTGGCGCGATGTCGGCCTGCTGCTTAGTGATGACAGAACGCCGTATCAGCAGACCATAACCAGCGCGTGCCATCACTGCGCCGATCCCGCGTGCGCCAACGGCTGTCCGGTGCTCGCCTACGAAAAGGATCCGGATACCGGCATCGTCCGGCATCTCGACGACCAGTGCATCGGCTGC
>JANNQW010000172.1:0-7495 GCA_031400955.1 Verrucomicrobiota bacterium
CTGGAACGCCGGGTCTTTCTTTGCGCGTTCGTATTCCGCTGTTAGTTCTTGGAGTGCCGACATCAGCGTCTCCGGCACGAACATGCCGCCATAGGGGCCGAAATGGCCGTGGGTGTCGGGAAGGGCGGTGAGGGGTGGGGAGGCGGACATGGGTGGTCAATGAAACACAATATCTCTACGTCTCAACATCGTCCGTGTATTCTCCGTAGCATCTGGGGTGTGTTGGTAGAGAAGATGCCGATGACTGCTAACCAAAGGGCGTCTGGCAAATTCGGAAAGATTGCGGGGCATCACTTGAGTGATTCCGCGAGGAATTCCTTCATCGCCACCCAGGACTTCGCATCCGCTTCCGCATTGTAAGCTGCGCCCTTTGAGTTATCCGTGCCTGCCATTTTCTGAGTGAAGGCATGGACCGCTCCGGGATATTTCACCAATTGGTAATTCACACCTCCGGATTTCATTTCGGCTTCAAAAGCGGCAATGTCCTTCGCGGGCACGAACGGATCATCCGCTCCATGAAGCGCGAGAACTTTGCATTTGATCTTGGCTCCGTCTGCCGGCGTGGGCGAGTCGAGTCCGCCATGAAAACTCACCACGGCTTTCACATCCGCGCCGCTACGCGCCAGCTCCAGCACACCCGTGCCACCAAAGCAGTAACCGATCGCCCCCATGCGTGCGGCATCCGTGTATTCGTCTTTTCTCATCATTTCCAGCGCCGCATTCAGTCGGGCGCGATACAGAGCGCGATCAGCCTTGTATTTGCCCGCCTCTTTCCCCGCCGCTGGTGGCACCGGACGAACGCCCTTGCCGTAGATGTCCGCAGCGAACACCGTGTATCCAAGTTCCGCCAGCATGCGCGCGCGCATTTTTTCATAATCGGTCAAGCCGGTCCATTGGTGCACGATCAAAATCGCTGGACGTTTTCCGTAAAACGCAATGTCCACCACGCTCCAGCCTTCGCAAGCCACGTCGCCGGCTTTGTATTCCACGGCCTGCTCCCTGATTTCCGCCTTCAGCCTGGAAGTCAACAAGGCCATGCCAATCACGAGAAAAATGGGAAGTGCCTTCATGCCTCAACAGTGTCGGAACTCGCGTCGCTGGCAAGCAAAAGCCTCCGTGGTTGCACAAGTCCTAACTCTGGCCGATAGAAGCACTTGATCAAAAACCCAACTGACCGCACCCCGTCCGTGACGCCGCCCAAGAAAGCCGAACCCAAGAAATCCCTGATGCACCGCATCAAGGCCGGACTCAAAAGAATCGTTGGCGGAGAAAAAAAAGCGAAGCACGCCGAGGCCCACGAGAAGCACCCGGAAAAAGCTCCCGTTGCTAGGCAGCCAGCGAAAAGACCCGCACCTCACTCGGAAGAAAAGCATCGCGTCGAACGCCGGCCTTCCACTGGTGAACGTCGGCCAGAATCAGCGCACCGCGGTGAACGACCGGCACGAGGCGGCGACAGGGGACGCCCCACGCGTGGCGGTGGCGGAGGGCGCGAGCGCGGCCCACGTCGCGAAGATTACGATGAACCGCGTCGCCCGGCGACGCGCCTGGCTACTGAACCGCCGCCGGCTCCCCCAGATGTTCCACCGGGTCCGTATCCTGCGGCATTTGAAGCACTGGGCTACTCACCCGCCATTCTCGCCGGAGTCCGCGATCTGGGTTACGAGAATCCAACGGAAATTCAGACGAGATCCGCACCTATCGTTCTGGAAGGAAAAGATCTCATCGGTGCTTCGCAAACCGGCACCGGCAAGACCGCTGCCTTCGGCATGCCCGCAATCACACGGATGGGCCCGCCTGGGAAATTGCGCTGCCTCATCCTCGAACCCACGCGCGAACTCGCCGCGCAGGTGGTTGAAGCATTCGAAAAAATCGGCAAATACTCCGGATTGCGCACTCTGCTCGTCCACGGTGGAGTCGGATACGGCAAGCAACGCGAAGGGCTGGAGCGCGGCGTGGACATTGTCGTCGCCACTCCGGGCCGTCTGCTTGATTTCATGCAGGATGGCACCGTGTCGCTCGACAACATTGAAATCCTCATCCTCGATGAAGTGGATCGCATGCTCGACATGGGTTTCCTCCCGGACGTGCGTCGCATCGTCGAAAAGACCCCGCGCTCACGCCAGACGCTCTTTTTCTCCGCAACCATGCCACCGCAGATCAAGGGGCTGGCCGAGTGGGCCTTGCGCGAACCGGCAACGGTGGAAGTCGGTATCCGCTTTTCACCTGCGGAAACGGTCAGCCACTATCTCTATCCCGTGGCCCGCGACCAGCGCGAGGAATTGCTTCTTGAGCTTCTCCGCCGCACCGACTTCCACAGCGTGATGATCTTCACGCGCACCAAGATGGATGCCGACCGCCTCTTCGGTGCCATCCAACGCGATGGCGAGCACAAGGTCGCCGTCATGCATGGTGACATCGCCCAGCGCGACCGTGAAAAGGCGTTGCAGGATTTTCGCGACGGCAAGGTCGAGGTCATTGTCGCCACAGATGTTGCGGCGCGCGGGCTCGACATCAGCGGCGTCACTCACGTCGTGAATTACATGGTGCCCGAGCACAGCGAGGATTATGTGCACCGCATCGGCCGCACCGGGAGAGCGCAAAAAGAAGGCGATGCCTTCACCTTGTTTTCGGCGGAAGAGATTCCTTACGTCCAGTCCATCGAGCGGTTGATTGGCCAGACCATCGAGCGTAAAAAGCTCGACAACTTCGCCTACAAGTTCACGACGGTGCTCGACAACGAAGACCGCGCCAAGGCCATCATGTTTGGCAGAAAAGGGAAGCGACGGAGGTAGGTGGTCGCGCCATCTCGAAGCTCGACATCCAACCTCACCAGATATCTCATACGAACACAGGCAATCCCTTGTGAATCGTGAATGGCGTTTTGCCGATCAGGGAGCTGATGGGATGACATCGGCACGTCGAAGCACTTGACATAAGGAGATGGATTGAGAAAATCCACGTATGAACGCCTACTGGCTCTCTCGAAATGGCATGGCGGCCGAGGGGCCATTTGCGGAGTCCCAGCTCTTGAGCATGTGGCGACTCGGTCAATTCGCGGCACACGATCAACTGTGCCTCAATCAAACTGAAGACTGGATGAAGGCGAGCATCGTGATGCAAGGCATCGAAGAAGACACGGAACGTCGTCTACGGGAGGCTATGCCGCCGCAGCAGATTGCTCGTGTGCGGGAGGATCTCGTGGCACGAAGTGAAAAACCGAAAAAGACAACGTCGAGTTTTTCACTGCTGAGGGTGATAGTGCTCCTTGCTATTCTCTTGATCATCGGTGCTGCCATTAACAAGCGCCCGACGCACCGGACCATCTCGGTGCCCGCTTATGTGGAAGCATGGGCTGAGTCCTCGGTGCCAGGGTGGAGTGTGGTCGGCGTCGGACAGGAGAAGCTGATGGATGGAAAAAACTACTGCGTGGTTGAAGTGGAGAGGCTCGGTTTGAGGACGAAGTGGTTTTTGTGCATTGACGGTGGTGTGGTGAGCAACTCGTGGAAGGCGGACGATGTGATCGAACTCAGGCGAAAACTTGGAATTGATCCTTGATCGAGGGTGAACTTCCATCTTGCCACCTTGAGCCTTCGGAGATAATCTTTCACCATGACTACGTCAGTTGCCCATCTCGTGGAGGAAGCGCTGCTGCTGCCTGGTTATGAACGCACTGAGTTGGTGGAGGCCATTCTTGAACGAAGCGCGCCGTCTGAAGAATTTATCCAGCAGCAGATGGCCGTGGTCTCTAGCCGCATGGAAGATGTGCGGGCGGGTCGCTCGCGGCTGATTTCCGCCGAGGAAGCGCACCACGAAGTGCGCAAGTCGCTGGGCAAGCTGGCATGACAGTTCATTTTGAGTCCGCGGCGTTGATCGAGTATCGCGATGCGGTTCTCTATTCGGAACGACGCTTCAGTCTCGGTGATCAGTTCGTTCAAGCCGTCGAAAGTGCAGTTGAAACCATTGCGAGCGACCCCGGGCGCTTCCAGCCCGTCGGAAAAGATGTGCGAATTTTTCGAATGCGTCGTTTTCCTTACTGCATTTTCTATCACTATGCTCCGGCCAGTGATGCGATAACGATTTACGCGGTGGCGCATCATCACCGTAAGCCAGATTATTGGCGTGAACGCATGCCCGACGGACGTAAATAGAAAGTTCCCGGGCGCATTGTTTTGATCTCAATCATATTTCAATCCGCGCTCATCTTCCCCACCAGGCGGCAGACATAGGGCAACAGTTGCTTCTTGCGGCTCACGACGCCCTTCAATTCAAACACGCCGCGTTTCAGTTGCGGATACTCAATCGCAGCCGCGACGCGTTCATCACCGGCGACGATGAACACACTGTCGTGCCGCGTGATGTCGGTGACCAGCAGACCTGCGAAGTGGAGCCTTCGTTCCACGACCATCTGCGTCAGCGCGGCATGGAGCGCGTCCTCCTGCTTCCAGAATTCAGACAGTCCGAGCTCCTCGATCTGAGACAAACTGAAGCGCCAGCCGCTTTCATCGAATTCCTTGCGATCGCTCTCCAGCGCCTGGGACGCGGGCTTGTCCTGCAACATGCTGCCGGCCGCAAAGAAACCTGTCGTGAATTCTTTCACATCGATACCCGCGATGCCGGCCAGCCAGAGCAGAATTTCGCGATCGGTGTCGGTCGTGGTCGGCGAGGTGAGATTGAGCGTGTCGGAAATCAGGCCGGCGCAAAGGCAGAGCGCAGTAGCCCGGTCCGGCTGCATGTTGCGGAGGCGATACATCATGGCGACGATCGTGCTGGTGCTGCCCACGGGTTCGTTGATGAAGCGCACCGGCTCCTTGGTGCGGAGATTGCCGCTGAGGCGGTGGTGGTCAATAACCTCGACTATGTCCGCCTCGTCCGCGCCGGTCACAGCTTGAGAAAATTCATTATGATCCACCAGCACCAGTCTGGCACGCGGCACATCCACGAGATCTGATTTTGAAAATACTCCCAGCAGCGCTCCCGTGTCTTCATCGATCACGGGAAACAGCGGCTGGTGCGAATCATGCACAGCAGAAATGATTTCTTTCAATGGCGTCTTGGCACTGAAGCGCAGGAAGTCACCGTGCAGCGCATCCGCGATGGGCCGCGAAAAGCGCACGAGCTGCGCGGCGCTCGCGGTATCGTAGCGCGTATGAATCACGGGCACATTCTGTTTCCGCGCCAGCGCGGCAATCTCTTCTTCCACTTTAAATCCACCTGTAATCACAAGGCAGCGGGCGTGGTTTTCGATCGCCATGCGCTGCACATCGGGACGGTCGCCGACGAGGAACAGCACCGTAGTTTGCGGAAAGCGGCATAGTCGCGTCTGAGAAGTCTCCAAACTGGAACCGGCAACCATGAGGATGAGATTTTCCACATTGGCGCCCGGACTGCAGTTGTTGGGGAAGGTGCCGTCGAGCGCAGCCAGCATATTAGCTTCGCTGGTGCGCACATGACGGTTGGCATCAGCGTCACCCGCAGTCGCCGGCATGAATAACTGCGCCAGTTCCAGCAGCGTGGGCATGCCGACTATGCGACCTTCATCATCCACCACGGGAATGCCACGGAATCCATGCTCGATGATCTGGCGGTAAACGGAGAGAAAAGTTTCTCCGCGTTTGGCCGTGATGACATTTCTATGGCAGACCGTTCCCGCCGTGGGCCGGACGTCCATGAGGAGCTTCGGCGTGGCTACACCCGCCTGGTTCAAGGCCCACTCTGTGCGCACGCTCAAGTCGCCGCAACGTGCCGGGATGGCGTTGTCACCGCGCGAGTCCCGCAAAAATGCCGCGTAACCGATGGCGGAACAGATCGCGTCCGTATCCGGGTTGCGATGGCCGATGACGAAGAGCGGGTCGGTGGCGGTCATAGTAGCAAGCTAAGAATCCAGTGATGGACACTCATCAAGGGAAACTTGATCATGATGGGAGATATAAAGAATCCACCTGCCATCCAAATCGATTGCGTAAGCATCGTTTTCGACGCACCATCCAAATGTTTGTAGGTCTGAAATCGCTGATTGTAGTTCAAGAATTGAGTCGATGCGGACAATGCGATGCTTCACAAGCTCTAGACAGGATATTTTTCCATTCACGCGACTGCGGTTCGATAGAGGGGGGGTGGCTTCTCGACCGATGAGATAACAAGAATGAAACTTAATTTGCTCAATCTCTTTCTTGCCTATATCGCGTGATTGATGCGATTTGATAAGGGAAAACCGAACCGTGCCTTCAGGAAACCATTCCGATTTTATCGGAAGAGTATTTGAGGCTGCTCTAAATGCATCTTCCGTGATAGCGATCATCGGGAAGTTCAGAAGGCTCTTATACAACGCCCAGTTCGCGAATCTTCGCAGCCACCTTGTCCGAGTTGTCCAGCAGCGCCGCAATCGGATCCCACTGACCGGTGGTCAGGGCTTCGCGCGCGGAGTGCAGGACGCTGATGGACATTTCCTCGTCCTCGAAAAAGACTTTCTCCTCGGAGAGATCGATGGTGACTTCGAGTTTTGGATTGCGCTCTATTTCGTTGGCCAGCACCTGAATGTCTTGCGCGCTGGCGACGACACATGGGATGCCGAGAGTGGTGCAGTTGCCGAAGAAGATTTCCGCAAAACTCTCCGCGATGACGGCTCGGAAGCCAAAACGATAGAGCGCCTGCGGGGCGTGCTCGCGGGAGCTGCCGCAGCCGAAGTTCGCGCCGCAGAGCAGAATGTTTGCGCCCTTGAATCGGGCGTCGTTCAACGGATGTGGTTTATCAGTGCCATCGGCATTCTTTCGCACGTCATAGAAGGCGAACTCGCCCAGTCCGTCGAAGGTGACGCACTTCATGAAGCGCGCGGGAATGATGCGGTCGGTGTCGATATCCTGACCAGGAACGTGGACGGCGGTGCCGGTGATTTGAGTGACTTTTGCGAGGGCCATGGGACGCGCAGCTTACGCATGGAATGCGCGCAGGGCAAATAGACGATTCCGGCCCGGAAGGACGCTAGTCGTTGAAGTGACCGAGCCGCTCTTCTTTTCGGATTTTTTTGATGATCAGGGCGCGAATGCGCCTGCTGAAGTAGGCGAAGAGCGACAGGCTAAAGCCTGCGACAATGATAACGGGCGCGATCGGGAACACGCCGATGGCGACTGGCAGCAAGAGAAAGCCAATGGCCGCAATCCCAAAGCCGATCATCACGAAAAGGCTCGATACTTTTAGCCGTCCGAAAGTTTTGGAAAGGTGTTTAGGTTCCGTGCTCATGAATCCTCATCAATCGATTAAATCATCTTATAAACGCGGCAGCAAGATGAAAGTTGCTGCGTATAAAACAATTGTTTCAGCCCCCTCAGGCTGTCAGCCCGAAAACTTCGCGCGCGTCGGCTACTGCACCCGTGACTGCAGCCGCAGCGACCATGAGCGGCGACATCAAAATTGTGCGTCCTGTCGGGCTCCCCTGGCGGCCCTTGAAGTTGCGGTTCGACGACGAAGCGCAAAGCTGGTCGCCGACGAGCTTGTCGGG
>JANNQW010000173.1:0-6397 GCA_031400955.1 Verrucomicrobiota bacterium
GGGGATCACATCGCCGAGCAGCACGTTCACAATCTCGACGTAGCCAATTGGTTCATCGGCTCCACGCCGCTCAGCGCGCAAGGCATGGGCGGACGGCAGGTGCGCACCGGCAAGCAGTTCGGCGAAATTTTCGACCATCACGCCATTGAGTTCACCTACGCCAATGGTGTGCGTGTCAACAGCCAGTGTCGTCATCAGAGAGGCTGCAAGAACCAGGTGCGCGAGGAATTTGCGGGCACCAAGGGCATTCTTTATCTCGATGACAACGGCGTCTGCTATGCCACGGACTACAAGGGAAATGACATTTGGAGATATGATGCCCGTCAGAAGGATGTGAATCCCTACCAGGCCGAGCATAACGAACTGCAGGATGCGATGCTCAACAACAAGAAGCTCAACAACGCCGAATACGTCGCCACCAGCACCATGACATCCATCCTCGGACGCATGGCCAGCTACTCCGGCAAAGAAGTCAAATGGGACGAGGCTCTCAACAGCCAGATTCAGCTTATGCCGAACAAGGTCACATGGGAAACAGTGCCGCCGAGCAAGCCGGACGTTAACGGCTTCTATCCGATCCCCGTTCCCGGCGTCACAAAGGCGGTCTGATCCAATGATCCATGACGCAAAACATCGACAGCATCCTCGACGCCGCGGAGCAGCATCAAGCTAGCGACGTTTTCTTGCAAGAGGACGAGGTGCCGAGACTAAAGATCAACGAGCAGATCCTTGTGCTCGGCGAGGAACCCCTGTCACTGGCCCATATGACTGCGCTCTGGCAGGCTTGCAGGGCCAACGTGCAGGGCGATATGGACCGGGACAGCGGACTCATTTCGCATTCGCACACACGCTATCGCGTGAACTTGCATCGCACCATGGGGCGCCTCGGCGCGGTGATGCGCCGCATCAAGACCACCGTGCCCGCCTTGAGCACGTTGGGAGTGCCCGACTGGCTCCTGACGCGGTGGGCGCAGCGCTCGTTCGGGTTGATTCTCATCACAGGACCCACCGGCACGGGAAAATCCACTACGATCGCCGCGTTGTTGCAATGGATGAATGAAAACCTCGCGCGTCACATCGTGACTATCGAGGATCCGGTGGAATATGTCTTTCATAACAAGAACTCCCACTTCACCCAGCGCGAGGTGGGCAGGGACACCACCAGTTTTGCCAGTGGATTGCGCGGGGCGATGCGACAGGCGCCTGATGCCATCTTCGTCGGTGAAATTCGTGATTCCGACACAGCGATGATCGCACTGCAGGCGTCCGAGACGGGTCATCTGGTGCTGGCAACTCTGCATTCCGAGCGCGTCGCAGACACCATGGAGCGTTTTCTCAACCTGTTTCCCAAGGAGCAGGCCGGCGTTGGAACTCACATGCTGGCGCACCAACTGATTGGCGTTCAATGCCAGAAGCTTGTCAGACGTGTGGACGGCGGACTGCACTTGCTGGTCGAGCACATTGAGAACGGCGGTGCGATGAGGGATTGGATCAAATCGCGTGATGTGGGGCACATTGAAGACTATCTCCGGCACGGCGTTGATCCGAACGCGATTTCATTTTTGCAGACGGTAGTCTCCGCCTGGCAGCAGGGGATCATCAGTGAGGAGATCGCGATCGAGGCCCTTGGTAGTGAGACGGATTTCCGTCGTGCTTCTCGGGGGATTCATTGATGTCTTTTGACCTGGAGAATTGCGTGGTGATCGAGAGCAGTATGATTGCTAGGGTCGCTATATTTCTTCAAGGAGGGCTACTTGCTGGGTTTTTCCAATTAATAAGCTCCAACCATTGAGCATCCGTAAGCTGATGAGTTGTAGTTAGTCTAATCTTACTCTCAGGATCACGTTTAAAGACACGGCGCAATACTTGCGATGTCATACCGGTAACTCGCTCAACAATTCTATTGAGGATGATTAGTCGATTGGATAGTCTATTTTTGAAAGCGGTTTTAATGTAAGGTTCTTCTGGATCTATTGGTCCATCAATAGAAACTGAAAATAATCCACCCCCTTCAGGGGTTGCACCCAATGCCAATAGACGACTTTTTTCGGCAAGTAATGACTTGTGGAGCAACAAGAGTGCCGCGGCAAGATTTTCATCATCTTCTTTCGATATGTTCTTTTTTCGTAATGCTGCTTTTGAGAGTAATTCGCCGATGCTTAGTTTTGCGTTTAAGTCACCTGTTCCGCTAATCGTCGGCCCTTCTTCAAACATAGAAACAGCTAGGGGAATCATAACCGTTAATTCGACTGCACTAATGATGCCATCTTTGGAACATTCGTATGCACACTTTTCAATTTCCATAAAATTCATGGGTGTCTTTGAATCCTTTATAGCCAAGGGGTATAAAGCTTTTTTAAGCTCCATTATCTCCTTTGGCTCATCGGCAATAGCGCGGGCATAAAATATTACTGTAATCGTAAGTATCTTAATCGTAATTAAAATATAATTATTCATAGCGAACTTAAATAAGTATTTTAAATATGTATTACGCGCTCTTGCGCAAATGGCTGGGCAGGACGCCCATGGCTTCGCGGTATTTGGCCACGGTGCGGCGCGCGACCTTGATGCTGCGCCGGGCGAGTTGCTTCACGAGAAGTTCGTCGGACCAGGGCTTTTGCGGCGGTTCGGTTTTGATGATCTCGGCGATGGCGGACTTCACTGCAGTGTTGCTCACGTCCTCGCCTTCTTCATTGCGCACGCCGCTGGTGAAGAAGTATCTCAGTTCCACCACGCCGTGCGGGGTGGACATGTATTTGCCGGCGATGGCGCGACTGACGGTGGTTTCATGGACGCCAACGACAGCGGCAACCGTTGCCATGTTGAGTGGCTTGAGTTGTGACGGGCCGTGGTCGAGGAAGTCGCGCTGGTGCCGGATGATCTCGGTGGCGATTTTCTGGATGGTCTCCTGACGCTGGGCGACACTGCGGATGAGGAATTTGGCTCCGCGTATTTTTTCGCGGATGTAACTGCGGGCATCGGCGGCCGTTCCAGGGTGGGCAAGGAGGTCTTTGTAGGCGTTGCTGATGCGCAGGTGCGGGAGATCGCGCTCGTTCATCACGGGGACGTAGCCGGCGCTGGTGCGCTCCAGGTGAATATCTGGCGTGATGTAGTGGTTGTTCATCACGGCGAAACTTTGTGCGGGTCGCGGATCCAGCGCGGTAATATGTTCGACGGCTTTGGTGATCTGATCCGGGGGAGTGGCGAGCTTCTTGGCCAGCGCGGTCCAGCGTTTGTGCGCCAGGTCGTCGAGGTAGCGGTCCACGATGCGGTGGGCCAGGCTGTTGGCATTGCCCAGGCGTTCGAGTTGAAGCAGCAAACATTCGCGCAGATCCTCCGCTCCGATCCCGGCGGGTTCGAAGCCCTGTATGATTTCTTTTGCGTGTTGCAGTTCATCAAGCGGCACGCCGTGGCGCAGACTCAGCTCCGAGAGCTTGGTATGCAGAAAGCCGTCGTCGTCGATGCTGCCGATGATGAACTCGCAGTGTTCGCGAAGCTTGGGGTCGCGCGTATCGGTAAGACTGAGCTGGCTGAGCAGGTGTTCCTGAAGCGTGGTCTGAGCCGTGATGGAATCCATCATGAACCGGTGACGCTCCTCATCTTCCGCTGTGCGGCGCGTCGTTTGGGCGCGCGACTGGGCGTAGTATTCGCGCCACTCCTCGTCGAGCTTGGTCAAGGCCTTGATGTCGTCTTCTGGATCGGTGGTGATGGATTCATCGAGCGGAGATTCGGAGGCGTCGATTTCGATCACCGGGTTGACGGCCATTTCCTGCTGGATGATCTGGCGGAGTTCCAGCGCTTGGGCTTGCAGAATTTGCAGGCTCTGCTGCATCTGCGGACCGATGACCTGCTTGAGCGACTGCTGCTGGTAGAGGCCGGTGGAGGACATAGTGCGCGGATTGCGCGCCTACTTGCAACGAAGGTGGACTATAAGCAAGCAGAATCCGTGCCAATGATTTTAAATCCCTAGCGCCGCGTGCTGTGGTCACGCAAACTAGGAACGTTAGCTTTCTAGCGCGGCAATGCGTTGCAGCGCTGGCGGGTGTGAATAGTGGAAAAACACATAAAACGGGTGTGGGGTCGGGTTGCTCAGATGATCGCGCGACAGCTTGGTCAGCGCATGGATCATGGGTGTGGCGGAGTCCATGGCCGCTCTGGCAAATGCATCGGCTTCAAATTCAAACTTCCGGCTGAGATGTCCGCCGATGAGGCTCAACACCAGGTTCAAGGGCTGGTAGGCGATGGAGAAGAAAACCAGGCCCCATGCGATTGAAGGACGACCAATGCCGAACGCGGCGCAGAGTTGAGGATCGTGCAGGGCGAAATGAAGCAGTGCGAACATCAGGGCGCTGGCTCCCAGCGAAAGCGCGATCTGCTTTGGCACATGGCGACGTTTGCAGTGCCCGATCTCGTGAGCCAGCACTGCGAGGATTTCATCGTGCGTGTGGTTTTTCAGCAGGGTGTCAAACAAGGCGATGCGTTTGGCCTTGCCGAAACCCGCGAAGAAGGCGTTAGCCTTGGTGGAACGACGGGAGCCGTCAACCACGCTGACATCCGTGACTGGAAACGCGAGCCGTGCCGAAAGCGCATCAATTTTTTTCCGCAACACCTCGTCACCCAGCGGCATGAACTTGAAGAACATGGGCATGATCAGCCGGGGTGCGACGAAGCTCATCAGCAGGCTGAATGAACTCACCGCGAGCCAGCCATAGAACGCAGCGAAGTTGCTGTTCGCAAAAAGCCAGAGTAGCAAGGCCATGAGGGGAAGACCGAGCGCCGCAAGCAGCACTAGACCCTTGATGCGGTCGAGGACGAAGGTGGCGAGGGTTGTTTTGTTGAAGCCAAAACCGCGCTCGATGACAAAGGTGTCGTAAACGTCGAACGGAAACGAAACAAGCTGTCGGGCCATGAACACCACGCTGATAATGGCTAGTCCGTTCACGATTGGTGTGAGTTGCCAGTCGTGGATGACGTGATCCAGCCAGTTGAATCCTCCCAGCCACCAGAAGCCGAGCATCAGCGTCAGGGAGACGCTGTCTTCCATGACGCCTTGTTTAGCCGTGACCCGGGCATACTCGAGAGCGCGCTCGTGCGTGTCCTGGTCGGTAGTGGCACGCATCACATCCGGCGGCTCAGGTTTCAATGCAGAGAGGTTCAGCAGCGTGGCGATCAATTCGAGATGATACAGCCCGACTGTCGCCACCAGGGCGAGAAGGAACCAGGGATTAGTTGCTGACATGAGCACAGCTTGATCTGCGTCATGAATTATGCCAGAAACTTTTCAAGTTCGGTCGTGTCAATGAAGCATTGATTTTTCACATGCAAATTCCACACGAAGCCTGACAATATTTGCTCGCCATCCCGAAACTTTTAGACGAAGAGCCTTCATTCATGTCCGCCAATCCCAGAGCCCTCATTTTCAAATTTCCAGGAACCAACTGCGATGCCGAAACCGCGCGCGCTTTGCGGGCTGTCGGTTTCGAGGCGCAGGTGGTGCCCAGTGCCTTGCTGGAAGCTCGCTTGCTCGATGACGTGCAGCTCATCGTTTTTGCAGGTGGCTTCAGCTATGGTGACTACGTCATGTCGGGCCGCTTTGCGAAGCTGACAACGCTTTCGAAGCTGGGTGATGGACTGAAAAAATTCATCAGCCGTGGCGGCTACGCGTTGGGCATCTGCAATGGATTTCAGATTCTCACGCAACTCGGTCTTCTTCCCGAAGGCAGCTTGATTCACAACACCTCGGGCCGGTTTATCTGCCGCTGGGTGAAGCTGACAAAAAACGGCAGCAGTCCGTATCTCGATGAATTGCCCGATGACTTCGAGTTGCCCATCGCGCACGCGGAAGGCCGCTTCGTCACCGCCGGCAATGAAGCGGCGGAATATGTAGGCAACGGCCGGGCTGCGCTGCTCTACGGTGACAACGTCAATGGCAGCACGCAGGGCATCGCGGGGATGCAGGATGAAACCGGGCGCGTGTTCGGCTTGATGCCTCATCCCGAGCGCTTCATTGATAAGCAGCAGCACTACGATCCTGACTGGAGTGGTGATCCCAAGCGGGGATGGGGCTATTACATGTTCAAGTCTCTTCGCGGGGCGATGGGCTGAGATAACCGGGCGCACTTGCCCGTTCTGGAGTTGTTGCTGCGGAGCGCACTCGGACTTGCGCTTGCCGTCCGATGCTCCATGATCCGAATTCCATGCCAGACGACGCCACTTCCTTTTACACAGAATCTTCCAAACACGGCAGCGCCGCGCTCGCTCAAGGTCATACCTACAAGCAGGCTGGCGTTGATATACGCGAAGCCGCATCGCTCGTCGGTGACATCGGGCAACTCGTCAAACGCACGCAGAAGCAGCGGCAACTGGCGGGTGCGTTCGGTCTCTTTGCCGCGGCCTA
>JANNQW010000174.1:0-8993 GCA_031400955.1 Verrucomicrobiota bacterium
CGTTGGTGTGACACACCGCATGCTTCCTGGAATCCGGAAGGCGATGAAATGACCATCACTGATATTATGGCTGAGGTTGAAAAATATCCTGCGCGACATGTCGTGGTCACGGGTGGCGAACCGATGATCGCCCGGGACATCGGCGATCTGCTTAACGCACTGCGAGCAGCCAGCAAGCACATCACCATTGAAACGGCGGGCACGGTCGCTCCGAATGGAGTTCACTGCGACTTGGCCTCCCTGTCTCCCAAGCTCAAGAACTCAGCCCCGGATCCCCAAGCTTTCGGTGGAGCCTGGACGGAGCGCCATGAAGCCACTCGTTGGAGGCCGGAGATTCTCCGGGAATGGTGTTCGACATACAATCATCAGATCAAGTGGGTCGTGGCGAATTTTGCAGACGTATTGGAAGTCGAAGACATGCTTAACATTGCTGCTTTGAATACTCCGCCTGATCAAATCTTACTCATGCCGGAAGGACGAACCATCGCGGAGCTTCAGCAGCGCGCGCCTCAAGTCGTCGAGTGGTGCAAGACCCGCGGCTGGCGTTATTGCCCGCGGCTTCACATTGATCTATTTGGGAACACGCGCGGGACGTGAGATCTAGTAACAGCAGCTTATTGAAAAATAACTCGGCCATCTGGCTGAGTGTGCGACAGGCTTTCAGCCTGTCGTCTGCCCTCGGTTCAGGCAGGATGCCTGAAATACAAACCGGCTGGAAGCCTGTGTTACTGCTGACTCTGCTTGAGAAGCTGAGTCCGAATAAGTTCCCGCCAGGCGGGCCAGTCGTCACCCAGATCTTTTCCGAGAACCACGGTGAGCATATTGCGAGCCTCCTGCGAATGAGGATGATTTTTTTGCTCCATGACTCTAATAATCAAGGGCCACTTGATCTCATCACCCCGATTGAGAATGCCGGCGAAAAGAATGCCCTTTACGTCGCCATTGGTGGCCGGTTCCATTAGGATGTCAGTCAGTGCATCGAATCGCTCATCCGGCACCAAGTTCAGCAGGTGCGGCGCGGCAGCGGTTCTACCGGGTTCGGAAAGTTGCTTCCAACCAGCTAGGATGGCAGCTGCGATCTCGTTGGTGTCATCGAACCCGGTGAGCCATGTGTGGATTTTGGCCTCATCCTCGGGCGGCACAGTCGCTGCTATTGGAGGAGTGTCCGGCGTTACCGTGGGAGCGACCGCAGGGTCGGCATGGGTTTCGGCATGGGTGAGCGGTTTTTTTTTGCTACTATACGATCGCGGCGTCGGGACGACTGCGGTGGCGGGTAGTGCTGCGTCACGTTGGATGATCCACCAACCCACGCCGGCGACGACTGCGAGGATCAGACCAATGACTGAACAATTCAGGTATGCAGGACTTTTTGGTTCACTTTGCATAGCACGAGCAGTAATTGCATCGCCCGCACGACATGTCCACGACGTATTCTCGTGATGCTAACCCTGATGGTTTTATCCAAAATAGAATGTCCCCCATAAGGAGTCACATCTCCATACGAAGTGCTCACAAGGTGCGTTCCTCCTTCGCTTCCATGTCATCTGACCCCGCTCATAAAATGTTCAATTGTTAGGACTGATCCCAATGAAGATTTTCATGGCTGCGCCATCAGACTCACTCCCCCGCTCTCACCCGTGTAATCGATCACGGCGGGCTGCTTGGTCAGGAAGTAACCGTAGGCTCCGCGTTGGGTGCCTTTCTGAATGATCACCCCTTGGAACGTGAGCTTGGTGCCATCCGTGTGCGTGACCGCCCCTGTTAACACCCCGGTCGAGGATGTCAGCGAAAGCGTGAAGTTGGCATCGGTGTTAGTCGTGGGCTTAGTCACCACGTTCGTGGGACTGATGTTCACGCTCCGAATAATGGAACTACTCAAGAGTCCGTCGCTGAAGGTGATCCCAACGTTGCCATTGACCAAGTCCACGGCCTTGAGCGCGCTGGGCGGATTGCCGGGACCGGGGAACACGCTGGTCGCTGGTGTGCTCGGCGGCACCACATATTTCGCGCCCATCAAATCAACGAGAATGCCCCCAGTCCACCCATTTGGATACCACTGCACCAACTGGAGCGGGCGGAACCATAGCAGGTTCGTTCCCGCCAGATCAGTTTCCACCTGCGCGTCGTCCAACGTCACCATGCCCGCGATGCTTCCCATTTTGATTCCCTTCTTAACGCCCAACTCCGGATAAAGCTGCTGGAACAATGGCCAGGTGTTCGTATTCGACAAGGGCGCGGAGGCTGAGATGGCCGTGCCATCCGCGAGCTTGCCCACGACTGAGACGGTGCCGTTATTCTTCACGCTCACCGTGGCGTAACCATCCCCCTGCGGGTAGCCTGCCGCAGTGAAGCCCGCGACTTGCAAGCCAAGACTCTTCGCTGGGAACACGGCAGTGTAGGCTTTGCTGCTGGTGCCAGCTAGATTTTCAGGCACTTTCACAGTGGTGCCGTTATAGTAAGCACGGTCAGCATCCAATAATGAAACCGACTTGATGCTATCCGGGAGCTTTAGAGTAAAGGTGCCGGTGATTTTGTTGTTGCCTGCAGGAGCCAGATCGAGATGCAATGTGAGATCGTAACTCGGCTTGGTCGTGCGCACCACGGATAAAGTGGTCGCACGGTTCGTGCCGAAGCGCGCTGTGCCGCTATTGTCGAACACACCGGCGAAACTCAGGCTCGTGCCATCAATCAATAGCTTGCCGCTCAATGCTCCCGTGGTTCCAACCGTGGCGGTGACCATGCCGACGGTTTCATTGCTCGGCAGGCTGACACCGGGAGATGGCAACGTGGGTGAGGGCATGATCAATCCGTTGAACGCACCAGTTACCGCCGCAGAGAATGGGTTGACGATGAAATTGGCCGTGAGCACGAGCCCTTCGCGGAAGACAAAGTTCAAGGTGGACACCTCCAGGGCACCGGCTGTGACGCCGATTTCACTCAAGCTCGGACCGCCACTGATCGTCCAGCCATTAAAGGCAAATCCGGGTGCGGCAGCAGATGCTGGCTTGGCGCTGATGCTGTAGCTCACGCCAATTTCCCTGAACGATGTGGGCGCGAATCCCGAGGCCACCGTGCCACTGCCAGCGATGCTGACTGCAAGCGGGCGCAGAACCACGAAGCTGCGAGATGCCGACACTGCGGAAACATTGCCGCGCCCATCAATGGTTCGCGTCACGACGGTATTGGTGCCACCAGTGGCCGGTGTCACGTTGATGCTAAAATTCGCAGTGCTGCCAAAGGCTGAGCCGGAACCAGTTGGCGTGACCGCAGCGGGCACGAATGATCCGCCATTCAAACTTACCTCCACACTGGCCACGCGCTGGTTGTCCTTCGCGGTGCCGGTGACGGTCACTGTTCCTCCAGGATTCACGTTCAACTTGGCACCGGACCCAGGCGCGGTAATCGCCGGTGTTCCGGGTATGGTTGTGTCCACGGAATCCAAGATGACCGTGGTGGCCGTTTTCTGGGTGCCCAGAGTTGCACCACCAGTCGGACTGCTGAGGGTCACCAAGAATGTCTCCGAAAGTTCGGGTATGCTCGCTGGATTCAATATTGTTATCGGCACATTCTTCGTTGCTCCGTCCCCTGTGACCCAAGTCACCAGTTGGTTGGTGACCGCGATGTAGTCGCTACCGGCGAGAGCCGATCCGTTGCTGGTCGAGACCAGCACGCTGACGACTCCGTCGGTGCCGCTGGTGCGGGTGATGGGAATGTTCACCGTTCCGTCCTCTTCATGGACCGTGAATATTGCGCCGCCAAGAGCCAGCTTGCCCGAGACTGGCGTAATGCCCGTGCCCGTCAGTGTGATGTCAAAGGGGCTCTCATCCGCATCATTGCTGGCGATGTGCAGCGCGGCCGTCTTCGTGCCAAGACTGATCGGAGTGAAGCGCACTATGAAGGTGGTGCTGCCGCCCGGCACCACGGGTGCCGTGGGATTAGCGATCACCGTGAACAGGGCCGCACTGGTGCCATCCTTGGTGATGGTCAGCCCGGTGAGATTGGCTTCGCCTGTGTTCCTGACGGTGAAGACGAGGTCGGCGGTGTTATTGGTGAACACACTCCCGAAATTAATGCCCGCCGCCCCGTCAACGAGGATGGTGCTGGCCGGTTGCTCCACGACGATTTCAGGAGCAGGCGGCGCGCGCGTGACATTGATGGTGTAGTTTGTGGTCTCGGTGGCATCCTGGGAAGTGACCTGCACGGTGACGATGTTGCTGCCTACATTGAGGCTGATGTCACCGCTGGCAGTGCCGGTGGTTACGACAGTTCCGTTGACCTCGATAGTCGCCTGGGACACCGTCGCCGTGGGAGTGACGGTGATCGAGGTGGTGGCGTTGCTCACCGTCGACGTGTAACTGGTGGTGGAACTGGCGAAGGCGGGGTTCAGGATGCCGGCGTTTAGCGTGAGGTTTTCGAGGCTGGCATTGATTGCCAGTGTCAAGGGTGTCACAATCTTGACGGGGCCGAATCCGAACCAGCGAGTGCCTACATTGGGGCGGATTCGCATGTAGTAATCACTGCCGCCAACCAGGGCCGCGCCGGCCGTGGTGCTGTCCAGTGTGAAGGAACTTGCGCCACCTGCAAGAGTCGTGGTGGTGGAATTGACCAGTTCGGTGGCATTGCTCACGGAAATGTCGTCGAGGAAAAAACCGTCGTTTGTCGAGGTGGAGAGGACGATGGAGCCGCCATTGCCCCGCATGATGAAACGCAGCTGGACGATTTGTCCGGCGTAGGGAGCGAGGCTCAGTGAATGAAGCATCCAGGATGAGTCCCACAGGGCACTGGACAATCCAGCGCCATTTCGACTCCAGAGGCTGGTCCAGGTGGAGCCATTATCCGTGCTGATTTCCGCGCGGAGCGTCGTAGTTGTCGTCGCAAAACGTCCCCGCTCGTAGAATTGCAAATTGCTGGTGGCTCCCGGCAGGATTTTCCGGCTGACCGTGAAACTCTGATCATTGAAATCAGGAAACGCGAGATGGAACGCTTTCCCGCCCGTCCTCACTAGAGTCGCCTGGCGCAGAGAATAGGAGCCGGTGATGTCCGCCGCAATTTGGGGTGCCGGCGAATCTTCCGCGCCCTCTGTCCACACCGCACCGCTACCTGAGGAAACCTCCAACTCGTAGCTGTCAGCCTGTGCGATGCTGTTGAACGAGTAGCCCTCCCCCGACGATGGCGGTGCGCTTGCTCCCGTGATTGTCACTGATTCACCAAGCAGATTGGGATCAAAGAGCGTCACCGACCAGGAAAAACTCGTGGGCACCCCGCTGCCGGAAATGCCCGTGACGGTGACGGTGTAAGTCGTGTCCGCTATGACACTGCTGGGAATGCCGCTGGTCGTCCAGACGAGGGTGTTGTCCCCGTATCCATTGTCGGCCGACGAAACAATACTCGTTGGAATGACCGTGGCTCCCTGCTTCAGGGTAACGCTCGCCGCACTGAAGTTCGCATTGGGACGGGAAAGCGACCATCTCGCGGGGACGAGTGTAGCCGGAACGAAGCCGGCGTTTGGCCACGGAACAAATTGGGGGGCGGGTGCCGCTTTGAAATTCCCAATGACCCAGGTCGCATTCGCGGAGCTGTTTGCTCCATCCTGTGGCACATCACCCGTTCCCATGTCCGCAGCCATGGAATAAAGAAGCCAGCGGCGATGGCCAACGAGGTAGTTATTACTCCCCGAGTCGACCATATAGCCATTGATCGCGGCGGGGCCGTAATTGCCGAGCGAGATGTTGGATTTCCCTGCCGCCTCAGCACCGTTCGCCGTGTAGAACGTCCATGACACCGGGGGCGTGTGGCTCAAAGCACTGTTGGCGGACATCATGAGCGCCGCTTCCTGATCCTTGCTGCTCTTGGTCGCGTTGATCGTGATGTCACCCGGCAATCCCGCCAGGGCACGGTAGAAGTTGATCCTCCGGCGCACATCGTCCTTGAAAGCAGCGCTCGTCGTCCCGGCAACTCCACCGGACACGCTGCCGGTCCAGTTCATGCGGGATGCATAACCTTCCGACGCAGTGTAGACAGTGTTGAAATAAGCGAGCACGTCACGCCGGTTGGTCGTGTCCACGACAAATCCGCTGGTGGCGGCAGGACTCGTTGTGCCGGGGGTCCACGCTTTAAGTATCGCGGGATTCCCAATGAATAGGACCAACGCCAAGCCGAATATGAACACTCGTTCAAAGATCGAGCGCGAGGCGGGAAGCGACATGAATTATACCCGATTGGTATTTAGTTTATATCTAGAATGTCGCCGTTTGTCAATTGTCATTCTTTCCTACGGCTAGAACCCGAATAGATTCACCCTGCTGCTCTCACCCGTGTATCGATCACGGGTGAGAGATCCGCTCAACTTCCCGTCGCTAAAGTTGCTGCTCACATTGCCAGTGATCGAGTTCACTGCCTTAAGGTCGCCATTCCATCAACTCGAACAGCAATAACACACTCAGTTGTTCAGCGCCTGAGTCGACTTGCGCTTGGAGCGCAGCACCACGCCAGGGCTTCCCGCTTTGGGCGCGGAATAAATCACCGTGGAACCATCAGGAAGCTGCCGTTGCTGCGAACTGCTGTTGTCCGGCAGCTCCGGTCTTGTCTTGGATGAACTGTTATCCGCCAGCCTCACCGGTGCGGAGGACGAACGCCCGCCGTCAGGATTAAGCAGCAAGGGTGGCCGCCGCGCAGGAGGCTTCACGTCCGGTGCAGAACTGGGCGACACGGTGGTTGGCAAGGAAGTTTGCGTGATGTAAACGCGCGCCCCGATGGGCAGCATATTGAACAAATCCACCACGTCACGCGACTTCATCCGGATGCACCCATAACTCACCGCACGCCCGATCTCCGCCTCGTCCGCCGTGCCATGAATGTAGATGGCGCGCTTGTAGGCGTTCTTGTTCTGCGATTCCAATCCGCGCAGCCACATGATGCGCGACACGATTGGGTCGCGCCCCGGAGTGCCCGGCTTGATCACCTCTCCTGTCGGGCGGCGGTTCTTGAAGACCGCGCCGAGCCGCGCGCCCTTGCCGATTTTCGCCACCACTTCATGCATGCCGATAGGTGTGCCGTATGTGCCTGGTTTGTCGTTAATGCCATACTTCGAAGTCGAGACCGGATATTTTTGCCCCTGCTTGCCACTCGAATCGTAAATCGCGAGCTTCTGTTCTTTCACGCTCACCACCACTTGCGCGCCGGCAGGCTGGGTTGAAGTGCACTGGCACAAGCCGAGAACAAGCGCGCCCATCCCGACCGCGGAAATAACCCGGAACGCGACACGGTTGAAAAGAAAATGGGTTTTCACAATGACTGAAAGTATAGCTTATACATTTAACAAAAGCTAAGCATTCGCAAGCTTGCTTTACGGAAAGTTTGCCGCCGGTTGAATTCATTCCGGCAGCGCTGCCTCGTGCTCCTTGGTGCCGGGCGCGGGAATGTTTTGCACCAGATAGAGCTTCGATCACCTTTCGAAATCGAAAAGACTCTCCAGCTTCACTGAGGCGCCTCCTTGCGGTGCGCCTTGCGGTGCGCCTTGCGGATTTATTGACAGCTGGAGTTTCGGAACAGCTCCTGAGGCACTTTTAGGGTTGGCTTTCCGATATTCGGTAAACGATGGCAGATTGATGTAATCAATCGCTGCTAGAATGGATGCTTTTTCCCAGGGATCCACGGTTTGCGCGGCAATCTCCTTCATCGGTTCCACGATGGAGCGGCCACCAAAAAACTGAATAGCCGCTTGCACCGCCGCAGCACGAATGGCTTTGTCAGGATCATGTTTCATGACAGCCACGATAGCGTCGCGGGATGCGTTATCACTCTTCCAAGACAAAGCCTCCAGGCTCTTGATTCGTTCTCTGACATATTGGTCGTGCAAAGAGGCATTAGCCTCGGCCACTTTAGGCACCACGGGTCTCTCCGACGTCACCGGCGCCCCGGAATCCGGTAACAGAGGATTGGTTGCGGAGGTCTTAGCCGCTTTAATCGAGGCTGGCTTAGTCTTTCCACTGACCGCAGATGATGGCGTCGCTTGCGGAATGAACATCTTAGAGAGCAAGACGATACCCCCTAACAAAATCACAAACAGAAGCATGATCGCACCGACAATTTTTGGTCTCATTTTTTCCGATATATATTCGATGTTAGCGTGCGGGGGATTATCACAAAAAAACAGGGTTCAATACGGGCTATCCCAGTATCGAACCCTGTTCAACAACTAATCAATAATTAAATTACCCCGAGCCAGAAAAAATACCATTCCCCGTCAGTTACGACATCTACACCGTTTCCTTTGATTTCGCCCGTAACAATGAAGGGGGGGCTGCCTCCAAATTGACCGAATCCCGTAACAGGAAGAGTAAAGTCCTCAGGGTTGATGAGTGTAGGTTTCATTTGCGAATGCACTCTTCCTAGGCCGGAAAGCTGCATAATAGCTGGTATGTTAGGATCGCTGATTGCATTAGGATCGTCATATATACTAGCAGTGGTATATATTTCGCTCAACCATGCTCCTTGAAGGACACCACCAGGAGCTATGGCTCCAAGCGAAGGCGCATTTTTTTTGTTTTTTCCTTCAGCATCAGTAGTCACAATCTTATGGGTATTAACTGGGTTCCAGCTAAAAAACGGGGATATGTCCTGTGGAGGCTGTGGACTTCCACCAAAATCGAGTGGGTCAAAAACCAAATAAAGTGCTCCGTTGCTATAATTGTTATAGAGCATGAAAGCAGTCCCCGGTGGAAGACTACCACCGTATGACATATTAATGATTTGAAATACATCTGCGTTTGTAAGCTTAAATGTCCCGGTCTTGGCTTTCATCTTGCCATTCTCAAGCACATTCGGAAGTTGAAATTTTAAAGCTAATTGGAAGTTTATCGAACATCCGTCGTCGGGTATGATGGATGGCGGGGGCGCTGCGCCTGCGTTGGCGCTCGATCCGAGCAGGGTCGCTGCTAATATGACTGGCAATAGTAGTAATTTTTTCATATATTTGCGGGTTATTTTGACGG
>JANNQW010000175.1:0-12316 GCA_031400955.1 Verrucomicrobiota bacterium
CGTGCTCCGGGACAGTCTGCGACGGCTCACGGGAAGAGAATTATGCGATCCCGTCTTGAACGACACCGAGGCCGCGCGTTGGATTTTCCAAGCACCCTTCGTTGTGGCATCGCACGACACAGCGGCAGATCCCGTATTTAACTATGCCAATCGTGCCGCGCTCGATCTTTTTGAAATGACGTGGCCGGAGTTCACATCCCTGCCCTCCCGCAAGTCAGCGGAGATACCTCAACGCGAAGAACGCGCGCGACTGCTGGTAGAGGTAACTGAAAAAGGTTTCATCCATGACTACTCGGGTCTGCGCATCGCAAAATCAGGCCGACGCTTCCGCATCGTCAACGCCATCGTGTGGAACCTGGCGGATGATGATGGAACGCTGCGCGGTCAGGCCGTGATGTTTGATCAGTGGCAGTATGTTGATTGAGCGACTCAGCGAAGGCAGAAGTGCCGTCGTTCCACGCGGAATCACGACACTCTTGTCGTGTCAGTTCTCATCAAGAGACTGCATCCTCATTGACTCCAATTCCTCCCAGCGCGCATACAAGCGAACAATCTCTGCATGGGCCGTCACCTGTTCCGCAATCATGGCCGGTGCCTCCAACGAACGCGTAATATAAAACTCCGGATCGTTCAGCAGGCTGTCCAACTGCGCCGCCTTTGATTCAGCAGCGTGAATCACATCTTCAATCCCCTCCAGTTCCCGCTCCTCCTTGAAACTGAACTTACGCGGTTTAATCGACGCCGCCTTGCGCTGAGCCGTTTTAGAATCGGCAACACTCACGTTCCAGCCACCCTTGTCCCGGGCATCACGCTCCTTTTTCTTCTCAAGGTAATATGAGTAGTTGCCAGGCTGGACGAACACTCCCGCATCCTCAAAGGCGATAACCTGATCGCACACCCGGTCGAGGAAATAACGATCGTGACTCACCACCAGCACGCTTCCATCAAAGTCCGCCAGCGCTTCCTCCAGCATCCGCAGGCTCGGCAGATCGAGATCGTTAGTCGGCTCATCGAGCACGATGATGTTGCCGCCGCGCTTCAGCACCTTGGCCAGCATGAGCCGCGCGCGCTCGCCGCCGGAAAGCTGATCCACGCGACGGTTGACGCGGTCATCCGTGAAAAGAAACCGCTTGAGATACGACCGCACGCCGAGCTTCTGAGCGCCAAAAAATACCATCTCATCATGATCAGCAATTTCCTCCATCACCGTGCAGCTTCCACTGAGCTGCATCCGCGCCTGGTCGATGTAGTTGAACACGACTTTCTTCCCGATTGCCGCCTTGCCTTCGTCGGTCTCGCGCTCGCCAAGGCAAAGACGCAGCAACGTGGTCTTGCCCGCGCCATTGCGACCGACAACTCCCGTGCATTGCCCGGGTCGGAGTGAAAATGAAAGTTTGCGAAACAACCAGCGCTCATCCGCGCCCGCGCCGACTTTCGCACCCGCAGTCGTGAGTTCGACACCGATATTGCCCATGTCCGGAGGCGTTGGAATCAAGAGATCCATCTCCCGCTCCTCCGGCGGCGCTTCCAATCCCTCAATTTTATAAAACGTCTCCAGCCGGTGCCGCGATTTCGTGGTGCGCGCTTTCACACCGGCGCGGACCCATTCCAATTCCTCTCGCAAGAACCGCTGGCGGCGGCGCTCCGTCTGGTCGGCGATCTGCCGTCGCGCCGCCTTGGATTCCAGATAGGCCGTATAATTTCCCGCATGGGAGTAGCAGCGGCCGTCGGCCAGTTCGATGATGCGCGTGGCGATGACATCCAGAAAGTAACGGTCGTGGGTCACAAAGATCACCGCGCCGGCAAACTGCCGCAGAAATTCCTCAAGCCAGCGGATGGATTCGGAATCGAGATGGTTCGTCGGTTCATCGAGCAGCAAAAGATCAGGCCGTCCGACGAGTGCGCGGCAGAGCGCCACCCGGCGCTTCTCTCCTCCCGACAGCGGTCCGACCAGCGCTTCCAGCGACGGTGCCGACAAGGCAGTTGCAATGGACTTGATGCGCGTTTCCAGATTCCAGCCGTCCGCAAGTTCGATCTCGTGCTGGATCACCGCGAGATCAGCATCACTGCCGTCGCCATTTTCATAGCGCTGGATAAGTTCCACCAAATCTTTGGCTCCCTCACGAATATTTTTCAGAACGGTAAGTCCGCCTTCCAATTCAAACTCCTGCGGCAGATATCCGGTTCGCAGACCTCGGCGTGTTGAAAGATCACCCGTGTCAGATCGTGTGGCTCCAGAGATAATTTTGAGCAGGCTGGTTTTCCCGCAGCCGTTCCTTCCCACCAGACCGACTTTTTCACCCGGAGCCACGCTGAGTGTCACGCCGTTGAGCAACTGTTCGCTGCCGAAGGACAAGGTCAGTTCATTGGCCGACAGCAGGGCTGGGACAGGTGAGGGAGCGCTCATAAAGATCCACGACTATCGCAGATTAAGCGTGCCTTGATTGCCGATCCTCTTGGTTCGTTTGCGAGATCACACATCAGCCTGCGTGATCTCCCCATCCACCATGCGCCATGCACCAGTGCTATTTTTATTCTGGATCGCATCCGGCAGACAATCATCCGGAAAACCCTGATAGCAGACGGGCCGCACGAAGCGGTAGATGGCCGCTGTGCCAATGCTGGTGAAAAAGCTGTGAGTGGATGAAGGATAAGGGCCGCCGTGGTGCATCGAGGGACACACTTCAATGCCGGTTCCGAAGCCGTTGAAGATGATGCGGCCGGCCTTGCGTTCCAGAATGCGCACCAGCCGCGCGTGCTCGCGCAAATCATCCGGGGTGCCATGGATCGAGGCGGTGAGCTGGCCGTTGAATGATTCGGCGATGCGTTCGAGATCATCTTTGCTGCCACAGTGAGTGACCACGCCAGTCGGACCGAAGACTTCCTCACGAAGCGACTCGCTGGCTTCAAAGGTCGCGCCGTCTGTGCTGAACAGCGTCGTCGCTGCTTGTGATGCCTGCTTGCTCGCCGGGGTTTCCGACTGGGCCACGAGTTGCACGCCTTTCGTTTTCGCAAATCTCTCGATACCGCTCGTGAACGACTGATGAATGCCTGCGTGCAACATCGTCGCGGGCGCTGATGCCTTGACCAGCCCAGCCGTCTTATCGAGAAATACTTTCATGCCCTCGCTTTGCAAACCAAACACCAATCCGGGATTCGTGCAGAACTGGCCGACGCCCATCGTCAGTGCGCCAACGAAGCCCTCGGCAATTTTTTCAGCACGCTCTTTCAGCGCGCCGGGCAACAGGAAAACCGGATTCACGCTGCCTAGTTCTCCATAGAATGGAACCGGACTCGGACGTGCCGCCGCTGCATCGAATAGTGCGCGACCGCCGCGCAGTGAACCAGTGAATGCCACGGCGCAAGTGAGCGGATGACGCACCAGCGCGAGTCCGATGTCGTTGCCTTTGCCCTGCACCATAGAGAATGCACCCGCTGGCATTTTCATTTGCTCCAACGCTTTCACGATCGCACCGGCGATCATTTCACAAGTGCCGGGATGACCCGGATGCGCCTTCACCACCACCGGACAGCCCGCGCCCAGCGCGCTGATCGTGTCCGTGCCCGCCACCGAAATAGCGAACGGAAAATTGCTCGCGCCGAAAACCACCACCGGTCCGATGGGCTGCATCATGCGCCGCACATCCGGCTTCGGCAGCGGTTGCCGATCTGGCTGGGGACGATCAATCCTGGCCTCAAGCCATGAACCATCGCGAATGACCTTGGCAAACAAACGCGCCTGTCCCGTAGCGCGACCACGCTCACCAGTGCAGCGAGCCATCGGCAGTCCAGTCTCCGCATTGGCGCGCTGCAGCAGGGAGTCGCCGAGCGCTTCGATTTGGTCCGCGATAGCTTCCAGAAGTGCAGCGCGCTGCTCCGGTGACTTCGCGCGAAATTCATCAAACGCCGCATCCGCTGCGCGCAAAGCCGCATCCGCGAGCGCAGCCGAAGCTTCGTGATAGACCGGCGCGAGCGTCTCGCCCGTCGCGGGATTGGTCATGGTAAAAGTGACGCCGTCAGAAGGTGTGACTTTGCCTGCGATGATGGACTGTCCGTGAAGATTCATGACTTATCTGGTCAATGGATAACAGCCCATGGTCAAGAACAGATTAGGAAACAGTCTTCTGCGAATAATTGTGTAACCCAAAAAACTCCCACCGCTGGTGACAACTTTCGAAGCGAGTTTTACTTGGCAAATGCACCAGACTCGTCGTGAATTGATCCTTCTCTTCATTTTTCTAAATGCCGCACCCCTCTCGCCACCTTCTGCCCGCCGTCCTCACCTTGTTTTGCGCCACCGGCTTGCGCGGCGAGGACGACACTCTGCGGCGCGAACTGGAACGCGCTTACTCCGGTTGGCGGACCGCCATCGTGACGCGAAACCTTGCGGCATGGAAAGAAAACACTGCGTCCTTCCGCCAGATGGATACGCGCAACATGATCGTGAGCCAGAAGCAGCCCTTCCCGCAAGCACTTTTCGACTTCCCTCTGCGCGCTCCAGAGACCGGCACCCTGCGCTTCATTAAGGCGCAAGCCAAGGGCCCAACAGCCCGCGCGATTTATTTTGGCAAAGCGGACGTCGGCATCCCCGACTCGGGCGAGATTCCGGAGAACCTTCTGCTCCTGAATTTCATCAATGAATCCGGCCGGTGGAAATTCGACACTCTACGATTAATAAACCTCGCAAGTGTGCCAGACATTCGAACGACTCTGAAAAACGGTGGTAATTCAGGGATTCTCAACTCGCCGGAGTTCGAACCTGACGGTGTGCTGCCGCCGACCCAGAAACCATGTGCGGCGCCTGACCACATCGCGACGCTGCAGGTTGCGTCACTCGGCTATGCCACTGTGGCCAGGGTTAACGGCTTTGCCCTTCCAGTCGTCGCGGATGCAGCGGAACAGCACATCATCATCGGCGGACTCAAGGACGGGGAGAACACCCTGACGCTGGAGATCAAGCCAACAGTCGTGGCCGAGGGCAGCGCGCGCCATCTTGTGGTCCATGCAGTGTTGCTGACCGGCAACGAAGCCAAGCCCATGATCCGCGTCTTCACATGGAAACCGCCCGGAAAAAACGCACCAGAGTTCTCGGAACAAAAAATTATCGTAAACAAAATCACGATGCGCGGCGATTGAGCCGCCCTGTCACTTCTCGAAGAGGCCCTTAAGAAGATTGGTCCCGGCGTCCTTTACGGCGTCCTTAAGAATGTCTTTGATGTCGAGCAGTTGCTCGGCGTCCCATTCTTGAACCGGCTTCGAAAGTCTGCCCTTTGAGATGAATTTGTATCCCAGCCGTCCTGCGCTGTCCATCAGGGCAGTTTTAACAGCCGCCTCGGCAGCCAAACCCACAAGGTCACCCCCGAATTTCTTCGCGACGTCCGTCTCCGCGACGTGCATCTTTACCTGAGAAAGTAGGCGCTTCGAAAGGGCCGGACCGATGAGAAGGGCGCAAGTGGCCCTGTGCACGTCCTCGTGCGTATTGAACCAACTTCCATCACGCAGCGTCACTTCGTAGTCGGGGAACACAAGGCGGGTATCACCCTTGACGATGAGCTTGCCACCACGGTAATAATGCACGTCCGCCGTGGCGTCTTCGCCTAGAACGCCGCCGAGGGAGACTTCACCGAAGTCGATGCCCCACTCGCCGAGCTTCTTCATGTCCTTTTTCCGCAGTGCCTCCTTGAGCGGCACACCGCCGAGAATGGCGCCCTTTCTAATATTTGCTTTAATTGTGGAATCAGGATCCCACTCGCCGCTTTTCGCGTCAAACGGACGGATAAATCCCGAACCGGTCACATCAAAGCACACCAGCCTTTTCGACACCGGCGGCTCTTCACCTGCCGTAATTTTTTGATCGAGTGTGATCGAGCCCTCAAGCTGAAGTGAACAGCGGTTGTGCTTTGCGAGGTCATCTGGAGCCACATCCAGATCCGTCAGCACCACATTGACCCGGTCGAAAACCGTGCGGCGTTCACGTCGCTCCGCGATCCCGCCATCCTTGTCCAAAACAGTGCGGCGCTCGAGAAGATCGATATGTGCATTCCCAACACTTACTTCCTCCGCCGCCAGCGCCATGATCAAGTCGGAAGCCTTGAAAGGTTTGTGCTCGTGATCCTTCTTCGTGCGTTTTTTCTTCCTCTTCTTAACCGCCAGTTCTTCTCCTGATCCGCGCGCCAGTTCCGGAGATGCCTGCGACACTTCCACCCCGACTGCAGTAACTGCCACAGTAGCGGGTGCCAGCATTCCACTGTGAAACAAGCCCATGCGAGCGCGATTCAACCCGGCAGGCACCGACGCGGATTCCTTCGGATTGCGCGGCGCTGGCTTCACTTCAACGCTCTCGAATTCATCCGGACTTGAAAAGAGCAAGTCGAGCAAACCCTCGTGTGGCTCGTCCTCCTTCCCACCGGCGACGACATCCTCCTCGTCGCGCAAGTTGAAATCCTCGATGTGGAGTCTTTGAATTACGGCACGCCGGTAGATCAGGTCGCCCAGCGAAATGGTCAGATCGATAGTTCCGGCGGAAAGCAACACCTCGGCCGGATCGATCGGAGCGCGAGAATCCAGGGGTTTCGTCACTTCGTCGTTCCACGGCGCCAGACGCAGCCCGCGGATCTGCACCAGCGCGGGGAAATGAAACAGGCTAAGCGAGACAGATGCGATGTCGGCCCGGCAGTTCCAGCCCTTTTCCATTTCCGCGATGAGTCGACCGCGACTCACCCAGCCGCTTACCCACGTCCGCAGCCCAATCATGGTGCCGGCGACCAGAAAGAGCACGATCGCAAGAATGCGTAGTAATTTCTTCTTCATCAGGGCGAGAATAACGGTGGAATGCCAAAGCACAAATAGCAAACGAGTGCGGCAGTCTGCCCACATTCAACGACACCCGCGCCCATTTTTGTGTTTTGTAATTTCATATTTTCGTTTCATCCTTCATCCTTCAACCTTCAACCTTTCATGATCACTCCCCCCGTCCGCGTCCGTTTCGCTCCCTCACCCACTGGCTATCTTCACGTCGGAGGGGCGCGCACCGCCCTGTTCAACTGGCTTTATGCCAGGAGCTTTGGCGGAAAATTCATCCTGCGCATCGAAGACACGGATGAAGCGCGCAACACCGATGCCGCGATGCGCGCGATCTTCGATGGCCTGCGCTGGCTGGGGCTCGACTGGGATGAAGGTCCCGAGGCAGGGGGAGACTGCGGGCCGTATTATCAAAGCCAGCGAAAAAACATCTATGACCGCTATTTGGACAAACTCGAAACCGCCGGACGGGTCTACGAGGACAATGGTGCGATCCGATTCAAGTTCAGCCGGGAACCGGTGACGATTCCCGACATGATCTGCGGCGACATCAAATTCGCCGCCACCGAGGAGCCAGACATGACCATCCGCCGGCCCGATGGCGGTTACATATTTCATTTTGTGAATGTCGTGGACGATATCGAGATGCGCGTGACCCACGTCATCCGCGGCGAAGACCACATCTCAAACACCTGGAAGCATATCGACTTGTGCCGTGCGCTCGGCGCAGAGCCGCCGGTCTACGGGCACATTCCGCTGATCCTGAATCCAGACGGCTCCAAGATGAGCAAGCGCGACGAGGGCGCGAGCGTCGCCAGTTACATGGATGCTGGCTTTCTGCCACAGGCGGTGTTCAACTACCTCTGCCTGCTTGGCTGGACGCCGAGACTTCCATCTGAGATCCTCACGAAGGAAGATGCGATCGATGCCTTCGATATTTCCGAGATTCATCACAGCAACGCGCGCTTCGACATGGCCAAGTGCACCTGGCTGAACCAGCAGCATTTGCGCGCGCTCACGGGAGCCTCACTGGCGGAGCACGCACGCCACTGGCTGGAGAAGGCGGGATTGCAGACTGGAGAGCCTGGCTATGCGGCTCGCGCGCTTGAAAGCGTGAAGGAAAAGGTCAGTCTAGCCAGCGAGTTTCCCGGTTGGACCCATTTCTATTTCAGGGATGATTTTCCCATGGAAGAAGAGGCGCTGGCAAAGCTCAGGGCCAACGCGCAGGCATCGCAGTTGCTGGGCGCTCTGGGTGGCGCCTTGAAAGATTCTACCGAATGGGACGAAGCATCCCTGACGACGGCGATCAACGGCGTGGCTACAGAACAGAAAGTCAAACAGGGCGCTTTGATGCCGTTGTTGCGAGCCTCGCTCAGTGGACAGATGCGCGGACCGGATGTGAAAGTGATGATGGGCATCCTTGGACGCGACCGCGTGCGCGATCGAATTTCACGGGCCGTATCAACCCTTGGCAGGCCATGAGTGCGAATCCGTTCTACACCCTGGACGACCTGCGTCGCTGGGATGAAATTGCACCGACGCTCGATTTACCAGCAAAACTCGCGGTCATCGGCGATCCCATCGCGCACTCGCGCTCGCCGCAGATGATGAATCCCGCGCTCGCCGCACGTGGCATCCGCACGCAATACATCCGGGTGCAAGTGCCGCCAGGAACTGTCAAAGAAGCGCTCAGCCTATTCAGGCAATATGGCTTTATCGGCGTGAACTGCACCATTCCTCACAAATTCGAGGCGCTGAAAGCCGTGAATGAGGTTGATCCGCTGGCCGCGAAACTTGGCGCGGTGAACACCGTGCGCATCCTTGACGGAAAACTTACGGGCTTCAACAGCGACGGACCCGGCTTCCTCTGTTCGGTAGAAGAAGCATTCGGAAAGTCTGTGCGCGACCTGCGCGTGCTTATCCTGGGCGCCGGCGGCGGTGCCGGAAGTGCGGTGGCCGTGCAATGTGCGCTTGAGCAATGTCCGCAACTGGTGCTGGTCAACCGCACGCCGGCCAAGGCGGAACTACTGGCGGTGTCATGCCGGGAATTTTCGGCGCGAACTCCTGTCTCGGTCTGCCGCTGGGATGATGCTGCGCTGCGCGAAGTGATTGATCAAACAGATCTGGTCGTGAATGCCACACCACTGGGAATGAAAGAAGGTGACGCACCCCTGTTCAACCCCGCGTTGCTCCGCGCTTCCCATCGGGTGTTCGACATGGTTTACCGCGGCGGAGCAGAAACTCCGCTCATCCTAGCGTCCAGGAAGGCCGGCGCAAAAATCTGCGACGGCTTGACTCTGCTGCTCCATCAGGGAGCGATTTCATTCGCCCATTGGTTTGGGGAACCTGCGCCACTGGAAGCGATGCGGTCTGGATTGAAAGCTGCTTCTTAACGACTGCGGTCGAAGATGGATGTTTCCTCGCGATCACCCACCTTGAGATATCGGTAGTAAACTTCCAGCATCAAGGTGCAGAGGGCTGTGGTAAAAATATTGTCCCCACCTGCGGCAAGAATGTTGCCAGTGCCCGTCCAACTGCCGTCCTTGTTCTGGTTCTTCAGAATTACCGGCAGCGCGGTTTCATTCCAAAACTTCATTTCAACCCCTCCGTTCTGGAAGTAGCTTTGTGCATAATAATACCAACCATAGAGAGTCGGCCTGGAATGACCGGCTGCAGTCCCGTTGGCCCAGGTGGGCGGCTCTTTCGTTTGAAAGTCGTAGGAAAATTTGAGACCCTTCTTGATCAGTGCACTCTTGTTGGTCGCGAAGGTTTGCAGACCGAGTATTCCCACGCCCGAGAGACTCCACTGATTATAAGCTCCGGCTCCGGTATTCCCGAATCCTCCGTCCTTGCTCTGTAATTTTTCAATATTCTCAACTACTTTATTAATGGCGTCGTGCAGACCGTCGATCTTCAAACCGGAGAGCTTGGCGGCTTTCAAGGCCTGATACTGCCAGCCGGTCACTGAGAGGTCGTTAGCTCCCTTGTTGTAAGCCGTGTCACCTTTGCCACCGTAGCCCCAACCACCGCTGGCCGCCTGATTGTCGATGATCAGCTTCACGCCTTTCTCAAAGGCTTCCCTCACCCCCGGCAGAGATCTGGTGCCAAGACGAGAAAGGCTATACATTTCACCAAGAGCATAAGTCGCGATGCCGTGCTCATAGACGGAGTGGCTCGCCTTGGGGGTTTCTGAAATCATCCCCTGGGGATTGGACTTCGAGAGCTCAACCAGATAAAGGATGCCCTTCATCACCTCGTCGCCATAGAACATCGAGTCTGGCGTCTCGCAGCGACCGAAGTAGCACAACAGGGCAAAGCCCGTCATCGCAGCGCGATTGGTTTTGCCCCATGAGCCGTTTGGATTCTGTTTACTCTTGAGGTATTCCAGCGCACTGCTCACCGCTTTTTCACACTCGGGTGTGCCACCATTCTCTTTCAGCTTACGAAGGCGATCATCCGAACTGCACCGGCCTTTCATCCAAACTGGCGGACTCGGCATCACCTTGTTATCGACATTCCCCTTCTTCGGCCCAAACACATTGTCAGCACCTAGCTTTCCTTTCTCACCACCGCCACTCATCCCGACCATCGGGATCGCCATTTCAGACAGATCCATCGCTACAGTCGGCACGTCCGGCAGCTTCACAATCGTGTCCGGGCTATCGATGATAACCCGCGTCCTCAACACCGCCCTGTTTATCGCAGTCTGATTCCTCCGCTGCACTTGATGCTTCAGTTCCGAACTCGCCTCCGCACTCTGCTTGCTTATGGAACCAGATATAAATTCCACCTTGGGCTCGCGTTCAGTTTTGGTTACGAACACCACAAACAACGCGATTAATCCTGCATGCACCAGCAGGCTGATCGTGAGCGATCCCCCGCCCGCTTTGCGCCAGTAGGCCATGAATGCATTCTTCTTGTGCGACTGACCGATCACCACTGGAGTCACTGCATGCACAGACGCTGAGCTTGATGCAATTGGCATCGCTCCGGACGCAGGCCGCGCTTCCGGCGGAATCACAATCCCAGTGATGCAGGCCGGTGTCAGGGACTGGATTACGATGCGTGACGGTGAGCTTCCGGGCAGGCGCGACTGGTTCGGATCGGCATTCATGAGGTTTGGGGGATTGTGGTTTGAACGTGATTGGCTAAAAGGCCTCACGCGCATCCCCCGCATTTCTTGGAAAATTTGTTGTTTTCCTGCTGATAGCCCATTGATGAACGCCTGATATTCCGCACAGGACTAGATGTCCTGGCTCCTTGGCACTGCGATATCGTAGTGGCGCTCTACTCATTCACATTGCAGCCGCATTCGGAAGAATGCGGGATAAACCGGACGCATTGCCGGCTGGCTTGAATCTTTGATGCGCGACTAACGGCCGCGGTCGAAGATGGATGTTTCCTCGCGATCACCCACCTTGAGATAGCGATAATAAACTTCCAGCATCAGGGTGCAGAGGGCGGTGGCCATAATATTATCACCACCAGAGGCGACCACCCCGCCCGCTGTCCAACTGCCGTCTTTGTTTTGGTTCTTCAGAATTTCCGGCAGCGCCGTTTCATTCCAAAATTTAAACTCCGCTCCTCCGTTCTGAAAGTAGGCTTGCGCGTAATAATACCAGCCGTAAATGCTGGGACTCTGTCCGCCGTGATGACCTTTGCTGCCTTCTGACCATTTGGGCGGATCCTTCGACAGGAAGTCATAGGAAAATTTGACCCCCTTCTTGATCAGCGCCGACTTGTTGGTGGCAAAAGTCTGTAGTCCGAGAATGCCCACGCCGGAGAGTTGCCACTGATTGTAAGCTCCATTCCCGGTGTTCCCGAATCCTCCGTCCTTGGTCTGCAATTTTTCAATATTTTCCACGACTTTATCGATGGCGGCGTGCAGACCGTCGATCTTCAATCCGGTTATCTTGGCCGCTTTCAAGGCCTGATACTGCCAGCCAGTCACTGAGATGTCATTACCTGCCTTGTTGTAGGCGTAGCCCCAGCCTCCGCCGGGAGCCTGGCCGTAGATGATCAGTTTCACACCCTTCTCAAACGCTTCCCGCACGCCAGGCAGAGATTTAGTGCCAAGACGAGAAAGGCTATACATCTCGCCGAGTGCGTAGGTGGCGATGCCGTGTTCGTATGTGTAGTGGCCTTTCGGGTCTGATGTCATCAACCCGGTGGGATTGGACTTCGAGACCCCCACCAAATAGAGGATGCCCTTCATGATTGCGTCGCCGTAAAACGGCGAGTCCGGCGTCTCGCAGCGACCAAAGTAGCACAACAGCGCAAAGCCCGTCATCGCGGGTTGAAACTTCTTGCCCCAGGAGCCGTCGGGATTCTGCTTGGTCTTGAGATATTCCAACGCGTTGCTCACCGCCTTCTCGCATTCGGGACTGCCGCCGTTTTCTTTCAGTTTGCGAACCCGCTCCACGGGGCTGCAGCGGCTTTTCATCGAAGGTGGCAGACTCGTGAACCCCTTCTGCCCACCGATCCCATTCCCGGTTCCAAAACCTCCGCCGGAACC
>JANNQW010000176.1:0-3921 GCA_031400955.1 Verrucomicrobiota bacterium
TCGACGAGATCCAAGCCGCGTTCACGGGCGATCTTGAGCGCCTGAATGGTTGGCATCACCCCGATCTGGGCGCTGTTGGTGCCATCGATGACGCGCACATTGGGCACGCGAATACGTTCGTTGATGCGGGTCTGGTCTGCAAAGCGCCCTCCGCGATTGAAGGGAGGACGTGAGCCGCCGAAGGGCGGGCGTGAACCGCCAATGGGTGGGCGGCTGTTGAAGTTACTGCTGTTGTTCAATGAACGGTATCGGGTTGGTTAGGGCACAATGGCACCGCGATGGGATGCCGAAATTAAAATGCATGAACAAGGTGCGCAACATGGCGGACACATCAATCAACTCGCGCCAGCATCATCTTCGTCTCTGCAATGTCAGAGGCGGAGCAGCGGTTTGGGATCAGACGAATCATGCGGGAGGGAAATCACAGCGCCTAAGGGCAGCGCCTGCAAATGCAGTAGGATCCAAAGTTCGCGGACTTTCTGCGAAGCGCAAGGTGAAATTTTCGCCATCTAATAAGCACAGTGACCATCAGGCGGCTACAGGCTGCGTTCGCAGGATTCCTGAATCAGGCCGCTGACAAACTCATCCACGGCTTTAACGCCCAGATCACCTTTCTTGGCATGGCGCACGGCGACACTGCCGCTGGCGGCTTCTTTTTCGCCGATGACCAGCATGTAGGGAATTTTCTCCAGTTGGGCGTTTCGAATCTTGGCACCGATCTTGTCGGAGGTGTCATCAAGCGATACGCGCAGGTCGGCCCCAGTGAGCTTGGCCAGCACCTCACGCGCGAAGGTATCGCTTTTTTCACTGACCGTGAGCACTCGCGCTTGTTCCGGCGCGAGCCACACGGGAAAGTGACCGGCAAAATGTTCTATGAGCACGCCGCAAAAACGCTCCATGCTGCCGAAGGGCGCACGATGAATCATCACGGGGCGGTGCCGTGCGTTGTCGGCACCTATATAAGAGAGGTCAAAGCGAATGGGCAGATTGTAATCCACCTGCACGGTGCCGAGCTGCCACTCGCGGCCGATGACATCCTTGACGACGAAATCAATCTTCGGCCCATAGAACGCCGCTTCACCTGGCTCCTCGGTGAAGGGCACGCCGAGCGTGGCGGCGGCGGCGCGGCAAGCGGCTTCCGCTTTGTCCCATTGCTCGGGGTTGCCGGTGAACTTGCTGCTGTCGGGATCGCGCAATCCAACACGAACTCGATAGTCGTGCATGCCCAGAGTGGTGAGCACAGTCTTCACCAGCGCCAAGCATCCGAGCACCTCGGCAGCGACCTGATCCTCGGTGCAGAAAAGATGAGCGTCATCTTGAGTGAATCCGCGCACGCGGGTCAGTCCGCCGAGTTCGCCGCTCTGTTCCCAGCGATACACCGTGCCGAACTCCGCAAGCCGTACTGGCAGGTCGCGATAGCTCCGCGGCTGCGAATCAAAAATCTTGATGTGATGCGGACAGTTCATCGGCTTCAGCAGGAACCCATCCATCAGTTCCTCATTGGGCCTGACGCAATCAGTGGGCACGACTTCCTTGCCGGCACGTTCATTGATCTGTTCCCGCAATTTGCCGGAGACAGCATCGAGCCGCGCCATGACTTCCGCACAGGTGCAACCTGCGGTGGCTGCCTGTTTCAGCGCATCGTTCTCGATGATGGGTGCGAACTGCGACTCTTTATAATAGGGGAAGTGGCCGCTGGTTTTATAGAGCGAGAGCTTGCCGATGTGCGGCGTGAAGACTTGTGAGTAGCCCTGTTTGCGCAGTTCACCGCTGATGAAGTTTTGCAGCTCCTGCCGGATGATGGAGCCCTTCGGTGTCCAGAGGATTAATCCTTGGCCGACATCTTCATCGATGTGAAAAAGCCGCAACTCACGACCCAGTTTGCGGTGATCGCGCTTCTTCGCTTCTTCGAGATTTTCCAAATGCTTCGCCAGTTCTTCGCTCGTCGGGAACGCCGTGCCGTAGAGTCGTTGCAACTGCGGCTTGGTCTCGTCGCCCATGTAGAACGCGCTGGCCACCGACATCAGCTTCACGTTCTTGCACTTCGATGTGTAGTTCACGTGCGGCCCTGCGCAGAGGTCGAGAAACTCGCCGTTCTGGTAGCAGGAGATTTCTTCGCCTTCGGGAATCTTCGCGATGAGATCGAGCTTGAACGTGCTCTCGTTCTCCGGCCGCTCGGTGAGTCCGCCTAGCCGTCCGCTTTTCGCGTGTGCGATGGCTTCGTCGCGCGTGATCACGCGCTTTTCGAACTTCTGATTATCCTTGGCGATCTTCTTCATCTCCGCCTCGATCTTTTCAAAATCATCCGGCGTGATGCGGTGCTTCATGTCGAAGTCATAATAAAACCCGCTCTCCACCGGCGGCCCGTAAGCAAACTGCGCATCCGGCCACAGCTTTAGAATTGCGGTTGCCATCACATGGGCGCAGGAGTGGCGCAGGCGCTCCAGATCGGACATTTGGGCGCGTTCTTCGAGGGTCTTGCGGTCGTTCATGGGGAGAGGGCGCGCAGCATAGGGCAAAGTGTGCGCTTGCCAAGTCGGCAATGCTTGTTGTGTAGACCGCATCGTGTAGGCTCGCATCATGTCCGAAGCCCCACTGCACAAGTCCCGCGCCACGGGTTGGATCATCGGCGTCCTGTTGGCACTGGTGTTGTATGTGGGGAGTGCTTATCCGGTCCTTGATTCCTTTTACAGCCGCAAGGGATCTTGGCTGCCGCGTTCATGGATAGAGCCTGTGATTGTTTTTTATACACCTGCAGTGTGGCTGTGGACACAGCCGCCCCTCAATAAAATTAGTAATAGATGGTCACATTTTTGGTCTCGTATTCTGGATTGTTCACTCCCGTAATAATGCCCCATCCCGGCAGACTCGGCCCCGTCATCGAATTACCACATCCGCTGTCATTCATCCTTCATCCTTCAGCCCTCATCCTTTCCCAGTCCTTGCCTCCATGTCCGAAGCCCCAACACACAAGTCCCACGCCACGCATTGGATCATCAGCGTCGTGCTGGCGCTGGTGTTGTATATGAGGAGTGCTCATCCGGTCTCTCTATCGTATATCCGTGATGAGGGATATTTGGCTGCCGCCTTCATGGGAAAACTTTCTGAATGCTTTTTACATGCCTGCAGGTTGGGTGTGGGATCAGCTGCCCCTGTGAGAATTTAAGAATCCATGGAAACAATTTTGGCAGTGGACTCTTGGTGTCGAACCCACCCCGGTCCCGTTCGAGTCTGCGGCAAAAGAATGGTAGGGGCGCGCTGCGCCGCGGCCCAAACTTCCAGCCCACGACTACCGCTACGCGCCGGGGTGCAGTGCTGGGGGTTGATCCATCGTCATAGGGCGGACGATCAATTACGGACACGGCGCAGCGCGTCCCTACCTTTGTTTTTAGAATGAAGAAATCCAGCATCGAACAAATCGGAAAGGCACTCACAGCTCCAAGGGGCCGTGGATGCCGGATTCAAATGAAGAGTGGGCGGGCTAGTCAGGTGGGGATTGATCAGCAAATAATGACGAATCACTTGCGTAAAGTTACGGGCAAGGCAAAGTGGGCGTCCTCAGTTGATCGGGGTGTAGTTCAGCCTGGTAGAACGCCTGCTTTGGGAGCAGGAGGCCGTGAGTTCGAATCTCGCCGCCCCGACCACTTTTTTGAGATGTAAGACTTGAAGATTCAAGATTCAAGAAAGTAGGGGATACTTTGCCAAGTCAAGATTCTTGGAGGTGGTCTTGCATCTTGCATCTTTTTCTCTTGTATCTTCCAAGCCCATGTCCGCCTTGCACGACGCCGTTCTGAATACCTTCAAATCCCAGGGATGGGTGTATCAAGTGGTGGCCGGGATGGAAGTTGTAGAGTCTGGTTTCGATGCTTATCACGGCCGCGTGCTGGCGCATGTGCAGTCGTTTGCGGAAGCTAATTTCAT
>JANNQW010000177.1:0-4264 GCA_031400955.1 Verrucomicrobiota bacterium
TTGCCGGGAAGTGAAAACGGGGTTGATAATCCCCTGCATCGTTTGGTGCATGGCTGTGAGTGCTGGTTTGTTTGCACTGCCAAGTAACCACGCCTTCAGCGCCAAACGATGCCTTTTTTAACTTCGGAATCCGGGTTAAAGGGTTGGTTAGGAGTCTCGGGCAGTATGTCCAGAATCATTGACAGACCCACTCCACCCTTCCACACTCCCACTCCCACAATTTTCTAGCAGTTCAGATATGCGCTCACTTCTAATTCCCGCCCTCCTTTCATTTTGCCAGTGCCTCACCGCCGCGGACTGGCCCCAGTTTCAAGGCCCCGATGGCAAGGGAACTGCCAAGGCCAAGCTCCCAGCTAGCTGGAGCGATACGGAAAACATCATTTGGAAAGCAGAATTGGCGGGCGCGGGAGCTTCCAGTCCTGTCATTTTAGGAAATCGTATTTTTATTACCTCGGGCGTTGGTGGAGCTGAAGACTTGGTTCGACATTTTCTGTGCATCGATTCAGCGAGTGGAAAAATTTTATGGGACAAAACACTGGAGTCGGAACTACCCGAGCAGGCGAGTATTCGCGAGAATCACGGATATGCCTCAGCCACTCCGGCGGCAAACGGCACCCATGTCTTTGTCTTCTTCGGCAAGTCCGGCGTGTTTTGTTTTGATCACTCTGGAAAGCAAATCTGGAACACCAAAGTCGGATCCCGGCTAAACGGCTGGGGTTCGGCTGCGTCACTCACGCTCTACAATAACATGGTGCTGGTGAATGCCAGCGTGGAAAGTGATTCACTGGTAGCGCTGGATCAGACAACTGGAAAGAAAATATGGGAGGCCGGAGGCATCAAGGAATCCTGGCATGCTCCAGTGCTGGCCCAGGGCACAGGTGGCACAACTGAAGTCATCACCGCGTTGCAGGGGGAAGTCCGGTCCTTCGATGCCAACACCGGCAAACCTCTCTGGCAATGTAAAACGGGAATCACCTGGTATATGTGTCCCCTGCCAGTCTTCGAGAAAGGGATACTCTATACAGTGGGTGGAAGGAGCGGCGTCGGAGGTCTCGCTGTGCGAACTGGTGGCAGCGGTGACGTCACGGGAACACATAAGCTCTGGACTTTGGAAAAGGGCACCAACGTTCCGTCGCCTGTCATTTATGGCGGACATCTCCATTTCGCCCACGAAAACACCGGTGTGGTTCACTGCATTGACCTCAAGACCGGCGACTTCGTTTACTCGGAGCGTCTCGATCCCAACCCCGGCCAAATCTATGCGTCTCCGGTTTTGGCCGATGGAAAAATTTACTATCTGGGCCGAGGTGGCAAAATGGTGGTCGTTGCTGCCGGACCCAAATTTCAAATCCTCTCCAGTGCTATACTTGAAAACGGTCGCGGCGTTTTTAACGCGAGTCCCGCCATACAGAACGACAGACTTTTCATCCGTTCGAACAAGTTTCTTTACTGTATCGGCAGCCCGTAGTGTCTTGTCCATGGCCGTTCTTCCGGCATGAACTTGGGGCTGCGGCTATAGCTTCGCATCAATGTTGACTCAGGTCTTCTTCTCGAACGATTCCAGCGTGGCATCGGCGACAGCATGCGCGAGGGCTCTGTGGTCATACCCCCTCCCACCTAGTCTCCGATGCGCGCCCCGGGCCACTCCGGCCGGTTGCCCACGAAGGCGATTTCCTAGCAGCCAGCAGCCCTATTTAAAGCAACGAATCCACTTGGAAGCCGAAGGAAGTCTCGCTCGATGACACTGCTTAGCCGCGTAAGGGGTTTGAATCTGGCGAAGCGTTACTGCAGAGCCCGAATGAAATGAGGGATAATCGCATCCTGGTCCTCGATGCCGATTGAAGCAGTCAACACCTCGCCACCAAATTCTCCAGCCTGCGGTCTCAAGCCTCAATCCTGAAGCTTCGCAAACCCGCTGCCAAAAAATTCTTGGCACAGCGGACACGAGAGGTATGCTCACCACATTGAAACTGCGCCATGAACCCCGGCACCGACAACCACCGTCGCGACAAATCAGGCGCGAAAAGTGCCATGGCCAGACCCTTTCCTCCTTCATAATTCATCTTTTATTAGCCCCTCCCATCCCATATCCGATGCGCGCCCGGGCCACTCCGGCTGGGTGCCCACGAAAGCAATTTCCTAGAAGTCTGGTCGGAAGCGGCGGGCTACGATTCGTCGGTGACTGCGTGTCCGGCTTGGCGCGATTATTGCGACCGGCTTCACGAGAGGTTGATCGCCGAATGGGTCGGTCCTGGTCCGTTCAACCGTTCGCTCAAGACGGATTTATTCGACGAGGTGGTCGGCGTGGGTCTCGTTCGCGTGCTGCAACGGATATCCCGCGAGGTCTGTGGCATAGACCTCGTGGAGTCGGTGGCGCGCGCCGCCGCGGCGGCCAATCCGGGCCTGTTGGCAAGCTGCGGGGATGTCCGGAAGCCCGACCTCCCCGACGCGAGCGTGGACTTCGTGCTGTCCAACTCGACCCTCGATCACTTCCGGGACGCTGCCGACCTTCAGCGCGCCTTGTGCGAGCTGGCCCGGCTCCTCCGCCCCGGCGGCCTGCTGCTTATCACCCTCGACAACCCGCAGAACCCGCTGGTCGGGCTGCGAAACGCCATGCCCTACGCCGGACTGTGCAAGGCCGGCCTCGTGCCGTATTTCGTCGGGCACACAGTGCCGATGGACACGTTGGCTCGGATGTTAGAGGACTGTTCCCTGCGGCCGTTGCGCCGGCGGCACATCATGCACGCGCCTCGCGTGGTCGCGTTGCACTTGTGCCGCCTGGCAGACCGGAGCCGGCGGGTCTCGGCGGTCTTGTTGCGGGCGATGCTGGCCTGCGAGCGAGCGGCGGAGTGGCCCCCGGCGCGATTCACCGGGCATTATTCCGCCGTGCTGGCGCGGAAGGAGAACTGAAGCCGATGGCACGGCGGCTTGCCGGGTGCTCTTGCACCACGGGAAAACAGGGTCAGCAAATTCTTGAAAATAGAAACGCATTCCCGCTACTGCATGAGTAGTCGTCACGTCTATCCCACTATGAAACGGCTGGATTCATAGAAGTGATGACCTTGAAGATCGATGTGCACGGACGGGTGCAGGTGCCTGCCATACCCCCTCCCACCCCGTCTCCGATGCACGACCTGGGCCACTCCGACCCGGCACCCACGAAAGTAATTTGCTAGTAACTGGCAGTGTCGCCATGTTTGTCGGGCGCAAAAGTATTCCTCCACTTTGGCTGGAATCACGGGAACCTTTGAACCTTGAGTTGCCTTGAACATGAATTCGACAGCCCCAATCAGACCAATACTCGGCTGCCTGCTTGGCACGGCGGTGGGCGATGCGCTGGGGCTGCCGACGGAGGGTTTGGTGAGAAGGAAGGCGAAGCGTTGGGTGGAGGGCGGTCTTCGTCATCGGTTCATCATGGGGCGCGGGATGCTGAGTGATGACACGGAGCACACGCTGATGCTGGCGGCGGCGTTGCGGCGGCACCCGGAGGATGTGAAAGTACTCCAGCTAGATTTTGGCGGCCAGTTGCGGTGGTGGCTGGCGGCGTTGCCTGCGGGTGTCGGACTGAGCACGGCACGAGCCATCGGGAAACTGTGGCTTGGTTTTCCGGCGTCGAGGTCGGGTGTGCGCTCGGCTGGGAACGGGGCCGCGATGCGCAGCGCCATTGTGGGTGCGGTGCTGACCGATGACAGCGAGAAGCGTCGCGAAGTCGCTCTCGCCGCCTGCCGCGTGACGCATACTGATCGACGAGCTGAGGAATCCGCGCTGCTGGTGGCGGAAGCGGCAGCCTTGGCCGCGAAGGGCGCGGAAACGCGCGACGTGCTCGATGCTTTGCGGCTGCTTTTGACGAGCGACATCATGAAAGAGCATTTCGCAGTCTTGGAATCGGCTTTGATGGAGAAAGCTTGTGTCAGCGAGTATGCGGCGCGAATCGCCTGTGGGCATGGTGTGAGTGGATTTGCGCCAAACTCGGTCGCGGTAGCCTTGTATGGCTGGTTGCGGCATCGCGGCGACTTTGAGCGCATGCTGACTGAAATCATCGCCTGTGGTGGCGACACCGACAGCGTGGCCGCCATTGCTGGCGGCATCTGCGGAGCCGAGGTGGGCGAGCAAGGCATCCCAACAGCCTGGATCGCCGGCATCTGCGACTGGCCGCGCTCGGTGAACTTCATCCGCCGCATGGCGCAGACTCACGGGGATCCTCCACATGTGTTCTGGCCTGCCGCCCTGTTGCGAAACCTGTTCTTTCTCGTCATTGTGCTCC
>JANNQW010000178.1:0-7790 GCA_031400955.1 Verrucomicrobiota bacterium
GGAAAGAAAAGGTCGTTGACTCATAAAGGATGACACCGGCAACCAAGCCGATGTCCATGAGTCAAAAAGTCAGAGAAGAGATGCTGCCGCGCCTGCGGCAGAGGTATGTTGGGCGTGGGCGCCAAGGCCGCACGCGCATGATAGACGATCTGTGCGAGCAGTTCGGCTACAACCGCAAGCACGCCATCAAGCTGCTGGGTGCGCGCACGGGCTGGGGCGGCGATCCGCGCGTGCGCAAAGGGCGGCCCCCGGAGTATGGACCTGAAGTCGTGGAAGTGCTCTGGAGCATCTGGAAGGTGTCCGAGCAACCCTGCGCCAAGCGCCTGGTGGCCATGCTGGGGTTGTGGTTGCCGCACTACGAAGCCGAGCACGGCAAGATACCTCTAAAGTTGCGTCAGCAGCTCCGTGCGATCAGCGCCGCGCAAGTGGACCGGCTGCTAGCCCCGCGCAAAGCCCAATGCCAGCATCGTGGTCGCAGTGGCACCAAGCCCGGGAGCCTGCTCAAGCACCACATCCCGATTCGCACCAACAACTGGGACATCACCCGGCCCGGGTTCCTTGAAGCCGACACCGTGGCGCACTGCGGAGGCTCGCTGGAGGGCAGTTTCATCTGGAGCGTGACCTACACCGACATCCACAGCGGCTGGACGAGCCTGCGCGCCGTGTGGAACAAAGGAGCGCACGGCATCGTGGAAGCCACGCGCGAAGTGGAAGCCGCGCTGCCCTTCGCCATCGAAGGCTTCGACTGCGATAACGGCAGCGAGTTCCTCAACTGGCATCTGGTGAGCTACTTCCAGCAACGGCCAAAAACAGTCGGCTTCACAAGGTCGCGCCCCTACCACAAAAACGACAACGGGCACGTCGAGCAGAAGAACTGGACGCACGTGAGGCAACTGCTGGGCTACGAACGATTGGAAGACCCGGAGATGGTCGCGCAAATCAACACGATCTATCGTGAGATATGGGAACCGCTCCACAATCACTTCTGTGCTTCGGCCAAACTGTTGAGCAAAGATCGTCATGGAGCGAAAGTCAGAAGACGGCATGACCGGCCCACGACTCCATGTGACCGGCTGCTGCAAAGCGACACCATCGACGCCAAGACCAAGCGTGAACTGCGCGCCCGGAGAAAGGCGCTCAATCCCTTCGATCTGCACCGCCGGTTGGAAGCAGCCCTGCGCCCGCTGCTGCTGCGGGCTCTCCATTCCAGTCGCCCTACGGGCTCCTTGCATTGCGAGCCCGCAGCAGCAAGTATTACCCCCTAACCCTCGGTGTCATCACTTATGAGGCAACGACCCTCTTCCACCTCTCCCTCTCCGGTGTGATTTACTTATGAGGCAACAAGTCTTTTAAGGACATCGTAAGGCTTAACGGCGTGGTTTTTGATGCATTCTACACAATGTCCGATGATTCGACGGCGGAAGCTACTTGCGATGACTAATCAATTGGCTTTGTCGGTATAACAGAACCAATTTAACGGCATCACGCGCTCCATCATATCTAGATGATAGTCACTTCATGTCATCCGATGGCGCTAGACTCAATAGGTGACAATTGCAGCACGCCGCCTCCAAATTATTCCTTCTGAGGTCATCGGTTCAACGCCCCAAAAAGTCGCGGTGTGTAAAATGTTGGCACAGCGGATACGAGAGGTATGCACATCAGTTCCTTGACCATCTGGCAAAATTCATCGCAAGTCCTCCCATGAAATTCAAATTTGTGCTGCTCCTGCTGATCTCCGGAAACCTCTCCATTTCCGTCCAGGCGGAGGTTCCGAATTATGCCGTGGTTGTTTCCGAATCGACGAACGCCGACTCCAAATGGCATGAGGTGGTCGAGGCATTGCGCGTGAAACATCACGCGAGTGTCATCACGTTTGCCAAGTCGGTCACAGAGGCGCTGCCGAAGCTTCGTGAGCAGTTTCCTCATTACGCGTGCTTCGTGGCCACGCCAGCGGAGGCTTCGGCCCAGTTTGTCGTGCAGGTGCATCGCATGACGAGGCATCTTGATGATGATCCTTACACGGATTGCATATGGGGCATTCTCACGGGCTACGACGCCGCGAATGCACTGCGCATCGCGAAGCAAAGCGAACCGCTACTGGTTCGCAGGGGACTCGGCGGCACTGCCATCACACTGGACAAGTTCGATGAAGGTGTCTGGTTTGATGAAGGCAAACGCGGTCACATGGTGCGAAAGGAACGTGGCGGCGTGGCCAAGGATGAGACCGCACCGGACGATACGACGGGGGCGATCGCGAAGGAGTTCAACGAAGGGAATGCGGACTTCTTCATGACCAGCGGTCATGCAACAGAGCGCGACTGGCAGATCGGCTTCAGCTATCGCAACGGGCAGTTCCGCTGTGAAAATGGAAAGCTTTTCGGACTCGACACGCAGAAGGTTCGTCATCCCATTGAATCCAAAAACCCCAAGGTCTACCTTCCCGTCGGCAACTGCCTGATGGGCCACATCGACGGCCCGGACGCCATGGCTCTCGCGTTCATGAACTCCGGCGGCGTCAATCAACTGGTCGGCTACGTGGTGCCCACGTGGTATGGCTATGGCGGCTGGGGCGTATTGGATTATTTTGTGAAGCAACCGGGCCGTTTCACCCTTGCCGAGTCCTTTTATGCGAATCAGCAGGCATTGTTAAACCGGCTGGCGCTTTATTTGCCAGAACTGCTGGATGCGGAAATCGACACCAAAGGCCGCATGAAGGCTAGGCCTCAACTGAATGACAAGGCGCGCAAGGCCGGTATCCAGGAGAAGGATGCCGTTGGATTGCTGTACGATCGTGACTTCGTCGCGTTTTACGGTGATCCTGCGTGGGAAGCGCGTCTCGCGCCCGCAGACAGTGGCTGGGAACAGACGCTCGTTGAGAAGGATGGTGTTTTCACCTTTGAGGTTAAACCGAAGGCAGGCTCCGATGGACTGGCCCATATGGATCGCCCGCTTTTCCAGTTTCTGCCGCATCGGTTGAAGCACATCGAATTGATCGAGGGCGCAGACCTTGAACCGACCGTCACCAGCAAATTCATCCTTCTGCCGAAAGGCAAAAGCAGCGATGGCAAGACGCTTCGCGTGGTTTTCCGCGCGGAGAAGGCGTGATCCCAGTGCAAAGAGTCAAGGGTGTTCTGAATTTCAAACTGCGACCCGGTTCGCACAAGCAAGCTACACGAACAGCAAGGCTTGCTGAGAAAGCCTGGGCGTGCTGATCGCAGGTGAATCGCAGGGAGCGATGGCAAATTTCCCGCGGTGACTGATTTCATGAAATAATACGACCACGCGTGCGTAGTAATGACTTCCATTTAATCCATATGTTCTCCTCGCCCACCTGCACAAAATTCACGGCGCTCGCGCTCGCCGTCCTTGCCTCTGGCTCATTGTATGCTGAAGTAAAACCCAACCCGCTCTTTACTGATGGAGCGGTCCTTCAGCGCGGCCAAGCTGTTCCGGTTTGGGGCACGGCGCGCGATGGCGAGAAGGTAGCCGTCGAGTTCGGAACCCAGACAGTCAGCACCACCGCCGCCAATGGTGCTTGGAGCGTGAATCTCAAGCCGCTGACCGCTGGCGGGCCGTTTACCATGAAGATCACCGGTGACAATGTCGTGACCGTGAACAACCTGCTCGTCGGCGAGGTCTGGGTGTGCTCGGGACAGTCAAACATGGAATTCAATTTTGCCGGCACCGCGACCGCGAAGGAAGAGGCACCGAAGGCCGCCTTTCCAAAAATCCGGATGTTTACCGTGACCAAGAAAATATCAGTCAAGCCTCAGTCGGAAGCCGCAGGGAAATGGGTCGAATGTGCACCGGAAACAGTCGGTGGGTTTTCCGCAGTCGGCTATTTTTTCGCCCGGGATATATTTCTGAAACTCGGCGTCCCGGTTGGCATGATCCACACTTCATGGGGCGGCACTCCGGCGCAGTCTTGGACCAGCCTCGATGGCTTTGGAAATGATCCCGAGTTGAAGGGTTACGTCGATGGCGCGAACGCTGCTCTCGCCAGCTACGATGCCGCCGCTGCCGCCTATCCGGTGAAACAGGCGGAATTCGAAGCCGCGAAGAAGGTCTGGGACGAAAACGTCGGCAAAGCATTCAATGAAGCGACGAAGGCTTGGATTGCGGCCACCACTGCCGCGAAGGCCGCCGGTCAACCGCAGCCACCGAAGCCCGCGCCATCTAGTCAGCCGCCGCGGGCACCAGTCAACCCGGAAGGTTCGCCGAGCCACCCCACGAACCTCTACAACGGCATGGTTGCGCCGATCATTCCCTATGCCATCAAGGGAGCCATCTGGTATCAGGGCGAATCAAATGCCAGCCAAGCGAAGCAGTATCGCACGCTTTTCCCAGCGATGATCGCTGACTGGCGGGCAAAATGGAAACAAGGCGATTTCCCATTCCTATTTGTCCAAATTGCCCCCTTCAGAGGCCAGCCGCCAGAAATCCGTGAGGCGCAGTTTCTCACGCTATCCAAGTCAAAGAACACCGCCATGGCCGTGACTACCGACGTGGGCAATGCCAGCAACATTCATCCGACCCAGAAAGAACCGGTCGGTCAGCGTCTGGCACTCGCTGCGCGAGCTCTGGCCTATGATGAGAAGATCGAATACTCCGGCCCGCTCTACACTTCGATGACGGCGCAGGGCGATAAAATCGTCATCAGCTTCACCCACACCGGCAGCGGACTCGTCGCGAAGGATGGCGAACTGAAAGGATTCACCATCGCTGCTGCGGATGGCAAATTCGTCCCCGCAAAGGCCGAGATCAAGGGTGACACAGTCGTCGTCGCCGGCGAGGGCGTGACTGAACCGAAGGCTGTCCGCTATGGCTGGGCGAATGTCCCGGACGTGAACCTTTTCAACAAGGAAGGCATCCCCGCGTCGCCATTCCGCACGGATGTGAATTGAGGAGAAATCCGAAATTCAAAATCAGATGTGGCCTTTTGTGTAACGGTTGGCCGGTTTGGATGAGGCCCCCCAATCTCCAGGAACGGCTGGAGTCGAGGACGATTGAGAGCCAGTGGCGCCCGAAGCATGATTTGATTCCGGTTCGTTAGAGAAGTTTTTATCATTGACGATAACCCCTTCCCACACAGGTTGGACAAGCCCGTGAAAGGCTCTGGCGGAGGCCAGTTGACTTTCCGCAACTACATCCCTAAAACCAACTTCTCGACCAGCCATGCACCTCTACCGCGAATTTCTCAATTGTCTGCTCGAGAGCATTCCCGACCGGATCTATTTCAAGGATAAGGATGGCCGCTTTCTTGAAGTCAGTCGGGCGGAGGCTGAATACTTGCACGCCTCCAGTTCCATCGACGTCGTGGGCAAGACCGATTTTGATTATTTCGCAGCTGAGCTGGCGCAGGCGGCCTTCGATGACGAACAACAAATCATGCTCACCGAAACTCCCATCATAGGAAAGGTGGAAAAGAAACTGCTTCTTGATGGCCGAACCGGATGGGCTTTGGTGTCGAAAATCCCGTTACGCAACGTTGCCGGCAAGATCATCGGGACTTGCGGAATTTCAAAGGACATCACCGAACTGAAAGCTGCTGAGGAAGCCTTGCAGGCGGTCAATGCCGACCTGGCATCGCAGAAGGAGAAGTTGGAGGAGTCTTTGGCAGAGTTGAAGAGCAAGAATGAGGAACTGAAAGCCGCACAACAGCGCTTGATCCAGTTGGAAAGTGTCAAATAGGGGGGTTCCAGCTTCCGGCATGATGACTTTCTCGATGCTGTCAATGAAGTCATTCTTAGTAATCAACCAAATGATTTGTTTCCGGTAAGTTTACTGGCGGTTATGTCCCATGCTGGGGCCCTTTCGTCTTGTATATTCTAATGCGCTCTGCCAAGTGATGCGCCAAGCTGACGAAGTCTGACGCATCATGGGTCAGAGTGACGCAGGACGTCAAGCTGAGAAATACCTATGAATACCTCACTAGAATTCTACTCGGCGACAAACCGAAGCGCCAAACTACCGCGCTAGTGCCGCGACGATTTTCGCGACGGCATTTTCTGCGGTGAGCCCGTGTTTCTTGCGCAGAACAGGGACGCTGCCGTGTTCTACAAAGTCATCGGGCCAGCCGATGCGGACTACGGGGGTGTGGATTCCGGCGTCATGCAGATGCTCGATGACTCCGCAACCGAAGCCGTTGTGCAGGACATGATCTTCGAGAGTGCATATGACTTTGCACTGCCGGGCAAATTTTTCGAGCACGACCCCGTCGAGCGGCTTGATCCAGCGTGGGTTGATGAGTGCGGCCTTTATTCCGCTCTTAGCGAGAAGATCGCGGACCTCGATTGCGGTCGTGAACATATCGCCAAGTCCAATGAGCGCGACTTCGCCTTCGGCTTCCACGACCTCGGCCTGGCCGATCTCCAGCAGCACCGGCTTGTCCTTGGGTATCACGCCGGGACCGGAGCCGCGCGGGTAACGGATAGCGATGGGACCTTTCTCGTAATTAGCCATAGTCCAAAGCATGTCCACGAATTCATCTTCGTCCTTCGGCTGCATGTGGACGAGATTTGGGATGTGACGGAGATAGCCGATGTCGAAGAGGCCGTGGTGCGTGGGGCCATCGTCGCCGCTGAGGCCGCCGCGATCCATGCAGAGGCGCACGGGCAGATTCTGGATCGCCATGTCATGAATGATCATGTCATAAGCGCGCTGCATGAATGTGGAATAAATCGTCAGGAACGGTTTCAGTCCCTGCGTAGCCAGACCGCAGGCGAAGAGAGCCGCGTGTTCCTCGGCGATGCCGACATCGAAGTAACGCTTTGGGATTTCTTTCTTGAAAACGGACAGCCCGGTGCCGCCTGGCATGGCGGCGGTGATGGCGACGATCTTCGGGTCCTCCTTCGCGAAGTCGGTGACGCTGCGCGCGTAAATCGCGGAATAGGTCGGCGTGGCCGCGGGCGGGGTCTCGCCGGTCTCGATGTTGTATTTGCCGAGCCCGTGGAACTTGCCGGGATCGTCCAGCGCGGGTTTGTAGCCCCGGCCCTTCTCGGTGATGATGTGCAGGAGCACCGGCTGGGTCTGCTTCTTGAGGAACTCGAAGGTCTTGATGAGCAGCGGAAGATCGTGGCCGTCAATCGGACCGTAATAGCGGAATCCGAACTCCTCGAACAACATGCTCGAGGAGGCCTTCTGCTCCTCGGTGCGCGTCGGCAGCAGCAGACCCTTCGCGCTTTCCTCGACCTTGCCGGCCAGGCGCCGCGCTCCCTTGCCGAGAATTTTCTCCACGAAATCCGCGGTCTTCTGGTGCAGCGCGTCGAAGGCCGGGTTGGTGGCCACGGCATTGAAGTAGCGCGCGATGGCGCCGACGTTGCGGTCGATGCTCCACTCATTGTCGTTGAGCACCACGATGAGCCGGTTGGTGTGCGCCGCGGCGTTGTTGAGCGCCTCGAACACCGGTCCGCAGGTGAATGCGGCGTCCCCCGCCACGCACACGACGTGCTCGTCGCTGCCCCGCAGGTCGCGACCGACGGCCATGCCGAGCGCCGCCCCGAGCGCGGTTCCGGCGTGGCCGGCTCCATAGCAGTCGTGCTCGCTCTCGGTGCGCAGGCAGAAGCCGTTCAGGCCCCCATACTGCCGGATGGTCTCGATGCGGTCCCAGCGGCCGGTGAGCATCTTGTGCACGTAACCCTGGTGCGCGACATCGAAGACGAACTTGTCCGCCGGGGTGTCGAACACCCGGTGCAGGGCCAGGGTCAGTTCCACCACACCAAGGTTGGGTCCAAGGTGGCCGCCGGTCTGGCTGTGCGTGGTGATGAGCGTTCGCCGGATTTTCTCCG
>JANNQW010000179.1:0-28429 GCA_031400955.1 Verrucomicrobiota bacterium
ACGGTGCTGGCCATCCTCATGCTTTTTATGACCAACGTGGTCGGCGTGGTGCAAAAAACCTGGGTTCAATCCAATTCGAAAGTATCCGAATTCAGGGAGGCGAGAATGGCTATGGATGTGATCACCCGCAGCCTGTCTCAGGCGACCTTGAACACCTACTGGGATACATCCGACACTGTATCCTATCGGCGGCAATCTGAACTGCAGTTCGTCTGTGGCAAGGTCACGGGCTTGCTCGACCGTGCTGCCGCAGGCGTTTACCCAACGCACGGCGTTTTTTTCCAAGCCCCTCTTGGAACCACCGTTCAAAGCGTAGCTACGGGCACGCAGGTCAATACCGAGAATATGTCAAATCTCCTGTGCAGCAGGGGATATTTTATCCAATGGAGTGATGATGCTTCGTTCCGGCCGAAGTTTCTCAATTTCTTAAGAGACGAAAACAATAATATAGTTTCAAAGGTTCCCAAGCATTTTAGATACCGGTTGATGGAATACAGTCCGCCAGCGGAATTGAATCAAATCTATGCCTTGAAGCCGATAGCCTCTAACTCCAAAAAATGGTTTAAAGATGATGTGGCTGAAATTGAGGAAAATGAAACGGCTGCCAACCGGGGTGTCACCCGGCCGGTTGCGGAGAATGTTATCGCCCTGATTATATCACCCCAGGTGGACACCCGCTCAGACAGCACCAAGGATCCCAGCTGGATAGCGCCCCAATATGAGTATGACTCCACGCTCATACAAAATCCGGGCGCATCAGCCCCAACCGCCGCCACCGGTATCCAGGGAACACAAAACGCATTGCCCCCAATACTCAAGATTACCATGGTGGTCATTGACTCGGCGGCTGCAGAAGAACTTGCCCGGAATGACGCCTTGCGCACAAACCTGGCGAACACAGTGAAAGATCTTTTTGTCGACGCTGAAAAATACAGCGCCGAAGCTTCAAAATACAATACAGACATGCTGGCGCTGACAACTTTCCTAACGACTAATAAACTGAGGCACCGTGTGTTCACAACCTCGGTGAACATGAAACAGGCCCGATGGAGCCTTTAGTTTATCGGGCATAGCCAATAACCATTCCATGACTCATATCAGCAACATGAACGACGGCGGCAATGTTTACCCTGCTCCGGTCAAGGCTGCGGGATCCTGCGCGCCTCAACGAGGCTTCACATTGGTCGAAATGCTGGCTGTCATTACCATCATTGCCATTTTGATGGCCATGGCCGGACCTGTGATGTTCAAGGGTGTAGGCTCATCAAAACTGACCGGCGCGGGCGAGCGCATACTCGGTGCCCTTTCAGAGGCGCAGCAAACGGTGTTCACCAAGAATAACACGCTCGAGATGAGGTTCTACAAATACAGCGGAGTGGTGTCCGGTGATGCCTCAGGCTTTCGGGGATATCAGTTGTTTAAAATATCCACGCCACCCGGCAGCAACACGGAAATCGCGACCAAAGCCACCGAGTGCGTCAAGCTCCCTGAGGGGGTGATGATCTCTGATTCGGACGTTTTTTCCCCGGTTCTTTTAGGCACTACACTTCCAGACACGGATAATAATGCGTCTGTTAAAGTCGCCGCCACCTATATCGCGATAAGATTTTTGCCCGATGGCACCTGTCGCAAAATTGTCTCCGCCACTGGAGAAACAACAGCAGCAGCAACGGCACCAGCCGCCATGACGTTCCCTGAACTTACGAAAAGTTTTATCACGCTGCTTGCCGATGATGGCAAGACTTACGGCGCCACATATATGCCGAAGAATTTCTACACCATCCAGATCGATCCTTTCACTGGCAAATCCCGCTCCTATCGACCTGGACTTTAGCCATAAATTAAATTGAAGCTGAACAGGGTGGTTCGCTTGACGCTTGCCTGCGGATCACATTTGCATGAGATTGTTCCGGTAGATTTCTTCGGAAATTGCTCCCCTGCGGAAGGCGTCTTTTAGACAGTCGTCCCAGCGGAGGTTGCCATGCTGTCTGATGGCGTCTGCCAGGGACGGGGCACTGCCGTCATAAAAGCGGATGCCCGAGGCAACGTTGAGGCTGTTGTTCTCCAGATATTCTGTTATCAAAACGCGGCCGTTGAATCCCGGCAGCAACCCTTGGGATAGGATGAATGAAATGGTGGTGTAGATCCGGTTCAATATCGAGTGGTGCATATCCTTGGGGTAGAACTCCAGAATACGATCCAGCGTTTTCACGGCACCACGTGTGTGCAGGGTGGTGAGGACAAGGTGTCCCGTCTGGGCTGCTTCCAGACAGGCATCCATGCTGGCGCGATCGCGCACCTCACCAAGAAGCAGAACGTGCGGAGCTTTGCGCAAGGACTGGATGATGCCTGCGCTAAAGGAGTCGGTGTGTCTGCCCACTTCCTGCTGGGTGATCAGGCTGGGTGAGGCCTGGAATTCGTTGGAGCCCTGACCACTTTCCCCAGTAAGGTTGTCGTAATAATATTCAATTGGATCCTCAACGGTTACAATATGCCTCTGATGATTGCTGCGCAGCCAGTCTATCATTGCGGCAAGGGTCGTAGTTTTCCCCGAGCCCGTCTGACCCGTGACAAATCCCAGCCCCTGACGGCCTTGAACAAGCTCCTGAAGACGCTCAATAATGAAAGGCTCAATGCCAAGCTCTTTCAGCTTGGGGAGCTTCTGGTGCAGCACGCGGCAGGTGAATCCCACCCCCGACTCACTGAGGTGCATCTGCACGCGCAGACGCACCCTGCCGTGGTCCAGTTGGGTATCGCCCAATTGGCATGCGAAATCCAGAACCTTCCGACTTGTCAAAAGCGTCGATAAAACCTTTTCAGGCGCACCATCCAAGGTCGAAGTGAAGTCGGTGGTATGGCCATAAAGATCAGTTGCCATTTTTATTACCTGATCGGTAGTAATAATCCCGAGTTCCCTAATGATTTCCACACCCCGTTCGGTATGGATGTAGACAGGATGATCCGAGCGAACCTGAATGTCCGATATCTTTTGATTTGGCCTAGAGGCCAGTATTTGACTGACAAGTTTGACTCCCATATATTTTGATCCAGCTCAGATCGAGGTGGAAGAGGTATCAGGGATCGGGCAGTTCTTCAAGGGTGATGAGCCAGTTCATCAGTGTTATGGGCGGCAGTTGACTCGGGTGAGTCAACTGGGCGAGTCCCGTTGCGGTGGAGTCAGCCGGATCACCCATCTCGATTTCATTAACGGGCAGGACCGCGTTTGTGGCGAACGACTTGATGTCCAAGGGGCTGAACAGCGCGTTTGAATCCCGTCTGGAAGATTTCAAAGTTCCCAACTGTCCGTAGGGTATGACAAGTTTCTGAAGGTCCGTCCTGGTTCCCACAAAGACATCAGGCGCAAAGACTGACAAGGGAGGGTAGGGGTGGGTTGGATACGTGAGCAGACGATTCGGATCTTTCACGATGTTGAAATCGCTTTCGATAAGAACCTGGGAGGCGCTTACGATGGAGATTCCTTTGGCGAACTCGGTGAGATCACTCGAGGGGTCGGCGATGACTAGGCCGGTCTTGGACAAGTTGGAGGTGGTAACACCCGTGGCAGAATCCCATTCAAAGTAGAACTTGTTGTTCAGAGGAGCGCTGGCGGAGCTGCTGCTGATGGCCGCAGCTCCGGGGAATACGCTGGCAAGCCATGCGTTCAGCCTTCCGGGCATAAAGACAAGAGCATAAGCCGCCGTGACGTCGGAAGCATCTTTGATCGATCGCCTCTGAAAAGGCGGAAGAGGGGGAGTAGCGGTGGCTTCTTCCACATAGTTGGGCCAATAGACATAATGACTTGGATCGCTGGTCGATTTTGCCAGATCTCCGGTGAGTGTCATCGTCAAGCTGGCGTCGCCAGCGGCATTGAGGCAGGTCACTTCCACTTCTGACGGCGTATAATCCCCGCCGCTTGTGGACACGACGGAGGTCACCCGTCCCTTCACGGTGCATTGATTGGCGCCGATAGAATAGTCATCCCAGACCGTGGGCGAGATGGCGCCGCCAACGCCGACGGAGCCTTGCCGGTAAAACTCTTCGTCTGAGTCAGGCAATATTGGCACAAAGCCCACCCTGCCAGAATCTCCGGCAGTCCCCATTTGGCCCGCCTGCTGGTTGTTTTCGGCCTGCCATGTTTCCAAGGCACCCATCTGGTTGTAATCAGCATTAAACCAGTTGAACGAAGTCGTCGCGCTCGTATCGGCGGAAAGCCCCTTACGGCTGGCGGCGATGGGTTTAAGCGCATCATCTCTGCCTTGCCAGTCGAAGGAACCTGAGGCCTGGACGCTTTCTCCATAAACCGCCCCGCGTAATTTATTGACGGCGTCCCAGGGCGTTCCGTCGGCATGCATGCCGATGATGGTTCGGGCATCGCCAGAGATGGGGAGCTGCGAGGGCACTTCATAGACGGACAGGACATAGTTTTTTGTCACCGATCTGGTTGTTTTCCCCGAGACTGCGGCATTGGCGAAGGTGACAGAAAATGCCCACCAGTTGCGCTTGGAGATAAAAGCCTTGCCCGCTTCCACCAGTGGCAGGCGTATGTCGGGATAGTTCATCAGATTGAAGCGGGGATAGTCCTCCACGGATGCCTGCAGCACTCCACCGCCATCCGTTGAATAGAATTTTTGGCTGGTGATGAGCGGGTAAAGGCAATCGTCGTCCATGATGGTGGATGCCGTCGCATCCATGGGAACGGGCAATCCGACGGGGTATTTGTCGCTAAGCGCGCCATAGAATTTTGTGGTTCCTGAATTAACCTTGGCGGTAGTGTAGGCACCGGTGGCATCGGAAATCACGACCAGCGGGTTAACGGTGATGGTGCTGCCATCTCCGGGATTTGCCGCTCTGGCACTCGCAAGTCCAAGTGTGGAGAGTTTGCTCGCATCATCGGTTTGCGTCGCACCTGCCAGCGCAATGGCCTGGTCAAAAATAGCCCCCCATGTATAAAGCTCGGTCGCGCTGCTGGAACCGGGCTGCATGCAACCGGCTGCTGTATTTGGGAAAACTGCCAGCAGTGCCCTGACAAATGCATCCTCCCGCTGGTGGAAGTCCGAGCGCAACTGGATATGGGACTGTGCATCCTGGTTCTGGACGGTCGTCCTGAAAAGCGCCATTAATGACACGAACATAATGATGGTCACCATGGTGACCATCGGCAGGGAAACAAAGCCCTTCTGGTATCGTCGAGTTTTCATTGGGAAGTTCCAGCATAGGTGATTTCCTCACCCAAAGGTCCTACGAGTTGGACGAGCAATATGCCTGTGCTGTTGGAGAAAGTGACCTGAGTGGGGCGGCTCGTTATCACCCATGAACTCTGGTCGGGCCAGCTGTTGTCTTTCCTGGCGTAATAGCCCAGTGAATTGGTGCCACTGACGCTTTCGTAGGCAATGATACCTTCTTCAGGGGTTCCCGAGGGAGTTCGAAAAGATAATTTGACGACGCTGCCACCTGAATTCACCGGGTTGGTCCCGTTGATCGCATCCGACTTGTTCGTATAGATATAGTAGTGGTCCACCTGGTTGAGAATCCGGTTCATCAGAGCGCCGATGCCGGGTGCTTCCTGGACGAGAAAATTGGCCTGGTTGGCAGCCCGAAACATCACCAGGTGTTGGTTGAGCAATATCATCAAGGCCACGGAAAGTTGCAAAGCCATGAAGATGACGAGAGTCATCTCCACCAGTGTGAAACCCGATGGGCGCCTGCGTGTGGGCTTGCGTATGTTCATCGGGAGCGAACGGTGTGGCGGGTTTTGGTGTAAGTCTTATCTCCGACCTGATAGGACAGGATGGAGGTGAGGGAATATACCTCCAATCCCGTCAAGTTGCTGGAAGGTGTCTTGCTTTCCCTGTAACGCCGGACCGTGGCGGAAACCGCACTGCTGGTGGACGTCTTGCCCAGCGAAACGGTGCTCTGAGCATAATCCGGCCAAGTGGGCCAGGGCGAGTTGGACGATAATAAGTCGTCGAAGGTGTAACGGTTTCCCAGCGCTGTTTCCTGGGTCATATAGGCATCGGTCATGACCTGCATCACGGTCCATCTCCTTGCAGAAAGAGCTTGCAAGGTTCCCGTCAATGTCATCAGCGCAACCACGATCGTCAGTGTGAATCCTGCCGTGATCTCGATCAAGGCGAATCCCTTGTTCCCCCAAGTCCTGCCACGCCCGGCTGGCTGGTATTGCGTTCTTTTCGCTGCCCCCGACGCAAGATCAAGATGGCGCGAGAAGTGCATTATTTTGAGATTAGTTGACCGGCCACTCTGATTATGTGCTTGTGGTCGAATTGATAATCTATAGTGAAGGTGTTGTTCTGGCCGGCGGGCAACTGATGCGGTGTTACATAGTCGGCATGAATGGAGAATGTCCCGTTGTCGGCAACAGCCGGGATGAGGGCCTCCAGATTCTGCACGAACGAACTGTCGCTTTGAGGGTTTTCCGGCATGCTCCCGATGGTCATAGAATAATTAGAATCCACCTCCGAGTTAAAGGATCCATAGCGCATGGCTGATCCGTCAAGATAACTCAGAAGAGTGTCCGGCGAGCCCTTTTTGATAAGGCTGAAAATTGTTTTTGAACTCGGATACATCGACGAAACGGAAATGGTGAACGCTGGCACGTGAGTATAGACGGCGCCCGAGGTGAGGGGCGGGTAGGTGATTACGCATGTGGCCGGCCATATTTGCACAGCAGGACTGGCCAGCTCCACTACGGATCCATCAGTCTTTACCAACTGCACTGACCAGGTTTCGATGCCCATTTGCATCTTGTTGTCCGCAAAACCCGTGAGGGCGGGGAGAACTTGCAATCCCTTTGTAGTATTCGCGGGCCAGCTGGCCAGGCCGGTGGTGGCATCCAGGGAGCTGATGTTGTCGATACGGATGCTGCTGGAGTTGCCGCTGACGTTCATGTTATATGCCGAGCCTGTTTTCCCAAAGTTTATGGGCTCGTAGTTCTGTCCGGTTCTCGTAACCCATATCTGGTCTCCACCCTTGAGATCACCGCTGACATAGATGACCTTGACCCAGTAGGGGAAATCAGCTCTGGTTCTGCGGATATAGCTGACATCCCGCGTCGCTTTAGTAACCGTGTCCAAACCAGTCAGAAGGTTGAATGTCGAGGATGTGGAAGCAGCCGTATCATCCAGCGCAGCCGGAGTGCCCTTGGTAAGATCGATGTTGGCACTAGTGATGGCCGCATACATGTTGGGATCCGCGGTTTGGACGGTGCTGGGACTTGCCGCCAAAGCCGCCAGATAGGACGATTTTATGAAGGGATCTCCAGTATAGCTGGCGGAGGGATTACTGGTGAAAATTTGCATCGCCAGACTGGGAAGTTCTCCAATTGTCTTGGTGTCTAGCAGGTAATCAGTGGTGTCCCATGCCGTTCCAATGACGTGCAGTTCGTATACAATTCTCGTGATCCTTGGAGGTTTGGGGCTTAAATGTTCATCGTTTGATCCATCGGACATGAGCGGGATGTAATCATCCAGATAGGTGGCGTAGGTTGATTCATCGGTGGCTGGCGGTGCCGCCAGCGCAAAGGAATAGGATCCGCCCGTCTGTTGCGTGGCATCCGGATAATAGATGGCCGGCGTCCCCACCTGAGTCGCGTTATTGTAGCTGGTCACTTTAATGTAAACTTTGGAAGTGGACTGAGCGTGGGCCAACGGGGCGAATCCTCCCAGTGCAACCGCCATGAGGAAGAAGATTCGGAAAATTGTGATGTGGGTTTTGAGGTTCATAAAAATAATACGGGTAGGGGATTTATTTGGTCTCGGTATTCTGTTTTTGCAAAACGGTTATCGGCATCTTGCGAAGGACGGCCACGACCATGCGTTCTTCATCAGCCATCGCGTTCTCCATTTCAACGGGGACGGGACGCAGGCCGCGCACAACTTCGGGGGGGAGTTCCTGCAGCCTGATCCAGGAGATGTTTTTTTCCAAAAACTCTGGCCACAGCAAACGCCTCCCGGTTGGCTCCTCGACGATTCGGTCGTTAAACTCGGCGGGAAGATGAAGAATCGAACCCAGCGGCAGAATGGTATTGTCGCCGTTATAACTGAGAAGGATCGAGCCTTCATACCAAGAAGTTGCGGCAGTGGCGGCGGTCTTTTTCCGAGCCGCTTCAAGGAGGGCGCGTCCTTTTTGGGTCTCGGCGTCCTCCGACTCTGCTGACGTGGCGGCGGCGGGTTGGGCAACAGGCGCCTTCGCAGGTGTTTTTGGATTCACTGAGACGGGGGAGGGATCCGCCGCAAAGACAACCCAAGATGCTGAAATCCAGACGAGAAATCCCGAGCAGGGCAGCCAGTTACAATACTCCCTGAAAAGTTTACCTGAGGCGGATGGTGTCGAAATCAACCCCGCCGGCACGGCGGGATGTCGTGCGGCGTGTTGTTGATATGGAAACCCATGCTTCATGTTTTTGGTTCGTGCTCAGCGTGTCACCTGCCACTGGAATTTTGAGAGACGGCGCTTGTCAGCCTGGTAGGTGGGATTCTGTTTGCTGTCATAATTGGTCAACGTGAGCGATGCCACCGGGCGCGGAGGTTCTGACTGGTAATATCCGAGGAGACGGATATAGCCTGTCGTGCCGTTGGCGTTGCCCATGATGTCCCAAGTAACGGTGACGGTCAGGCCGCCAGAAGCCTTGCTGGTCGCAGAGCTGGACGCCGTGACTTCGACTGGGGTGGGAAGTAAAACCTGAACAGGAGTGGCCATGCTGGCCGTGACATGCGCATTACCGGAGCTGCCCTGTTTTCCCATTTTTAGGTTTACTTTTTCCGTGCCCGAGACGGACACCTTGACGTTCAAATTGTCCACGCTTTTAGCGGATGGCAAGGTAAGCTGATACTCGATGCCCGTGACGACAAACTTGTAGACCTTAGGCAGAACCTGGTCGATGTGGCAGGGTAGCTTGCCGGTGTAGGAGATGGTTCCAGAAGAGTCAATCACGCTGCTAGTCGTGCCGTCAGCGTTGACGACCAACTTGGGGACCTGAAAAACCATGCTGGTTCCAGAAGTAGAAGGTTGGGCGGCGCCAATGTTGTTAGCAATTAAGAAGAGGACCATGGGGAAAACTCCCACCCTCGACATGACGTATCCAATGTGACGGTTTGTTTTCATAAGATTTATGATTGAATTGTTAGTGTTTAAATGACTACTTTCCAATATTATAGATTTTCAGCAGCGGAGTCGAGATTTAAATGATAAAATTCCTTGGTCAGGGCTAGTTAAACGGAGGATTTGACGGCGAGTGGGCACGCGAAACTCAGTAAAAAGCGTTCAATAAGCTTGAAATTTCCCAAAATAATATATTTTTTTCTTGACCATTTCTGACATTTTCGATTTAATTGGTCAGAATACTACACAAAACAAGGTAAACCACACACAGCTGATCAGAAAAACAAACACAAAACTAGTGCTTTAAGAAAACACAAAAATATAAAAACTATGAAAACTTACACAAATGGTCGCCGTCCACAAAAAACGGCAAAGGGGTTCACACTCATTGAAATCACCTTGGTCATCGCCCTTCTTCTGGGCTTGGTTGCGGTGTTGTTCATCGGGATAGCTGCATACAAGAAGGGTTCTGACAAAGCCAAATGCGTGCTGATCCAGAGCACAATGCAGAAGGCAATTCGTTCCTACCAGAATTTAAACGATATAGCAAATGGTGTCGCGGTTGCGAAAGCCAGCGTTGTGGGCTCTGGCGCCTATGCTGCGGATCCAGGACTCACATGTCCTGGTGGGTCAACGTTTGCGTTTGACGCAAACACTCCAGCGGAGGGCACCGCTTGGGTTACATGTCCCAGTGCCGACGGACACGTTCCCAGTGGCGGCACTGCTGGCTGGTAAACAATTGGGTAAAAACTGATTTGAGTTCTGACTTCCGGTGGCGGGTCTGACAAGACACGCCACCGGCTTTTTTTTGGTCATTTGCGCTAAACGGGCGACGCGGGTAGGAAAGATAAAATAAAATACGGAGTAGATTTCAGGATGAGATGATGGCAGTGTTCTCCACCATGCGGGGCCGGGAGGCCTCAGAATAGATACATTATCGGAACCCATACCATGCTGGAACTTTCAGATCCGTCAGAATTATCCCAAGGTTCATTGTATCGACAGGCGAACTTGCTGGCCACCAAGACCAGCAGGGCGTTTAATGGCGACTGGTATAAATCGCCCAGGGATCTGTCATGCCAGTGGCATCTGTGGGTGGACGGCGGATCGCAGGTCATTTCCACGCTCCATGATGTCCGGAGTGGCTGGCACGATGGGCCGGTCTTGAATAGTTCGATTTTCTTGGACAATGCAGCGGCGGAGGCTGTGCTCGCGGAGTTGATTGAGCATTCCTCGACGTATTTTTCCTCCAAGGTGTCATCGCTCGGCATTTTGATTCATGTCGCTGATGAATTCAATTTGGCTGACCTGCAGCAAGAGCAGCGATCCGAATCAGATTATGCGTCCTTGAGCCAGCAACTCCTCGATGAACCTGCCGAGGTTTTGACGGACAAAAGAGTTAATGTGGCCACCAACACGTGGCGACTGCTGCCTTATTTTGGGGCGGATCCCAATCAACCGAACTGTGCCGCTGTCGTGCTGTCGCGCGGCCGGGAAGAGTTCATGAGGCAGTTGCGGAATTATGGTGACGGGTCGAATTTTCCAGTGCGGACGATGGTGCTTAGTGCGCCGCTGGAAGTTCTGGCCACGCTTCAAATCCTCGCTCCCCAGAAGGCGGGGCAGGGGCAAATCTACGTCCTGCAATACCTGAAATTCACTGTGCTTTATGCTTTTAACACCAAGGGCGATCTCATCACCGCTCGATCCCTGCCGCACCGGGGCACCCAACCGCTTCCGTCCGGCTTTGCCCAGATCGTGGTGGATCTTGCCATTAACCAGAATCTGGAGCGACCGAAGGTGGTGGTGTTGCCCATGGGACTGGCTCTGCAAGCGTCGGTGTCAGAGGTGATGCTGGCTCACAATGCGGCGAATTTTCCCATTGAAGTCGAGGCGATTAGCCTTGAGGAATTTGATCTGTTGAATGGTATACCATTTAGCAGGCCTGAACTGCTGATCCATAGCAATGAGCGGATGGAACGGATATTCAGCGGCGAGGCGGGCGGGAAGGGGGGGGCGAATACAAAACTGCTGGAGACTTGGAGCCTCCAGGATTTTGACCAGTTCCATGAAGAATCGCGTTTCTATCCGGCCCAAAAGGATCTGCAAATACTCAGGTTCTCAAAATGGTTTATCATGCTCGTCATGCTGGCCTTTATTTCTCTCTGCGGTTATGGGGGATGGCAGGTATATTTGGCCGTGAATCAGCGCGCTTGGAATCTGACAAATGAGGAGATTGAGAAGGGCAAAATGAAGCTCGCGACATTGTCTAATGAAAAGAAAGCCATGGACTTTTCCAAGAACCTTTTTTTCCCGCGATCCAGAGGCTGGGTGCTGCTTGAATTTCTCCTAAGCATGGTTCCGGAGGAATCGGGCAGTGTTAAGATCAGCAAGGTGGACTACTACGTCGATGCGGTGACTGAAAGCACTATCAAAGGCGCAACGGCAAAGGATTCAGGAAAACTTGGTTTCAACCGTAATTGGAAAATCGTGGGTTTTGCCCAAAGGGATGCTTTTGCTGTTCTGGCCACGCTCAACAGCCAGGCGGGAATTCGAGACTTTTTCAAGCGTCTGGGGCAGTCCGTTCAGGATGATACTTTCAATCCTGACATCGGGGAGCGAACTTTTTTGACCCAGTTGACCCAGAAGATAAATCCCAGCTACAACAAGGCCGCGATTGGCCGCGGCAGAGATAACTCGACACAGTATCCTCTTTATTTTGAGATCAACATCACGCAAAGCTTTTCCAAAAAAGATCCGATTGCGGTCATCGAGAAAAGTGATGTGATTGCAGTCGGGGTGAAGTAAAATGCCACAAACTTCCAAACCATGAGTGCCTATACCTCGACCATCATTAAACTGGGTCTGCTGGTGCCAGCCTCCCTGAATCTGGCCCTGCTTGGCGGTTTGTTTTATGGATTTTCCCAGTTTAAGGGCGTGAAGGAAGTTCGCGAAAAAAACTTTAAGGAACACGTCGCCAGAGTGAGTGAAACCGAGATGCTTGAAAAGGCACTGGCGCCACGACGTGCCCGCTACCAGGAGGAGACGAAACTCCTCAAGAAGGATCTCCGCCAGGAATTTGCAGTCAACCTTGCCAAGGTGGTCGAATCCTACACGGCATTCGAGTTGCAACAGGTCTCAGTCACTTTCCCCACCGGGAATGGGCCGCTGGATGCCAAGAGTAACCTTCCCAAAACAAGGATGAAAGTGGCGTTGCAAGGGGGATATGGGCCCATGCAGGAGGCCTTTTTCCGGATGGAACTTTTGTTTCCGCAGCTGGTTCTGGAGAAAATGAGTATAGTGACTGCGTTGGACTCCTTCAACAGCGATGGAGAGCATCTTGATTTCACGCTGGAATTCATGGGCTGGCAGCTCCCTCTCAAATAGGACTGAAACAACATGAGTGTCCTCATTCCAACATTTCGATGGCTCACGCTTGGCGTTGTCTGTTTTCTGGCGACGTCGGGGAAGGCTGCGGATGCGCGACCTGTCATGGGCGGTAGACCGACTCTATCCGCGACTCGTGCTTCCCAGATTGAGGACATGGTTAAATTTTTAGGCAGCCGAAAGCGTAACGTGGATCCATTTGGCCTGAGCATGTATCCCAGGGAGAAGCCAGTTCCAGGAGAGGAGCCTAAAGACACGAAGAACCAGCCAGAGCGACTTGCGGATACCGTCAAGCTCAACGAGGCTCTTCGCAGCATCAAGGTCTCCTTGATCAATCCTTCGAATAAAGAATTTGTGGTTCAGGGGCGAATTATCTACGAAGGCGATTTTGTAATCCTGCAATATCGCAGTGAGGTGTTTGTCGCCAAGGTGATGCAAGTCACCGCTTCCAAAATCTTGTTGCGTGATCCCAAAAGAAATGAGAACGGTGAGATATTGTTATCCATCATTCCCGAGATTCACGTGGAGCCCCTCAATTCAGCAAAAGCCAAGTTGGACTCCTATGCCTTGCCCATGGAACCGTTAAAAAACAAGTGAAGAAAAATCCCGCCATCTTTTTACCGATCCTGTTGTGGACTATGATGGTCGCATTCACATCAGGCCAGAATGTCCCGGTTCCTGCCCAGTCTGGCGCTGGTCCTGTTTTTGCGGATCCTTCAGGCATACCAGCTCCCGTCCTGAAAGATGCAGTGCCTCAGGCCGCGAGTCCCCAGCCAGGGGTGCTGACTGGATTGCCCGAGCTGCCCATTGAAGGATACTACATTCAGGATGCTCCCCTCAACGAAGTGTTGCAGTATCTGGCGCGGAGTGCTGGCCTGCAATACTTTTACAATACTTCTCTCAGGGGACAGGAGTTTAATGTCTCAGGCCACCTTCTTCTCGGAAACCCCAGGCAACAGTTTGACGAGATTGCCAGGGCCTACTCGCTGACTGTTAGTCAGGGAGAATCCACCATTTACGTTTACACCACGGAACAAGCCAACCGCATCCCCTTGGAGCAGGCGATCTATCAACTGAAGTATCTACGGAAGACTGGCTTTGGCCGATCTCCGTTGACGGAGAGCTCATCGGCCGGCGGTGGAAGCTCCGGGGGCGGTGGAAGCTCCGAGGGCGGCTCCGAGGGCGGCTCCGGGGGCGGCTCCGGGGGCGGCAGTGGTGCAAGCTCAGGAGCCGAACAAGATCCCTTTGAAGTCGAGCTCAAGGCCATGATTGCTCCACTTCTTACAGCCCGAGGCAGTGTGATTTTTCAGAAAAAAACCAATAGCGTGGTCATTTCAGATACTGCCGCTGTCATCAAGAAAGCCGTGGCTCTCATGGAGGCCGTGGACCAGCCTAAGCGACAGATCGCCGTTAATGTGAGGGTTCTCAGGGTCAAAAACGGAATGCGTAGCCGTATCGGGGTGGATTGGAAGACCGTTCTTGGTGATGGCCTTCCCATCAATGCCACGCAAAGTCTCAACGCGCTGTTCAACCTGCCGGATATCGCCAGTGTGGTAAAGACGGTCACCCGGGCCAAGGATGGATTGCTGGTAGTGACCAATACCAATGACCAGAGCACAGCCCCCTACATCCCCCCCGCACTTCCCGTTACCACTATCACCAATTCCGTCAATTCCGTCAATACCGATACAACCACAACCAACGATGGTTTCGAGCAAACCAAGACTTACGGGGACAATCTTATTTTCAGACCCTTGCAAATTACCGCCATCCTTCATGCACTCGAGGAGGGAAATCTCGCATCATCCGACATCAGCCCCACCTTGATCACGGAGGACAATGAACCCGCCATTATTTCGATCATTGACCGGTTTCCCATTGTTACCCAGCAAATAAATTCCGTGGGAACATCCACATCTGCGCAGATCACTGAAAGCGTTCGCTACAAAGTGGATCTGGAGGATCCAAATCCCGCCACGAATCCAGGGTTTACCAGGGAAATCGGTGTGACGCTCACGGTGACTCCGACTTTGTTGCCAGACGGCACCGTCCGCATGAACCTGCGTCCGCGCGTGGCCAACATTGTCGAGTTTGTGAAAGGCTCCGCACAACTTGGCAACGTCTATCCCCGGGTAAGTGAATCCACCATTGAGGCCATCTGTCGCATCCCTAATGGATCTTCTTTGATGCTGGGCGGCTTTTATGACTTCACTGAAGGGAATACCGGAAGCAAGGTGCCCCTCTTGGGACGCGTCCCCTACCTCAAGTTTCTTTTCGGCTACTCAGAGCGCGAGAAGGCGCATACCAGCCTGGTCTTCATCGTGACGCCTTATTCGTATCAGGCAGATTCGCCGCAGCAGACCGAAAAGGTCAACGCGGCGGTTCCTGAAAAACTCCCGGAGAATTACAACAATGTGCATAAGGGCACTCCAGCGCCGAACTCCAAGCCCGGCGTGCTGGGGTATTTCAGAAATATCTTTAGGGGCCGGCCAAAACCCGATGGACACCCGTTGCTTCCACCTCCCAATGACAATAATAATGAAATACCCGCGAATGTTCCGGGCGCGAAAACTTACATTCCGCGGGCGATACGCGTTGAGTAAGATAACGGATGCCCTTTGAAATCCCATGCCGGGAAACTTAGGAGGCGCTTTCACTGCCCATTAAATTTGCTGTGCCAAGTTCGACGCAATCCCTCCCCAACTCCCAGACTTACGAAACTGGAGACATTATTCTCGACGGTGATGAACTGTCGGCGGAAGCCGCGGTGGCTTTGAAAATGAAAGCGGCGATGGGCTGCGCCCTGCATCTACAGGGGGCGGGATATCTTCAGGCTGACGGGCAGTCTGATTACATGACAGCTTATGAAGCTGACCTGGCATCGGCAAGCGATCCTTTTGAGTCTCACGACTATTTGAATTTTCTGGCACTGCAGAGGGCGGGCGATCATCCGCTTGCAATTGCCAACGAAATTCGCAAAGTCCAGCAAGCGATATGCTCGGCTATCCCGCAGCGGGTGGTGTTCGTCGGCCGCACAGGCAGCCGAGCCCGCCCTGCGGAATTTTATGAGACCTATCCCTTGCTGCGCAAGGTGATGGCTTCGCTGGGAACCCCCATTGCCGTTGTCGCTGATAACTGCGTGTTCACCATTGTCTCGATCAACCCCGATGCGGCGCTTATCGCTGCTGACATTTTGCGGCAGACCATATCCGCCAAGCTTGGGTATATTCCTTTTGTGTCGGTGGTTATCACCGGATACGCGCACTGGATCAAGTTGTGTGAAATGCATTTTCAATTATGAAAGTTGAATACGGGTTTCACTTTAACGAGACTGTCGAAAAGATGGTGGCTGATTGCCTGCGGCGGCATTCTCCCGCGCTGGAGGGCGCCACCAACGAGGAGGTTTTTCACAAGAGTTCGCAGTCGAGGATTCTCGGGGCCTTGTCCAGCCTGACGGGTATCCCGGTGTTTGTGGACATCCGGGAAATGGCCGATCGCTCCCTTCTGGAACAGTGTGATCCCAATATTTTGGCTGAGGGTTCCTTTGCCCCTCTGGAGCAATCCGAGCAGCAGGTCGTGGTGGCCGTGGCCAATCCCTGGAATTATCGGGCGGATGATTACTGCTCTCTCAAGTTTCCAGATCTTGAAATTGTCAAGATTCTGACCCTGACCTCGGAAGTCTCAAAGGTCGTGGAACTCATCGGCGGCGGCACTGGGCCCAGCCTAAAGAGTTTAGAAGACATTGATGTGGACGATATCAGCACCGAGGTCGCTGATTTTGCGGTGACCAAGGAGCACAGCGAGCCCATCGCACAGCTTATGGCCACGATTCTCGCCGATGCCATCAGGCAGTGTGCGTCGGACGTCCATATCAAGACTGAAAAAGATTCCTGCTATTACACCTTTCGAATTGACGGTGATTTACAGCCGAGGAAGGACCTCCCGAACAAGCTGCGGGATCGCCTTGACGCCTTTCTCCTCAACTTGATGCACTTGGCTCCGGAGACCCGCCACAAATTCCCGGGCATCTCGGGGCGTCTCACGGCCAACTATTTTGGACGGGGCGTGGGCCTGCGCTACGAAAGGCACCGCACCTATCGCGGCTACCACATCACGATGCGCCTCCTGGACAAGAGTCATTTTGAGGCGCGCTTGGGAATGGGGACGCTGGCCTTTGATGAAAGAACGCTTTTCGAGCTGGAAAGAGTTCTCTCCATCCCCTCGGGCATCATTGTCATGTCCGGCCCCACCGGGTCGGGGAAATCCACGACCGTCAACGCCATGCTCCGGGAGTTGAACCGGCCAGAAGACAATATTTTAACCCTGGAAAATCCCGTGGAAGATGAAATCCCCGGGGTGACCCATTGCAACTTGAAGGATGCCAGCGAGTTCAAGCCGATGGTCACCAGTTTCATGCGCTCGGATCCTGATATTATTTTCATGGGGGAAGTTCGTGACCGCGACTCGGCGGAGCTGGCGATTGAAGCCGCTATTACCGGCCACAAAGTTCTCACCACGATCCATACCCCGAAAGCTTCTCAGATTATTGAGCGATTCCAGCAACTAGGTATCGAACGCTGGAAGATCGCGCAAACCATCAAAGCCGCCTGCGCTCAAAGGCTGGTGAAGCTCTTGTGCCCTTCCTGCAAAATTTCCAAGATGGGTGTGAGTGAAAAAGATGTCCAGCTTTTCACCCTAGACAAGGAGTGGTTGAGGCGCCGGGTGTATGTCCGCAACGAAGAAGGCTGCATGGACTGCCATCACCGGGGCTACCTCGGCAGGACGGCAATTCTTGAGATTTTGCCCATATCACCAAAGTTGGGTGATGCCTTGGCCAAGGGCAGCCTCACTCCTTATGAACTTGAGGCCCAGGTCCGCGAGGAATTTGGTTTACCTTCACTCAAAGACGGCGGACTCAAACTGATGGAGGATGGAAAGACGGATATGAGTTCACTAAAAAAAGTTCTGGACATGACAGCTGAGTAGCGGACTTTAGTTCTGTCTTTTGGAGTTCAGACCTGCTTGAAAAGGAAGCAATCTCATGAAAACAACAGAGACCAATTAACTCACTATGGCAGCTACCACCATGGCGAGAACCGACTCCGGGGCAAAGAGCCGGTCATCCTCCAAGGCTTCCGGGGGGGGGGTTAAACTCATTCCGAATAAAGATATCATCAAGATTTGCAGAGGCTTGTCCTCGATGCTGAAGGCCGACATCAGCACTTCTGAGGCGCTTGAGTTTTATTGCCAGGGCTTGGAGGATCTGGACTTGAAGGACACGCTGCTCGGTATCAAGCGAAACCTGGACGCAGGCATACCGGTTTTCAGTGCCTTCAGCAAAAGCGGTCGGTTTCCTTCCATGTTTGTTGTCACCGTTCAGGCGGGAGAGAACGCCGGCCAGTTGGGGCAGGCGTTCACGGCGATCGGGAAGCGGATCAAAACCGAGATGATGTTTGCCAGCAAACTGCGGGGCGCGCTTATGGTTCCGTTTTGTGTCATTCTGTTCCAGATCGGCCTTTTCATCTGGTCCCAGTGTAATGTGGTTTCAAAAGTGGAAGAGACCTTGAAGGGGGTGGGTGCCAAACCTGATCCACTCTCGGCAGTCATTTTCAGCATGAGCCATGTCGTGCAGGCCATTTGGCCGCTGATGGTGGGTTCCATTGTCGCGTTCATCATGGCCATGATGCGGTCGGCAAAAGCTCGCGCGTATGTCATCGAGGGCATGATGAAGAAATGGGGCCTGCTACGGAAACTCGTCATGGGACTGCGCCAGTATGCCTATTTGGGAACGCTGAATATGATGTATGCGAACGGGATCAACCTGGCCGAGGCTTCCCTCCTCGCATCCAAGGCTGTGGAGGGAAGCCCCCTCTTCGAACAGTTGGTGGAGGCGTCCAAGCGCTACAAAAGCTCGGGGCTGCCCTATGGGGAAGCTCTCAAAAAATATACCAAACTTGACACCCAAATCCCCCACATGGTGGGGATTGGGGAAAGGTCAGCCTCACTGCCCCTGCAACTCGATCTTCTCAGTAACATGTATGAAGAGGATACTGCCGCCTATATGTCGGATTTTACCGCGGTCATCAGCGCCATTACTTTGGCATTTGCAATGGCGATTCTTGCTGTTATATTTGCCGGGTCAATGCTGCCAATTTTCCTGTTGGGACCGAGAATGATGAATGCTGCGTGATGACAGTGCACAGCCAAATTAGACGACAATTTCACAAGTTATGCACCCGATGAAAACACTAAATAACTATTTAGTGACGGTCGTTTCCGCCACCTGTTGGATGCTGGCTCTTCAGGATGCTGGACTGGCCCAATCACCGGAGGTTGTCCGCGCCGCATCTTCCGGCGTGCCCAAAGCCGAGCCAAAACTTGTGCCCAGGCCTATTCCGGGGCGCAGCGATCTTAAATCGAAAGCAACTGCGAGCAAGTCACCCGCCACGGGTGTCAATTCGGTGGCATCCACTAAAGCCGGTGCCACGGCAAATTCTCAAGGTTCAATAGCACGTATTTTGTTTGTGCAGCGTGGCGTCGTCGTCCCTGAGTCGAAAACCAGCGACCTCAACGAAATTTCCCCGGCGGACGCAGGAACGAATGCTCTCACCGCCCAAGGGCTTGCGCCCGGCAAAGCCCTGCGAGTGTTAACTCCAGCAGAGGCGGAGGTGTTTCTAAAATCATTGACAACAGATTCGAATGAGAACAAACCGAATAACCGCTAACTATTTTCCCGATGGTTTCACGTTGATCGAAATCACCGTGGTGATCGCTCTTATGTTGAGCTTGTCCGCGCTTGTAATAAGCCTGGTGAACCCGATGCGGGATTGGCGTCTTGGCAAGGATGCGGGGCTGGCCATTCAATCAGTTTATGTGGCCCAGAAAACCTATCTGGCAGATCATCCCAATGCCGATCCCGCCACTCTCACGTCGGCGATGTTGCTTCCCTATCTCCCGGATGGAACCACGCAAATGCCAGTTCGGACCGGGCTTGACGACCAAGCACTCACCTTGGATTTCACCCAAGTGCCGCCGGTATGGAAGGATGGCGGCACTATCTACGACCCGTCCCCGCCGGGCAATAACGGATTATGGGATGTAGGCAATTGATCAGTAGCAACTATTTGATTCAACAATGGTAAAGCCAGAGACGTCACCCAACCGTCCTCCCTCATTCATCCATATTCCTTCGGGCTGGGAAGCCGGCTATTCGGTGAAGGGTGGTTTTGTCGGGCGGAAGATCGTGCGACTGCTTAAAGCCGAACAGTCTATTGATTTGACTCCTGGCATCCATCTACTGACCGCACGCAACGGGAGAGGGAAAACCACCATGCTCAGAACCATTGCCGGTCTGCTTCCTCCGCTCTCGGGAAGGTCTGAGCATTGCGGGCAGATCCAGTATCTTGGTGAGAATCTGAAGTTCGATCCTGAACTGTGCGCCTTGAAGATTTTCAAGGCCATGTTCAAAAGAGGCAAACTCGACTTTGCGGTTCATCTGTCCCAGGATCTCGATTTAGATATTCACCAGCCCTATGGGAAGCTTTCTACGGGCAACCAGCAGAAGACCCGCCTGATCGTCGCTGAATCTGCCGCATCTGATGCCTTCGGTCACATTCTCCTGCTCGATGAGCCCGTCTCGAATCTCGACCATCATGTTTGCATGCGCCTTAATGAACATTGGGCGGCCACACGCTTGAATTTGCTGCGGATCATCTGCATTCATGAATTGGAGCGGGCGCCAGGCTGGGACAGCTTGATGTTTATTTCCGGGGGGCAGATGTCACAAATTCTTCCCGGCGAATGCCAGACCCCTGAAATTATTTACCAGAGATTAGGCTGATTCATTCACGGACCATGCTTTTCAAATTCGCCCTCTCAACCATCTTGGAACGCAAAAGCTACTTGCTGGCCTTGTTTACTGTTCTTCTGATACCGCTGGTCTTTCCCTATCTGACTCCCTGGGAGGAGAATCCCTCCATCATCCAGCCAGCACGGGCACAGGCCGCCTGGGTCAGCCTGTGGTTTGTGACCATCGGCTGGCTGTTTTATCAAACGACAGACATGGGCCATCGTTATTCAGCGAATGGGGTATTCCAGTATGCCAGATTCCTAGGTGCCTCGAAGTTCTCCTGCATGGTGCAGTGCTGGCTGTGCGGTCTGGTGTTTATGGTCGCGCTTCTTTTGGTGACAATGGGCATTAGCATCCTGCTCTGCAGTCCCGGCAACCGCGAGGAGGCGCGGATGTGGCTGATGATGAATCTTCAATACGGAGCCTTGTTCTTGCTCGTCTGTTCGCCGCTTCTGCTGCTCTCGATCGCTCTGGGAAGCCGCGTCGCAGCTGCGGCAGCCTTTTGTTTTGTCGTCGGCCTGTCTTTCTACGGACTCTTGGTGCTGCCATATGGCGAGTTTTATCTTAAAGAAACCCAAAGCGACATCTTGAGGTTGGGATGGCATTTATCTCCTCATTATCACGTCGCTGATCTGACTTCCAGACTGGTTTTTAAAATGGGACCCTTGGAACCTTACAGCATGATGCTGATGTCCCTTTATTTCGCCGTGGTGGGAGTGACTGTCTCATCAATCAGTTACATTTTATTCAAGGAACGAAAATGAGAACGATCATCCTGCCCGCAATGCTATTTTGCCTGGCTTTGATCTCTGCCACGTTGTTCCATCAGAGGCTTGAAGACAGCTTATTGGGGCCGCATCAAAAGTTTCCCATGGCTCTTGCCGGCAGCCCATACGGACAACTATTGGCGAGAATGGCCAAGATCCAAATTAACTTGCTTTGGCATAGCGGACAGGTTCGCGTGACGGAAGAAGATCATCACCACGACCATGGCCACGAGGGCGATGCGCATGACCACAATTGTCCCCCATCTCATGGGACACGGTGGTGGGGGAACTGGATTGACCAGATGCTCACCGCAAAGAGCAAGCGCACCAATCCATTTGGAGTTTCTGCCCTGCACCAGCAATACCTCAAGAGGCAAATCGAAAAAGAAATCTCTCGAGCGTATGCCATGGATCCAACCGACTACACCATCTATGTCGCCTATTTCATGCGCAAAAGGGAAAGCGGCTCGCCGGGTCAATGGGTCGGCGCCAGACAAGTCGCCCGGAACACCTTGAAGATGGCGCAGATGGACGATGTAAGTCCAGCTCCGTGGCTTACCGCGACAGCCGCCGCACTGGACCTGATTATGCTGAAAATGGAAGAAAAACGTGTCGCTCAAGGTAAAGAGCCGTCGCAAGCGGCGGCGGTGATACCTGATCAGGACATGCTGGCATTGGCTGGCCGACTTTTCTCGAATTACGAGAGACTGAAAAAGATCGCGCAGGTCGAGGGACGCTGGGAGAAGCTGTCAGAGGAACGCCGTGAAGAACTTGAAGGTTATGCGGCCAATGTCTCGATAATGCTCCAACGCATCAGGGAAGTAGATCCTGTGACTGGAAAGGCCCGTAATGGAAAATAAGATCGACGCGAATCATCTGAATGCTTAGGAGCGTCTTTCCGACGGCAGCACACTCACCACTTTACGCCAATTTTTTTAAAGCCGGCCTTCACGTCTTCGTCCAGTTTCGCGGGGCTGCGGCCATCGTAAAGCAGTGCTACCTGCTCCCGTCCGAACTCGGCGCGGTCCATCTTTGTGGGTATTTCAGGCCTTGTCGGAGACGTGAGGTTACTTGGATAAGTGTATCGCCCGTTCTCCAGTTTCTTGACGCCAGGCTGTTTGTAAAATTCTTCCATCTCCGTTTTGTATTTTGCGGTCTGGGTGTTGTAGTCCTTCCACTTTTCGCTCTCCGTCGTGAGCGCGTCGAAATACTTGAAGAACCGGGTGCCCTTTCCGTCGCCATCGAGATGGCAGAAGTAATAGACGAGCAGGCTGGAGTATCCATAGATGCGGTGCTGGGCTTCATGACCGCCATTGAATTTGGCGGCCCAGCTTTCCGGACTCATGTTGATGTGTTCGGAGGCGGAACCGAGCTCGGAAAGCCCCTTGGTCGCGAAGGACAGATGTCTGCTGATGTATTCCTTGATGCCCTTTTGATGACTCCCGGCATGAAACGTTCCGGCGTTGTAGGGCAGCATGTTGGTGTATTCCGCGCAGCCTTCGGCAATCCAGTGCGGCAGGTAGCCTAGATAGTCGTGCATCATCTGATGCGTGATCTCATGGACGAGCGTGTCGCTGCTGAACTCGGCTTTTTTATACCACGTTTTTCCGCGCAACTCCAGGCCCATGCTTTTGAAGGGGACGCGGAAAATCCGGTCAGCTCCCATGTAAACGCCACCGGAATTCGCCGGGCCACCATCCTTATGATACGCTTCCTCGGTGGTGTAAAATTTCGCCTGGAAAAAGCCGAGATCCTTGGGTGGCTCGGGATGCACGCCCCATGGCAGTGCATCCACCAGCGCACGGGTTCCCTCGAATATGCGTGCCACTTCAATCATCACGCTCCCGGCGAGTTTGTCTTGTGAGATGAACTCGAAGGCTTCCGAACGGTAGCGGTAAAGGTTCTCCGCAGGCTTGTCCTCGACGAGCTTCACATCAATGGATTTTGGCGGCACGATAATGTCCTTCGGCCAGACGCGTTTGTCGATCGGGATGCGGGCGCCCGGTTTTGTGGTGGCGCTGGTGTTGCTGGCGGACGCGGACGCTGGAACCGGATTGGATTTGATGAAGCTCTGGTCTTCTTGCGAAAGCTTCGCGAGCGGAACTGTCGTGGTCTGTCCGTTCACCAGTTGGAATATTGCGTTGTCACCGTTGGTGCCGGCGAACTTGGCCTGCATGGTTTTTCCCTCCGTATTCGTCCATGTCCGGAGGCCGCCGGGTGCCGCTGGCTGGGCGCTGGCAGTTCGGATCACAAGGATGAGCAGCAGCAATCCCGAACAGTGAATGAGGTGTCGAATCATCATGGGCTTCGATTTACCTATTTTTACAGAATTAACAAGATTAAATGGATGTGTCAGGTGTCACTGATTCGATCTGCGGATCACGCGGATTGAGGATAATATTCCCTTTCTGTATCAGCGAAGTCAGCGTAAACCGCAGTTTGATTTAGTCGGGCCGTAGTTTTTCATGACGTGCATCGGAAACCGGGTGGGGGTATCTTGGCCAGACATCGAACCTTGCCAGCACCGCCGTCGAGTGCCACTTTAGTCGGATGATGATTCGACTCGCATTTGTTCTCACTTTTATCTGTTTGATCTTCGGCGGATCGCTCGCCCTCGCCGAGGATATTGATATCGCTAAACTGAAGGCGAAAGCTGAGAAGGGGGATGCGAAGGTGCAGTATTTCCTGGCCTACCTCTACTACGAAGGCGAAGGCGTGACCAAGGACTACAATGAAGCGGTCAAATGGATGCGTAAGGCTGCGGATCAGGGAGATGCGAAGGCTCAGCTTAGGCTGGGTCTCAGCTACTACTATGGCGAAGGCGTGACCAAGGACTACAATGAAGCCGTCAAATGGTGGCGCAAGGCTGCAGTTCAGGGGGGTGTGGAAGCACAGTTTAGGCTGAGCTGCAGCCACCTCAACGGCGAAGGCGCGATTAAAGACATCATTCAAGGCCTCGCTTGGTTGAAACTCGCCAGTGCTGGCGGGGGAAAGGACATTAAAAAATATTTGAAAGACTTAGAGTTAAAAATGACGCGCGATCAAATCGCCCAAGCCACCCAGCTTGCCTACGAGCTTGAGGCGAAGATCAAGAAGAAGTGAGTCTTCACTACACCCGCTTCGTCTCCGACGCACGCATTGGGCCACTCTGGCTCCGGCACCTGCGGACGGGATTTCCTGGCAGTATAAACATATCAAAAGGGCGTTGCTCAGTGGCGGATGCCATCCGCTTCCGTCAGAAAATTGTGGCCGTGGATCATGACGCGGAATTTTTACATGTTGCGCAAAGATAACAAACGCATCGCTTTGTGTGCAAGATTTTTGATGTTTACCCGATGATTTTCATGCTGTCAGTTGTTGCTCTTTCGTGTAGATGGGTGGCACCATGAGATCATTATTCAACATCTGTCTGTTCGCGGCTTTACTGGGTTTTACGGGTGTTTGCCTGGCACAAAATTCCTACGATCTGCCGGAAGGTCTTTACTCGGAGATCACAACTGAGGCCGGGGTGGTGGTTTGCGAATTATTTTATAAACAGGCGCCCATGACGGTGATTAATCATGTCTGCCTGGCGGAAGGTATGATGGGACCGAAGGAAAAACGCGGCCAACCATTTTACGACGGCTTGACCTGGTGCCGGGTCGTCCCGGGTTTGGTGGTTCAAGGCGGCGATCCTCTGGGAACCGGGGAAGGCGACGCGGGATATCTGTTCCCTGACGAAATCGTGCCGGGACTCCGCCACGATGCCATGGGCACCCTGCAGATGGGCAATGACGGACCGGATACTAATGGATCGCAGTTTTGTTTGATGCTCAGTGCCCAGCCACGGCTAAACTATCAGCATAATGTTTTCGGTCGCGTAGTGCGTGGCATCGATTTACTGCCGAAGATCAAGCAGGGCCATACTATGAAGGTGAGGATTCTGCGTTTGGGATCCGAGGCCAAGGCATTTCGTGCGGACGAGTCGCGCTTCAAAGAACTCGTCGCCAAATCCACGCGCTACCATGGCCCTAGGGAACCAGGGCCCGACGCACCGTTTGACGATCCGGACAAGATTCTTCCGACCGAGTGGGATCGCGCAAAGAATTTCAATTACAAGCTGGTTAATTTCGAACGATTCACGGGCAAAAAAGTTGTTGCCCGCGTGTTCGCTAAACTTCCTGTGGAAGTATCTGGTGAAAAGCTCGCTGGCTATCTGTCATCCGAAGCGTTGCGTCTGGGTGTGGCCAGGCAGGGGGCCGTTGCGCTTTATGTGGCCAGTGAAGATCAATGGCATATCCGGATTGGCGAAGCGTCGGTGACGCATTTCCTGCAATCCAACGCGATCGGTGAGAAATCGCCACCCGTTGCCTCGGTGGACGAGGCTTTGAAAACCTTGCTTGCGGCCGCCAAGGAACGCACGGCTCAGAATATCGCGACGATGACCGCACGCCTAGCCGCCGATGATCCCATGACAGATGCGCGGAGGATCAAGCTCAAAGTCGACGCAGTGATCGACGGGTTGATTTTCAAACTGGAAGGGGAGTAGGCGCGTATCTCGACCGGCATTCCGACTATGCCGGGGACGGCCTACCTCGCCGCTTGCTTGCTCTGTTCTTTGCCGATCTTTTCCTGCATGTCTTTCAGCTTTTTCTCGCGGCGTCCGAGGGTGTGTTCCTGATAGGTCATTCCCTGTTCCTTCACCATCCCGATCAGATCGCCCAGCAAATTGCGATAGGCGCCGATGGCAAAGACATCCCCGCCGGGTTCCTTGTGCTTCTGTTCAAAGGTGGCGATGATATCGCGCACGGTCGTTCCGCCCTTGCCGTTCTTCTTGCCCCATTCGTAGTAACGTTTTGAAATTTCCTTGAATGCGACGACTTCGCTTCCTTTCGTGCGCATCGCCTCGCGATAGACGCGGCCGATCTTGTCGGCGTCACCTGAGGCCTCGGCGAGTTCGGCTTCCTGAAATATGCCATCGAGAATCAAGTCGGTGCGTTCCTGGTCCTTGACGCCCATGCGCGCGGTATTCCGGTGCACGAGTTTGCGGGCGGCATCGTAATCACCCTGCTGGGCAACATACTCGGTTTCGATATTGTTGATCTGTTGCACCACGTCGGGCCAGGAGTTGAACGTCGTGCGCATCCGCGCGATTTCACGTTGCCAGTCTGCGACGTTTATTTTTGCGGCGCGCACGGTGGCGAGTTTTTTTAGCCACGCGTCGAGATTTTTAGGCGCGAGCTTCAGCGCAAGATCAAGTGTGATTGTAGCGAGATCATGGTGCTTCGCGGCTTCGAACGTCTGAGCCAGTGCGACGAACTGTTCGCTCTTCAGCCAGCCATCGGTGCGGCGACCGGGATCGGCGAACATTTTCAGCTCATGTTCCTTCAGGGTCTGGTGCGTTTGCGGATCGGTGGTGCTGCCGGCAGCGTAGTTGTCGGCGTAACGTCCCGTGGTCAGATTCCATTCGTTGCGCAGTGACTTGTAGCCGAACCATGCGTGACCCCCGCGATCGCCCTCGCCACTGATCACCATTGCGGGGATGCCGTTTGCCTTCGCGGTCATCGCGGCGAAATACGCCTGGTCGCCACAAATGCCGCCTTCTTTCAGAATCTCTGCAAGCGTGTAAGCCTTGTAGGGATTCACACCCTGCGTCGCGCGATCCATGCGGTAGCGGATCATGCCGTAGGCCTTGCCCCACGTCGAACGTGAAAGGGACATGTGTTTCTGCGCCCAGACAAGTTCGGACTCCGGCACCGGCGCGTCAACCACCCATACGAGATCGCGTGGAGTCATCTCTGTGATGGGCGCCCGGAGCACGCCACGTTTCGCGCTGTCCCGAAAAAAGCGATAGTGCTTTAAGGCGCTGGCCTCCGTGTCTTTCTCCATCGAACCAGCAGCGGATGAAACGATGCTGCTGCCGAAGATTGCAGGATTGATGCGCACTGGTTCATCGAAAACCAGCGCGCAGGCGATGGCGAGGCTGGCGAATTGCTCGCGTCCTTCCTTGTCCGACTTCCAGATTTCCCACCATGCTTCCAGTGCTTCGCGCGGTTTGTCCTGTGGGTGAATCGTGTTGTCGAGTGCTATGAGGACCTTTGGATTGGCGAAAAGCCAGAGAATGAACTCCTGCCGCTCGGAATCGGAACTGAAGGAACCCAGCACGTTCTCGCCAATGGCGCGTATGAAACGATCCTGTGCCAGCACCGACGATGGTGTGCGCATTTCGAGCATCCGTCCGATGTTTGAGGGCCGCATGATAGAGCTGCCGCTGCCGGCCAGGACGACGAGCGATTTCTCCAGTTCGTTTTGCAAGCGATCCCACTTGTTGTTCCTGGACGCCCACTTGGCGGCGTCCAGCAGCTTCTGAAAATCGGGATCGCCCACCGGAACTGACGGCAAGAGATTCAAAACTGGCACGCCGGGGAAATCGTCGGCAGGCCTCGCGACCACGGGTTCCGGTGCGACTGGATCAGGAGTGATCACTGGCTCGGTGATCGGAGCGGGCGGATCCTTAACCGCATCTGCAACTGCCGGTGGCTGTGGTGCCGTCTCAAGTTGAGTCTGTGCTGGCGGTGACGGCTCGCTGATTTCATCCGCGATCTCGGATTGCTCTGGTTTTGATGGTTCAACAGCTGGGCGGTTCATCTGCGTCATGACGTAGCATCCGCCCGCAATGAGTAACGCGATCACGACGAGAACGGCTCCGATACGAGATGGCTTCTGCACGGACCCATAGGAAAGACCATGGTGTGACGGTGCCATCGGCCTCCGTGGGTGATGACCGATGACACGCGCGGCTTCGGGATTGGGAATGCCTGATGGCATTCTGTTCTTCATGGGAACAGTAACGCTGTGCCATTGAAGTATGGCATCGCCAATAATGACCGGTATTTCCGATGGGACGGCTGTGCGGCACGTAACGGCTTGGTCGCCGATGAATGTGCCGTTGGTGCTCCCTATATCCTCGATAAAAACGGCATCGCTTGTGACGATCAGGTTGGCGTGCCGTCGGGAGATGCCGTTGAGTTGCAGTTCAACTGCGCAGCCGGGTTCGCGCCCGATGATGTATTCACCCGGCGTGAAACGATGACGGAAAACCTCTATATCGTCATGGCATCCGATGATCTCGATTTCCTGATGTGGCATGGGGCGGTAATTGAACCGGTGACGCTACAATGAATCAGGTTTAAACCCGGATTCCGAAGTTAGGCAGCGTTTTTGAGTTCATTATCGTCCGGTGGCGAGTGCTCTGGAGGCAACTTCGGCGAAGTCCGTTTTTGCCACTCCAAGACCTTATCGATCAAGGGCTTGTGCTTCTCTGCACCACCCC
>JANNQW010000180.1:0-2603 GCA_031400955.1 Verrucomicrobiota bacterium
AAGACCTTCACCTTTTCCATCAAGGATGGGAATATGGTCAAAAATTGATCATCAAACGTTCTGCAAAAAAATTTAAGGATTCCCACGCTCAAGTGTCAGAACAATTGATAAAACAAAAACTAAAAAACAATGAAAACAATCTTTATATTGTCGGCAATGTTCGGAATGTTCAGCGCTTCAATGGCTTATGCGGATCGAGCTGATCCAAAGGAGGTCACTCCGGTAGTTAGCGGCGCAATCGAGTATCGTGCACCGCAAGATCAGATGGGCTGTGTTGAGGCCTGGCAAGGCAAGGACTTGGTCTGGAGGCGACAGATTTATGTGGTAAAATACTTCATACCCCTTGAGCGAGATGTTCAGGACGAGTTCATCACAACAATTGAATTGAAGAATAACACGCTAATTGTAAAGAACGAGCGAGACTCCGAATACCATTTAGACCTTACGTCCCTGGAAGTGAAGGTCATTAAGGGGTCATTGATACAGACCCTCGAAAAAGCCCGCGAGAAGGAGCGTCGTGACAGGAAAGCAGTGGATCAAATCATTAAAGACAGGAAAGGTAATTAAGGGGTAATTAAGGGGTCATTGACAGAGACCCGCCTCCTCCCAGAGACCCGCCTCCTTCATCACGCAGAGACCGTCGTCATCGAAAACACGAGGGCGGCGGCGGGCTTAAAAACCCGCCGCCGCCCTTTTTTGTTCCTCCACGGCGTGGCGTCGGTCTTCCTTCCAGCCGGTTTCCATTTCAGCTACCGCCGCTGTCGGCGGGGGCCGGCTGCTTCCAGCACGCCCTCCAGCTTCAATTAAACCAACGCGGCATCGATCAACTTGCCGCTCACGCCCAGTTCGGCAACCAGCCGCGTCCGCCCAGATGCGCAATCTGTCCGAAATGGGAGCCAGTTGCTAAAGAACAATTTGCTTCGCGGCGGAAATAATCGGGCGTAGTTGCCATTGTTTCACAAGCAAAGAGAATAAACAATGAACTACATCACCCCATTCATAGCCACGGTGCTTTTCGCCTTAGCTGCTAACGGCGCGGAAAAGAAACCACTCAAGGTTTTCATCCTCGCCGGCCAGTCGAACATGGAAGGACCGGCGAACATCAAAACCTTCGACTACATCGGAGACGATCCCGCGACCGCGCCGATGCTCAAAATGATGCGGGGTGCCGACGGGAAGCCGACGGTATGCAAGGGTGTGTGGATTTCCTATCTGACCGGAGCAGAAACGAACTTCGAATTGGCCGGCCAACTCACGGCGGGCTATGGTTCGCTGTGGGGGCAGGATCCCACCAAGCCCGGCCCTAACATTGGTCCGGAGTTTACCTTCGGCCTCACCATGGATGCCGCGCTCGACGAGCCGGTGCTGATCATCAAGACGGCCTGGGGCGGTAAGAGCCTGCACACGGATTTCCGTTCGCCCAGCGCGGGGCCATACGAGTTGCCGAAAGAGACCAAGGAGGCGTGGGCTCAAAACCCAAAAGGGGCGCACGGCATTCCCGCTGCGGGGGAGAGGGCGAAACTGAATGCCGAGAAAGTGGCAGCCACTGGGGTTTATTACCGACTGATGATGGAGCACGTGAAAAAAGTGCTTAGCGACCTCAAGCGGGTCTATCCGGAATACCAAGGGCAGGGATACGAGCTCGCTGGCTTTGTCTGGCTTCAGGGCTGGAACGACCTGTGCGATGGGGCCACTTACCCGAGGAGCGGCCAACCGGACCAATATGCACTTTATTCGGAGTTGCTCGCCCACTTCATCCGCGATGTGCGTAAAGATCTGACCGCCCCAAAAATGCCGTTCGTGATTGGGGTGGCCGGCTTTGGCGGGCTCAAGGGTCCGCCATCCGAAACACAGCCATTTCGTCAGGCCATGGCCGCGCCTGCAGCCATGCCGGAGTTCAAGGGCAAAGTCGTCGCCGTAGAAACCGCGCCGTTCTGGGCCGAAGAACTCGGCGCCATCGACGTGAAACGCGCTGAGAGCAAACCCCTCAGCCCGGCTGAGGACGCTCTATGGGAACGCGGCGCATCGAACGCCGGCTATCATTATCTCGGTTGCGCGAAGACTTTCGCCCTGATGGGCAAGGCTTTTGCGGAAGCATTGCTGCCACCTCAGAAAACAAAATAGGTGGTTTGATGAACCCAGTGCGATTTGAACTTATGAAATCACTCGCATACTCAAAAACGAGAAAACGATGAGGAAGACAAGATTGCCGGTATTCGCCAGGAATGTATTCCTATTTATTGCTTTGGCATTTGGGCCCGCCACTGCGGACTTGTATTCTGCTGAGAATCAGGTGGAAATTGACTACTCAAAGTTGGTCGTAAAGGACGACACCCACGACTGGACGCTTGGTCCTACGGGTGCACGGGGGTGGATGACCGCCAAGACTCTTGAGACCACCGATGCTAGGCATATCCTTGTCACGAAGGTTTATCCCAAGTCGCCTGCCGATGGAATCCTGGAGGAAGGGGATGTGATCCTCGGTCTGGACGGCAAGCTGTTTTCCGAGGATGCCCGGATTATGTTCGGACGCGCCATCACGGAGGCCGAGAAGACGGAGAAGAAGGGGAAGCTAAATCTGATCCGCTGGCGCAAGGGAGAGC
>JANNQW010000181.1:0-3124 GCA_031400955.1 Verrucomicrobiota bacterium
GCGCGGACCCTGGGCAGGCCGCTGGCCGCGCCGAGCGCAAATCACTTTGGTTCCCTCAGCCCGACTTCCGCCAACGCGGTGATGGCTGAGCTTGGGGGTCGCATTCCTTTAATTGTCGATGGAGGCGCGTGCATTCATGGATTGGAAAGCACCATCGTCCGAGTGGAAAACGTGGGTGAATCGAAGCCGCGCTTTGTCATCTTGCGACCCGGCCCGATCACGCCAGATGATTTAAAACCGTTCGGCCGGCCATTCTTTCCCGGCAGGACCAAGGAGCACCGACGCGATGTCGAGACGACTGCCGACGATGCGGTGATGATGGAGGCCCCCGGACAAATGATCTCGCACTACGCGCCGCAAACACCGCTGCGCGTGCTGGACTTGCCTCATGATTTTATTCCGGAGCATGGCAAACGCTATGCGCTGCTCAGTTACTGTGGTGATCCCGAGGAAGGTTACTTGAATCTCACTGACTGGGTGCAGACCTTCACCCTGAGCCCGGGCAACGGCAAGATGCCAGAGGCTGCGGTGCGATTCTTTTTTGCCCTGCGCGAACTCGATCATCTCGGCGTGGACGAAATCATCGTCGAGCCGATTCCCGAGCGCGGCCTGGGCATTGCGATGATGGATCGGCTGCGCAAGGCGGCGGCGAAAACCCAGCAGGTATGAACGACGGAGGGTCTAAAGCGCAGGCCGAGCCGACCGAGTCACAAATCGGAGTGAAGGCGTTCGGCCTCGTCTCTATCGCCATCCTTTGCAGCCGCGTTCTGGGACTGGTGCGCGAAGTGGTGCTCAGCGCGCTTTTCGCCAGCAAGGAAAATCTGCGCTGGCTCGACAGCTTCAACATGGCGTTCAAAGCGCCGAACATGCTGCGCGATCTCTTCGCCGAGGGCGCATTGAGCACGGCATTCATCACCGTGTTCGCCCGCAAAACACAGGTCGAGGGCGAAGAGGCATCGTGGAAGCTGGCGCGCAAAATGATGACACTGGCCTCGGTGTTCATGAGCATCATTTCTCTGCTCGGCGTGCTGCTTGCCCCGTGGATCATCTGGGTGCTGGCCTCTGGCTGGCGGAATCCGTCGAATCCAAAAAATGTGCTCTCACCGGAAGATCTGTCGGCGAAGATCGAATTCACCATCACGCTGGCGCGGATCATGTATCCGTTCATCCTGCTGGTTTCGCTCGCCGCGCTGGTGATGGGCATGCTCAACGCCCGGAAGATTTTCTTCATGCCGGCCATGAGCTCCACGTTTTTCAACATCGGCAGCATGGCAGCGGGCGGATTAATCGGCTGGTGGATCGATCCGCACTTTGGCAAAAATGCGGTGATCGGCTTTGCCATCGGCACGCTGGTCGGCGGACTGATGCAGCTCGCGGTACAGTTGCCATCGCTGAAAAAGATCGGCTTTCATTTTGGCTTCGACTTCGACTGGAAGGACAGCGGAGTACGACACACGCTAGCGCTGATGTGGCCGGCCATCGTGAGCGGCAGCGTGGTGCAGGTCAGCGTGATGCTGAACGCGATCTTCGCTTCGCATGTGGCGGGCGATGGGCCGGTGACGTGGCTTTACAGTGCGTTTCGCTTGATGCAGTTGCCGCTCGGATTGTTCGGCGTCGGGCTGGCGACGGTATCACTTCCGGCGCTCGCGCGACTGGCCACTCACGGTATCAGCGACAGTTTCCGTGACACCTTGAGCAAGGCTATCCGGATGGGTGCGCTGCTCAGTGTGCCGAGCGCCGTCGGCCTGATAATCCTGGCGGAGCCGATTATGTCACTGGTTTATGGCAACGGCGCAGCAGCAAGGAACCCGCTGCACGTTCCCGGTTGCGCTGCCGCGCTGCAAACTTACGCGCTGGGCCTGGTGTTTTACAGCGGCTTAAAAGTTCTTCAACCCGCGTTCTATGCGATAGAGAAACGTTTCGTGCCGATGTTCGTGAGCGTGCTCTGCTTGCTGGTCTCAGCGGGATTGAATTATCTTTTTGTCATCCGCTGGCATCTCGACCACCGCTACCTGGCGTTATCCACCAGCATCACCGCGGCGCTGAACTTTACCCTGCTTTTTTTCGCCATGCGCAGCTTCGCCGGTCATCTGAACGGACGCGAGTTGCTTCGCTTTTCCGGCAAGCTCCTGGTGGCAGCGGCTTGCATGGGCGGAGTGTGCTGGGTCACGCGATTCACGATACTGGCAGGCTGGGCCGGATACGGCCTGTCATTGAGAATATTGACACTTGGCGCTACCATCACTGTTGCTGCCGTCGTCTACTTTGGAGTCAATATGTTACTGAAGAATGAAGAGGTCGACAATATGCGCCGACTTATGCTGCGCAAATTCAGCCGCGGGAAACAATCGCCAAATTGATGAAACCAACCCGCACCTCTATTACGTTTCATTCCTGACGTACTGCGCGCGCGCGTAATCATGAATTTTAAGAACCTGCTTTTCGCATTATCGGCGCTGGTCCTGATCTGGGCTGCCGTGGGCGTAGTCATGAGCGCCACGGCAAAACACACATCGACCCCGGAAAAGGTCAACGCCCTGATGGCCACGGCACCTTGGCTGGATGGACCTCCAGGACCAGACGCGACGCGGAAAAAATACTTGGATGATATCATTGCCAACGTGAACCGCCTCGACTTCAACCAGCGCCGTTCCATGCGCGACGAGGAGGGTCGTGACATCGGCCAGCGTTTCTTTGAATCACTCACCAAAGAGGAGCGCACACGCTTCCTCGAAGAAACTGTCGAGCTACATTTTAAGAGCGTCATGAAGGCCTTCAATCAGATGCCGCGCGAGGAGCGGCAGAAGCTGGTGAAGCAGGCCATGGATGACATGAATCGTGACCAGCCCGATGGCCGGAACATGGAGCGGCTCAAGCAGGAGGATGCGAAAGTGTTTGAGAAAGTGGTGGAGACCGGACTTGGTTCCTACTACGAAGGGGCCAGCGTAGAAACCAAACTGGATCTCGCCCCGTTGATGGAACAGATGCAGCAGCGCTTGCGCGGGTCCGGCGGAAGCGGAATGGGAGGAAGATAAGATGCGCCGCCTGCTTCATCCATCACGCAACGGCGCCGCATTCACGCTCATCGAGATCATGGTGGTTCTCGTGATCATCGCCGGCCTGG
>JANNQW010000182.1:0-9644 GCA_031400955.1 Verrucomicrobiota bacterium
ATCGGTTTGGATTCCTCCTCATAGGTCCTGATGCGGCGCTGGATGACCTCCTCGTTCGCGTCATCGAAGCGGTTCTCCTTGATGGCCCGCTTCCGAAGGCGGCGCGCGAGTTCCATGCGGTCGGGGCAGGCCAGATGAAACACCTGGATAACGTCGATGTCCGATTCCATGAACTTCGCCTGCTCCACGTTCCGCGGAATGCCGTCGAGCACGAGGAAGTCAATGTCCGGCTTGAAAACATGTGACTTGACGCCGTCACGAATGTTCGCGCGCCAAAGTTTCACCGTGATCTCGTCGGGCACGAGCTCGCCGCGACTGGAATACTTCACAAACTCCTGGCCAAGCTCCGTGCGGGTGTCAATCGAACGGAACACCTCGCCACAGGCCATGTGATGAAATCGGGGGATTGCGCCCAAAACCTTACCTTGCGTGCCCTTGCCACTGCCCGGCGCGCCGAACATGAGAAAAGTGCGAAACTTGCTGGAGAATCTTCCGTCTGCTGGCATGGGAACGATGCTAGCTTGTCTCGTGCAAGGTCACAAGCGCGGATGAGTATTTTCTGTGGGATGCGCAATCTCTGGCCAACGTGTTCCGCGAAGAACCGTTTTCCTGCTTGCATCTGAAAACCGAACACTGAAAACTCAGGCCCATGCTCCCCGTCTCCGAACAGCTCGAAATCCTCCAGCGAGGCACCGTCACCATCCACAGCGAGAAAGAGCTGGCGGCTAAACTGGCGCGCGGCAAGCCGCTCCGCGTGAAGCTGGGCGTGGATCCCACCGCGCCGGACATTCATCTCGGGCACGCGGTCGGTTTGCGGAAGCTGCGGCAGTTTCAGGAACTGGGACATCACATCGTGCTCATCATCGGCGACTTCACCGCCATGATCGGCGATCCCAGTGGACGCAGCAGCACCCGTCCGCCGCTGACGCATGACGAAGCGATGGCGAATGCAAAGACCTTCACCGAGCAGGCGTTTCTCCTGTTAGACAAAGCGAAGACCGAGGTCGTGTTCAACGGCGACTGGTTCGCCAAAATGTCGTTCATGGAAGTCATCAAGCTGAATGCGCGGGTCACGCTCAACCAGATGATGCAGCGCGAGGATTTTAAAAACCGATTCGGGCAGGGTCATGAAATCCGCCTGCATGAGATTCAATATCCCATCATGCAAGGCTGGGATTCCGTCGTGGTGCGCGCCGACGTGGAGATTGGCGGCAGCGACCAGTTGTTCAACATTCTGGTGGGTCGCGATCTGCAAAAGGAAGAAGGCCAGGAACCGCAGGTGGTGATGACGCTGCCCTTGCTGGAGGGGCTCGACGGCGTGAAGAAGATGAGCAAATCGCTCGGCAACTATGTCGGCCTCACCGAACCGCCCAAGGATATGTTTGGCAAGCTCATGAGCATCCCCGATGAGCTGATGGAAAAGTATTATCTGCTGGTGCTCGGCGAAGTGATGGACAAGACACTCCATCCGATGGAAGCCAAGAAGCAGTTAGCCGCGAAATGCGTGACGACCTATCACACAGCGGCTGCGGGACAGGACGCGCTCGCGGATTTTGAGACGCGCTTCAGTAAGCGTGACATGGAGCACGCGGATTTGCCCGTAGTAAAAATCGGCGAGCGACGCGATGTGCTGGGCGTGGTCTTGCAGGCTTATGCGGAAGCATTCCAAACGAACCCCAGCGGCGGTGAAGTCCGACGTCTTCTGCAAGGCGGCAGCGTGCAGCTCAACGGCGAAAAGCTCATTGATCCCAAGGCGGAACCGGCGTGGAAGGACGGCGATGTGCTGAAGCTGGACAAGAAGCGCAGCGTGCGGCTGCAAGTGTGAACTGTAGGGCAAGCGCTTCGCTTGTCGGGGCTTGCGAATTCACGGCAGCCGAAGCGGCCGCCTACAATGAGCATCATTGTTTTTGGGATGCGTTTGGGGGATTAATTCTACGAATAGAAAAGACGGGCTGACTGATGCTCTTGCTGCCAAACATTAGAGTTGTGTTGGGAGCACTATTGATGGGAGCGCCATAATTGACGAAGCCTTCGAATTCGACTACTTCTGGAACAAGGTTTAGATCGATAATGTAGCCGTTATTGGCGTCCGTAATGTTAACGGGCCGGGGAATGGCGGGTGGTTCTGTGGTTTTCTGAGTGTTAATAATGAAGCCTCCGACAAGTGTGAGCGATGAGAGAATGGTTGCGATCTGAAGTGGCAGCCGAAGCGATGTCTTCATAATAAAATTCATCAAGTTGCACATGTTATAACTCTATAACAAATGGTCGACGTGATTTGACGGTCAGTCGAGGCTAAAATCCCCAAGGAGCGGCGCGTTTTATACCGCCGACCATTCCACCGCGATAGCGGCACTTGTCGGATGCTCATGACGTTGTTCGCGCGAATCTCATATCGCATGACTGGCTTCGGATTTTTGCCGCTGTCGCGGAGGATTTTTGGTCGGCGGTATCAAACCGCCGCTCCTTGTTTTGCACTCCGACAATCTGGCTAAACCAGCTTCCACCCCATCGCCGCGTTCTTGGTGGAGTCGGCGCGTAGGCTCATCGTGATTTATCCTTGGGTGCCGCTGTGCGTTGTTTCCACTTCGACATGGCCTTCGCAAAATCTTCGCCACTCACCATGCTCACGGAACCATCATTCAGGCCCATGACCCACCTATTACCCGTCTCGCTATGGGGTCCGATGACGATGGGCAGGTCTCCGGGATCTGAATCAACTAGTCCTGGCAAATAGACCAAGAGTTCCGGGGTGCCTCCATCCGATGACACGTAGTTAAAAACTCGGTTATTGTCGGCAATTCCATCCGTGAACAACTGCTCCAATCGTTCCGGGTAGCTGCCTCCATTGTCAGACGACCATATCCTCAAATAAATGATGAGCTGCTTTGCGTTGCTAATATTCCTTGTCCATCGCCCACTATTCTTATTCACCACCCACCGTGGTTCATGCATGAGCCATGCCCCTTGGTGGGCAATTCCGCCGACAGCAATTGAGAGTCCAAAAAGTAACGGGATCAGAAGACAGAGACATATCGTCGAACTCCAGCGCCAAGGTTGATCTTTATTTCGCTGACGCCAAAACCATCTGAAAAACATGTGCGAAGTGATCACGGCCAGCCCAAATGAGACAACACCAGAAAAAATCATTCCAAGGTTTATGTGTACCTGCGGAAGCACCTTGGCGAGGTAGTGAAACCAGCCACAGATCAAGAAATACGGAATCTGAACCACCCATGCCTCTCCCGGCAAAAGACCCAGCAAAAAGATGATGCCGAATGCCCATACCAGTATCTTCGGCGTCAACCGCCACCGCGACCGAGGCCGTCCTTGCATGAGCTTGCTATCAGTTGGAGTGTTCGCTTCCATCTTTGGCAGTCTTCGCAGTGAAAATCGCATCCATTTGTTCCTTAAATTCTTTGTTGAGCTCCTCGGCCTTCATCAATGAAATTGTTCCATTGGCTCTGAGCACATAGCGTTCTGGTCCGTAGATGTGGCCTTCATAGGCGATGATGGGTTTTCCCTCATCCGACTTTAGTCCGCCCCAGTAACAAAAAAATGAATTGTCTGGCGCGATACCCTGCCACACCGAATCTGCGATGTTAGTTTCAAAACGGCTCGTTGGGAGATAGCCCCGATGGGTTTCTGCATATTTCCAAAGCGCGACTCGGAGACGTTCCAGAGCTTTGATCCTGGCGGAATCAACCCACTGATCCGGGGCTTGTTTAGGACTCTTCAATTCATAAAAATTACCAACGTGGTTCCAAGCCCCGGGAGTCATCAATTCCCTCGCGCCTGAAATCATCGTGAGCACCACCGCAAAAAAGAGTCCCGTGGCGAACGTCACAGCGAGCGCAGCAAAAAAACTGAGGCGTGGAATATTGGTGAAATCTTTCTGAAGATAATTCCAAGCCATCTTTAGCACCAGGGTGAATGCGAGGAAGACGAGGACGAAGAATGAAATCGATTCCAGCCGGGCGGAAACTATGTCTCTGAGCTCGAATGACGCCATTCCTGCCGAAGCAGGATTCACCACAAGCAAGGAAACAACGACACCGAGAAGCCAAGTATGGTAAGTCGGGCGCGGTTTCACGAAGTCAGGCTATCAATTGCTAATTGACACCACAAGGAGAAATCGTCACCCAACATGCAAGCCTTTCTTTACGTCAGTATTACTAAACCAGCTTCCAGCCCATCGCTGCGTTGATCTTGTTCACGATCTGGCGTCGGCGCACCGGGGATACGGTTCCGCGCTTTTGCTTGAGGCTGGATTTTTCCACAAGCCACAGTGCGTCGCAGCGGCAGAGCGTTTCCCAGTCGAGGCCGTCGGCCCCGTTCGAACGGACTTCGTTTTCATTCGGTGGACGGCTGGCTCGCTGTGATGTGCATATGAGGACGTTCACCGCAGGAGCGCGCGCGACGCGATCCGGATGGGAGACAATGATCGCGGGATGCGGACCAGCACGCTCGAAGTCGTAAGTGTAGATATCCCAAGTCTTCATACCTCATCGGGCTCGAGCACGCGGTGACCGCGCATGAGCTTCATTTCCTCGCGATTCGTTTCGGCGGTGTAGAGGTGCTTGAGCGAGCCGGGGGGAAAGACTTCGCCTTCCTTTTCCTGTAATTCACGCAGGGCGGCGCGGACGACCTCGCTGGCGTTGTTGTAGCGGCCGGAGCCGATGAGCTGCTTGATGAAACCCTCGAAGTGACTGGTAAGCGCGACGTTCATGTGGACAACTATTAGCAATAGATGTCCAAAGTCAAGGCTGCGAATGGGGTCGCATTTCATCAGACATGGAAACACCGCAAACTTTCAAACCTCCGTCTTCAAGGAGCGGCGTGTTTCCAACCGCCGTCATTCCGACCGCGATAGCGGCACTTGTCAGATGTTTATGACATTGTTCGCATGAAGTGTGCGCCTTCGGAGAAATCAAATCTTGGATGATCGCACTCCTCTGGCCGAGGGATGACTGAGTTTGTATTTTGAAATTTAGAGTTTCACAGCTACGCTTCCTGCCCCTCATGTGGAAAGGCCGTTTTACCAAACCCACCAGCGCTCTCGTGCAGCGCTACGGTGAGTCTGTGTCCTTCGATCACAGGCTCTATACCCATGACATCTGGGGTTCCATCGCCTACGCCAAGGCTTTGACTAAGGCTGGCATTCTCAACGCGAAGGAATTCAAAGCGATCGAAAAGGGTCTGCTCGAAATCAAGGCGGACATCGATGCCGGCAAATTCATCTGGCGCGAGGAGCTTGAAGACGTGCACATGAACATTGAATCCGCCCTCACCAAGCGGATCGGCGCGCCAGGCGCGAAACTGCACACCGCGCGCAGCCGGAACGATCAGGTCGCCACCGACACCCGCCTCTGGTGTCGCGATGAAATCGACTCTATCACCAAGCTGATGCGCGACCTTCAACGCAGTCTGGTGGAATGCGCCGCGCATCACGAGAAGATCGTGATGTCTGGCTACACCCATCTTCAGCGCGCGCAACCCGTCTTGTTCGCCCATCACTTGCTTGCCTACGTCGAGATGCTGGCACGCGACACTTCGCGTCTCGCGGATTCACGGAAACGGCTCAACATGCTTCCACTCGGTTCCGGCGCGATCGCGGGCTCGACCATTATCGTTGATCGCGCCTTCGTCGCTAGGGAGCTCGGCTTCGACGGCGTTACTCAGAACTCGATGGACGCAGTGAGCGACCGCGACTTCGTCGCCGAGCTGCTATTTGCCATCGCGCTCACCGGAGTGCATCTCTCGCGGCTCAGCGAGGACATTATTCTCTGGGCCAGCGCCGAGTTTGCTTTCATCACTTTGAGTGACGCGCACACCACCGGCTCCAGCCTGATGCCGCAGAAAAAAAATCCCGATGTCGCCGAACTCACTCGCGGCAAGTCCGGCCGTCTAGTGGGCAATCTGATGGCGCTGCTCACTACGCTCAAGGGCCTGCCCATGACCTACAACCGCGATCTGCAGGAGGACAAGGAACCGCTCTTTGATTCCGTGGACACCATCAAGCTCGCGCTCAAAGTTTTCGCCGAGATGATTCGCGGCATGGATGTGAATGTCGCTAAGACGCAAGCCGCCGCATCGGATCCGATGCTGCTCGCAACTGATCTGGCGGATTATCTCGTGAATCACGGCGTGCCGTTCCGAGAGGCGCATGAAGTGATTGGAAAAATCGTGGCCCACAGCGTGAAGACGAAGCGTGCGCTCAATGAATTCAGCGTCGATGACTATCGCAAGTTCTCCAAGGCCTTTGGCAAAGATGTGGCATCCGTCCTGAAAATCGATGTGGCGCTCTCGAAGCGGAAAGCCGCCGGCGCGCCATCACCCGCGAATGTCTCCGCTCGACTCAAGCATTGGCGGAAAGAACTGTCCCGGGATTGATCATGGATATGGATGCAACATCATCCAGAAGTTCCGGCAGAATGCCGGAACGACACACAGGGCACAGCCCTGTGTCACAGGGGAGTGGCACAGGCTTGCAGCCTGTGTGTAGTCCCGGCATTCTGCCGGGACATCGGTCAAACACAACTTTCCACCCCTTCGATTCTTCCAAGGCCGTCAAAGTCACAAAGCGCAACCTGCCTCACTGGCATCAGGAAGGCGGAACTTACTTCGTCTCTTTCCGTCTCGCTGACTCGATGCCGGCCGCGCTGCTCGACCAGTGGAATCATGACCGCGCCATCTGGCTTCAGCACCATCCCCAGCCTTGGAATGGAAGCACCGTTGCTGAATATCGCGCCCGCTTCCACGAAGCCTGGGAAGAATGGCTCGATCAAGGCCACGGCTCCTGTGTGCTGCGCGAACCACGATTTGCACAAATCGTAGCCGGGGCCCTGCGCCATTTCGATGGATCACGCTGTGTGCTGGATTGCTTCGTGATCATGCCCAATCACGTTCATGCCATTGTGAAGCCGCTGCCAGGACACGAACTCCCTGATTTGCTGCGCTCCTGGAAAAATTTTACCGCCCGCGAAATTAACAAGCTGCTGGAGCGGCAGGGCGAGTTCTGGATGGACGAAGGTTACGACCATCTGGTAAGGGACCGGGCGAAGCTGGAACGCTTGCGCGAGTACATCGCACAGAATCCTGCGAAGGCACGGCTGCGGGGTGGTGCGTTTTTGCTGGGGGATATGCGGACGTTGCAGTGTGAGGAGGAAGAATGCCCGGGCAGAATGCCCGGGCTACACACAGGCTGCAAGCCTGTGCCACATTTCGAACTCTGTGAAATCAAGGATCACGATGGCTGGCGCAAGCTGCCCGGGAAAGTTGTTTACGACGGACCGTATGTTCAGGTCGAGGAATGCAGCTTCCTTACCCCGGCGCGTCCCGATGCCGCCACGCCCTGGACGGTCGCCCATCGCAAATCTGCCGTAGCCGTCGCTCCGATTACAGAAGACGGCAAGTTCATCCTGATACAACAGGAGCGACTGCCTCTGCGCCGCGCACTCTGGGAATTCCCCGCAGGGCAGATCGACGACGAACATTCGCGCGAAACCATTGTCGCCACCGCACTGCGCGAACTCGACGAGGAAGCTGGCTGCGAACTTACACCCCAGGGAGAACTGATCCCGCTCGGCTGGTTCTTCGGCTCGCAGGGCTTCACCGCAGAACACGTTTATCTCTTCGCAGCGCGCCCCGTCCGCATCATGCGCGAACCGCAACCTGTCGGAGGCGAACACATCGGCGAAGTCCGTGCCGTCTGCCCGGCGGAACTGCGCCAGATGATTGCCAACAACACTCTCCAAGACGCCCTGACGCTTGCTTTGTTCGCGAGAATGTCTGCGAAGGGCATCGTCTAAAACTTTTTATCATCCAAGAAATCCGGCACCATGCTCAAGTGGCTCTTCAGTAAAGTTATCAAAATCAGGGAAAAGGTCAGCAAAGACCTCGGCCAGGAGGATATGGAAAAACCCTTCCTCGAACACCTGGATGATCTGCGCACCATGTTGGTGCGCATCGCGGGGACGCTGGCCATCTTCGTGATTGGAACATTCATCTTCTATCCCCAACTCTGGGCGCTCGTCACCTTTCCACTCAAGCTCGGCGGCATCGAAGACAAAATCATCTTCCAGCAGTTGTCACCCATTGGCGGCTTCATGGCCATCATGAACCTGTCCATCGTGGGCGGCATTGTCATGTCCTGTCCCTTGCTGCTTTATTATGTGGCGCAGTTTGTTCTGCCCGGACTGCGCACCACGGAAAAAAAAGTAATGTTCCCGGCGCTCGCGGTCGGGTTCGGGCTCTTCCTGCTGGGCGCGTGTTTCGCCTACTTCTTCGTTGTGCCCAAGGCACTCGACTTTTTCTACGGATTCAACACAGGCCTCTCGGCCAAGTCCGGTGTCGGCGCGCCCATGCTGCTGCAGGTGGATCTTTCCCAATTCATCAAGTTTGATCCCTTTCACCTCATCAATCCCGTCATCACCCTCAATGCCACCCCGGTGACGCCAGCGGCACCTGTTATTTTCTGGGGCATTTCTGAATACGTCAAGTTTGTCTGCCAGTTCGTGCTCATCTTCGGCCTCTGCTTCGAGCTGCCCGTTGTGGTCATGGCTCTCGTGAAGATGGATATCCTGAGCTACAGGGTCATGAAAGACTCGCGCTCCTGGGCCGCCGTCGGCATCTGCGTGGTCTCGGCCGTCATCGCTCCTTCGCCCGATGTCTTCACGCTGGGCCTCATCGCCGTGCCGCTCTATCTGCTCTACGAAGTTTGCATCTGGCTGGCCTGGTGGCTCGACAAGCGCGACCGCGCCCTCTATCCCGAGCATTTCAAAGCCATCGAAGATGATGACAAGGCTATCGAGACCACTGACGAGTGGGACAACGAGAGCTACAATCCCTGGAACAACGATGATGATGAAGACGAGCTGCGTCCATCGGCGCGTCCCGCCCCCTCGGGCACTCAGCCGATGAGCGATGCGCATTCCGGGACAACGGTGGACTCTCCTACCAGCGAAGGAGGCGACCCTGTCCCGCCCCCGAACGACGACAAAGAAAAGCCCGCGCACTAGAAAAAAATACCATGGTCGAAATCACAGCCAACTACGAAGGGCAACTCCGCTGCCGCGCGACTCACGGCCCTTCAAAAATTGAACTCATCACTGATGCGCCCGCCGACAACATGGGCAAAGGGGAGGCGTTCTCGCCGACCGATCTTGTCGCCACGGCACTGGCCACATGCATTCTCACCACCATCGGTATCGTCGCCCAGCGTAAGGGCGTTGAGATCAAATCCATGCGCGCTCACGTCGAAAAGCACATGAGCACCGACTCCCCGCGTCGCATTGTGAAACTGCCGCTGAAGATCTGGATTTCACTACCTCCGGATCACCCCGAACGCCCCTTGCTCGAAAAAACTGCGCATGGCTGCCCGGTGCATCAGAGCGTGCGCGCGGACATGGAAATGCCGATTGATTTCGTCTGGGAAGGCTGAAAGTTGAATTGCTTGAAACAAGTCCAGTTGCCACATTGTATTCGAGACTGATCCATCGGTCGCCATTATCCGATCAATCATCAACCACCAAAACCATGAAAGCATTCTTCCATTACTTAACCCTTGTCGCAATTCTCTGCCTCCCGGTCATGACTCACGCCGCTGACGAAAAAAAGCCGGCGCCAAAAAAGCCAGCAGCGAA